>JANQQA010000142.1 GCA_028285205.1 Bythopirellula sp. | reverse complement strand
CCGGGCTCGTGTTGTGAGAGTTAAGCCGCTTTTCGAGCTGCGATGAAGGCATCAAGATCGGATCGTTCAAAGCGAACGCAACTGCCGATCTTCACACGTGGTAAGTCGCCGTCGGCGACGAGTTGATCCAGTTTGCGCGGCGAGATCGCCAGATAGCTGGATGCCTCACGGCGAGACAGTAGATGGTTGGAATTAGAGGTGGGTTGCATCAACGTCGCTCCTATTGCGGTGAGAGTGAACGGGCAAGCGTCGGCTTGCTCTTACTCTCTATCCGGCTCTGTCAACCAACGTCGACAACCGACCACCCACAGATAACCCCGCACGAGCTTGTACACGAAGGCATAGAAATGCCCAAAGATTTTTTGCGACAACCGGGCGGCAACCGGTTGCCTGCTACTGCGCC
Organism: Bythopirellula sp.; assembly: GCA_028285205.1. Lineage (GTDB taxonomy): Bacteria > Planctomycetota > Planctomycetia > Pirellulales > Lacipirellulaceae > Bythopirellula. The sequence continues at coordinate 107,886 of JANQQA010000142.1, read as the reverse complement.
CGCCGCTAATCCAGCTTCTTGGGGAGGTCAGCCTCACTCGACCTCCGATGATGGACATCCTGGCGACGAGTAATCAACTCCTCCTGCCGCCCAGCCCTATTCTTCCGCCACCATTCAGTTTTCTGAATCGCCTGCTTCGACACTCCTAGCATCGTTCCCAGGTCAGCACTGGAGGACGTTGGCGGCAGCGGGATGAGCGAATCAATGCGTTTGAGCTTTTCGTTTGCGGAAAGTCCTGAATTGGCTAGTACTTGAGCGGCCCGGTCAATGCGTTCGTCTGCTACGCCAGCTGTGAGAACTGAGACTAGCTTCTCGGTGATAGTTTCTTGGAAGGCGTTGCAGGTAGGCGGAGCATCGGTGATCACCGCCGAGTTTGGAATCGCCTGGGAACTTATTGCAGTCCCATTGAGTGGTATCAATTCGATAGCACTCGTCCCCTCGCTTGGATGAAGATCGTGCTTTTTTTAGCTTAGATAGCAGCAAGTTCAGCCGTTCAGTTTCCGCAAGCGGAGAAATTCTCCGAAGCTGGAATCTGATCTACCGCCAAGCCGAGAATGCGATATGCATTTTGCGCAACCATGAGGAGTGCTGACCCCACTTGCAGTATTGCAAGCGAACTGCTGGCGGGGAAACGCCCCCTGCGACCTCAGTCGCTCCGTCACTAATTGAAGCCGACGCACCCTCGGCGACTTCGAGACGCGACTTACGACGGTCGGTGGACACACCGCCGCTCCGTCCATTTGCAGTTTGGCAATCTCCATATCCGCTCGACGCAGCATCGGGAGAATCTACTTTTGTTGATGTCGCATTCTACACGTCTGAACTTCCTTTTCCGGGACTCGCTCGGAAAGAGATTCTCTCAACACTTACTGGTATCGTTTATGGTGGGAGTCACAAACGGTCTATTGAGACGTGTGCCCCCTGTAAATGATCCAGCCCTATCGAGATCGTTGTTTCGTCTCACAATCTGGTGATTCGACATCCCAGGTAATGGGACGTCATCGGATGGTCGGATAAATTGGTTCGCCTTGCCTTATTCCCGGTGTCGATGGCGGAATTGCATAAGAAGGCGACAACGCTTCGCCACTGTCGGCCGACCGGTACAGGTCGAGAATATCCTTAGTTGGGCGAAGAATATATCGGCTTCACATCTGCGGCGAAAGTATCTGCTTTGACGAACGCGGCTAATGCGTAGACGATTGCGCCATTCCAGTTGATAGCGATCTCGTTTGTCTTGTAGTCGTGTTCGCTGTCTTGCCAATCGGTTGATTTCGGCCATGGGCCCCCGATTAGGTATCCTGGCCATGGCGGCACTAGTTTGTCGGCCATGCTTCGGCGATCGTGCGGAAGCTGTGGTGGACGGTGGCCCACGCCCGTGACGTAGCTGCGTCCGTAGTCGTTCCACCCGAGCAAGTGGCTCAAAGCGTGTAGCTGGGTATGCCTGTAGCTGGATCGTGCCGACAGGCGATCTGCGACTTCCAAGTTCATCGCTAGTCTCGCGACGGTACCATTGCAGCCCCAGTAATAGCGATCACCGAGCGGACGCCCATAAGGATGGTTCGCAGATCGATTCACAATCGTGTCCGCTGACGAAAGCACATCCGCAGTCAGTCGATTCACCAGACGTGTGTCTCGACCATGTCGCTGCGAAAGAACATAAGTAAACATGCCCAAGTTTGAAACTTGTTTCCAATCCCAATCAGCCTGGATCGCTGGTTCGGAAGCCTCTAGTAGATCGTATCGCTGTCTTATTCGCTCTTCTAACTCATTAAGAAACTCAGTTTTGCCGGTAGACTCCCACAGCTGTGACGTCGCCCACAGTCGGTCATCTCTGTCCGTCGTGGAATACGCCCCCGTCGAGAACTTGGTGAGGTCTGCAGTCACTTCGCCTTCGTGAAGCTTCAGAATTTCGTAGCTTAGTTTCGCGGCGTCCAAACAACGCTTTGAGAATTCAGCATCATACTTGCGATAAACCCGTGACGCGTGTGCTAACACAGCGACGAAGTCCGCAGTCGCGGCAGTACTCCACGGACTGAAGTAACGTTTCGCTTCATCATTTTCCGGGAGCTTCGCGCCGCCAAACCGTAGGGCAGAGAGTTTATGGAAAATGCGTCCGTCGGGCCTCTGCATCTTCAACAGCCACTCAAGTTCCCAACGTATTTCGTCTAGAAAATCTGGAGTCTTGTTGTCGGACTCAGGGATGCGCAAATCCAACGGTTCAAGCGCCCCCGCAAAGTGCTCCCAAGCTGTGAGCAGCATGCCGGCTGTGAATGCGCCGTTGACGACGTACTTATTATAGTCGCCCGCATCATGCCAGCCACCTACGCCATCTTTGGTGCCATCGCTGCTAGTGCCCGTATGCGCAAGTAACCCGTCGGCAAGATGACACGCGTCGTGCTTAAACTCGTGTCCATCTTGCTTCGAATATACCGTTGCCCCGCACCGCGATAGGTACATGGCATGGAAGCAACGATAGAATGGGCGGTTGAAGACGCTATCGTTGATCTCAAATTCGGCAGAAGTTCCCATGCCTTCAACAACAATTCGGTAGCGACCTGGTGTTGAAAGATCGGAGAAATCTGCCGTGTTGACGTTTGGGAGCGTCGGATGCGTTCGCACTTCATCTCGAAATACTGTGTCTTTCGACGTCGCATTCTGCACCCGGAACTCGCTGCACTTGCCGAGAATGGTCGCCATCTTCTCCCCGACGAGTGGGAAACCGATCGAATTGACGCGGATTAATTCGACGTCCGTACGCCGTTCGAACCCTTCATTGCCGTACGCTGGGTGACACAGTGCCTGCCAGCAAACAGCTAATCCTAAGCCTCTGGCGAGAGAGCGGATGGCCAGTTTGCAATTCATAGAAACAGCTCTCCTGTCAACAGATCAAGCGACTTCATTAGAAAAACGACCCGTTGGCCCTCTAGGTACTACTCAGTACCACGTCATTGTTGCGATTCACTAAGAAAGTCAACTTATCGAATGGAAATTAATGCCACCGATGGCGATAATATCCCGTGATTAGCTATCTACCTCCATTCTGCGAAGAGAGTTGACGTCATTTCCGCTTGGAAGACGCAATGAGGCTAGATTCATCGTCCTTGATTCAAAGCATCATAAGCAATCAATTCTGACTCTCTCGGCCGCCAACACCTCTTTTTCGTTGCAATTTTATTGACAGTAGCGGATGGAAGGGTTATTATTGGCACCGTTGGCAATTTCTCATCGATTTCTTTTCTCAAGGCGGATTCGGACGGTACAGCTACCAGAGTGGGCTGGCGCATCTGGATTCCGAACAGGTTATGCCCGTAACGATCTATGAAGTGGCTGAGCGAGCTGGCGTCTCGAGCTCGACCGTTGCAAGAATCATGCGCGGCGACGTCAAAGAGGTGCAGGAACGTAGCGCTGAGACGGCCAACAGAGTGCGAAGGATCGCGAAGGAACTTGGGTATCGCACCAACCGTCGTGCACGGGCGTTATCACGAGGTGTAACGCATGGTATCGGTCTTTTGTACAGCTCCGATCGCTGGTTGTTTGAAGGAGTCAATACGCAGGTTATTAATAGCCTGGTGGGCGCTCTGCAAGAAGATGGCTATCACTTGGTGTTCGTGCCGCTCGGTGGGAACGATGGGTGGGAAGATATCATTCGCGGCGGCCAAATCGATGGCGCTGTAACGTTTCAGCCATTGCACGAGCGCGTGAGCTCGGCACTAGCAGAGAGCAATGTTGGAGTTGTTGCACTCGCAGATGACTCGGACGCTTCGCTTAGTCAAGTGTTGGTCGACGATTACGCGGGCGCCTACGCCGCTACACGACATCTGCTGAAGCTTGGGCATCGACAATTACTCTACTATGTGCATGAATCGGTCAAGCAACACTGTAGTGTCCATGAGCGCCGTCGAGGTTACGGAGCAGCGGCATCGGAACATGGACAAGGTCTCGAAGCAAAGGAGCTCATTTTCGTGCCAGAGGAAGAGGCGGTCTCGCTACTTGTTAGCGGCGATTCCCGTCCCACAGGAGTCTTATGTTATAGCAACTTGGAAGCGACGTTGCTGTGTCACGCGATGTGGCAATATGGCGTCGGCATTCCGCGTGACATCAGCATTCTAGGATTCAACGACATGTTTAGCACAAAGTATATGACACCTCCATTGACGACCGTCGCCTTTGACGCGGAGAGGATTGGAAAGCTCGGTGCTGAATTGATCCTCAAAACCATCGGGCCGAAAGCAACCAGCTGTGAGAGCGTAGTGAGGACAATCAAGCCTAAGCTTATCGTACGAGGATCAACCGGTCCGGCACCTGATCGCTGATGCAAAGTGTCGCCACAAGTACCAGATCTACAACTACCACTACTCGCAAGAAAGGCAATTCGTCATGTTCGCTCTAGAGAAGTCATTTTCATTACTAGAGTCACTCGTCTCCGAAGCTGTACCAAGGAACTCGCGTAAGATGCGGGCGTCTCAAGCGCGTTGGTATCGATTTCCGATTGTGTTGTCGGCAATTGTTGTGGGGGGGCTGTTCTGTTCGGATGCACCGGCAGATACATTCATCTCAGGATATGAAGGGGATTTTGGTAGCTCAATCGGGTTGGAATGGAATCCGATCGGGGATCCCGCAAATGCAGATTTTGCATTTGTTGATGATCGTGGTGTCACTCAAGGTTTGGAGGCATTGGAAGTGACACATAATACTGGGTGGACGCATTCCTTGCAGCTGGATGGCGGTCAGCTCATGGAATTGGTTGCCAACAGCGACACGTTTGAATTGGACGTCACAGTAGATGGCTTTAACACTTCGTGGCGACAGCTGTTCTTTGTTATGCAAGGCAACGGCCTCGGGTGGTCTCAAGTTGGAATCGATTTGGATGCAGGGACCGGATTTGACCCGTACGTCACGACGAATGTGTCAATCGATCTCGCCGATCCCAACGGCGATGGTTCAGCAAACTGGAAGCAAGCGGCAATTGATAGTCTTCCTGATGTTGAGAATACATGGTGGCAAATTCACCTGATCTTCCAGGGACAAGACCTGACTGGAGAATCGCGAGTCGCGACTGTGATCGACAACCTTAGGTTCGTGGGCGGTCCGGATGCGGACTTCAATGACGATACGGTTATTGATGGCGACGACCTTGCGTTGTGGCAATCAGACTACGGTGCCGACGTTGACGGCATAGCCGACGCCGACGGCGATGGCGATTCTGACGGTAGTGACTACCTCGCATGGCAGCAACAATTTACTGGCGCCACACCTGCTGTTGGTGCTGTGCCCGAGCCTTCGACCTTGGCAATGCTTGTCGCAGCCATTGGGCTTTCGGCAGCGCGTATTCGACGCTGAGCGACATAACTGTCTGGTGTCGACTTATTCTTCTCTTCTCCCGTTGTGTTTGAAAGCGACTCGTCCTTGGAGAAATAGCATGTATGGGCCAAAGCATAGATGGTACTCGCTGCCAACAGCTGCAACCAAACCTTCATGCGGGAATTCGAACTCAACGGGTTTCGGTGCATGCGGTCGTTGTATAGTTCGTAAGAGTCCCGGCTTCACGCTCGTTGAACTGCTGGTGGTTATTGCGATCATAGGTGTCTTGGTCGCATTGCTGCTGCCGGCAGTCCAATCTGCTCGAGAGGCGGCGAGGCGGACGGACTGCAAGAACAAGCTAAAGCAAGTTGGGCTGGCCTTCCATAACTTTGTGAGCGCTAGGAAGGTGTTTCCTACAGGAGGCGATGTTCCACACCCACGCATCGAGGACTATGTATTTAGCTCCGGAGTGCCGTACGGCCCCGAAAAGCAAGGACTTGGTTGGGGGTTTCAGATATTGCCTTACCTTGAACAGGACGCGATTCACGGTCTCAACACCACGGAGCAGATTCAACGTTCGGTTGTCGGTATCTATATTTGCCCCTCGCGTGGGCGTGGAGCGACGGAATCTGACCACACGCCGGACGGCGGAATAGCGATCCTTTCCGACTACGTCGGGGCAAATCCCTGCGGGTACTGGCCACTCGATATGGAACCGTCAAGGCGCGCCATCAATCCTGATGATCCGCTGAAGATGCGACGGAATTCCTTCTTCCTCTTTCCGCAGCAAAATACCTGGGAGGTGCCCGATGATCGCGAATGGGCGGGTGTGATCGTCCGCACGCCGTGGAATAAGGTTACGAAACGTCGAACTCACAACACGACTCCGACTATTCGGCCGGCAATGGTTGAAGACGGGCTAAGTAATACTATGGCCGTTGGCGAAAAGCTGGTGCGAATAGATCTTTATGATGGTGGAAGTTGGTCCGATGATCGAGGTTGGTCTGACGGATGGGATCCCGACTCGATGCGCTCGACATGCATGGAGCCGTTCTCCGACTCTGATCCTATCTTGCAAAGTAATAATGCGTTGTACGGAGAATCAAACAGCGTCTATAACTTCGGCTCTGCCCACACGACCGGCTTCAATTCCGTCTTTGCTGACGGATCCGTGCATTTGATTTCTTATGACATCGACCCCTTTGTCTTTGACCGGCTTGGAAACAGAAGTGATGGTGCAGTCATTGATAGCGGCGATTTTTGAATGGTAGTGAAGGGCAGCGTACGCCATGACAGACAGGAAAGCGTGATTTGATGGGTGTCTTATCTGAAAGCTTGAAGCAAGTGCGTCGACAGCAGACTTTTTTCATGCAGTTCTCTTTTAGAAAGGTTCGACTAATGATCTCGGTATTCAGTGATTCGCTAGGACTAACGATTCGTACACTTTCACTCGCAACTCTAGTGCTCTTGCTTTGTGTGGATCGATCCTCTGCAACAACCCTCTCAAGTTTTGAGAATGACTATACGACAGCTATCGCCGCCGACATCATCCCCGGCGGCAATTCACAGAGCTTTACTACCGACGGAGCGACTGACGGCACTTATGCCTTGCAAATCAACCATCCCAACACGTGGAATACAATTCTCTCCCAAGATGGTGGTACCGAATTGGCCGAATTGGTTGCGACGTATGACTTTGTCTCGTATGACGTTACGGTTCCGTCGACTGCGGAGTGGCGGCAAGTGTTCTTCATCATGCAGGGTGATGGTTTGAATTGGAATCAGCGCGGCGGCGATGTTCCGGTCGGCACGAGCACCGTCACCTGGGACTTAGCTGCAGAGGGGTACAAAGGTGGACTCACCAGCAGCAGCACTTGGGCACAGCTGATAATGACTGCACAAGGTGGCGATGCGGGAGGTCCTAGTGAGATTGCGACGACGATCGACAACATCAGATTTTGGAATGTTCCCGAGCCAGCGACGCTTGGCATCCTGTCCGTGACATTCGGGACACTCGGATTGTTGCGTCGGCGCTAGGCGTTGGGATTGCCAATCCACGGTTCAAGCTCCAATTCAATTGGCAACACCAGCAATCGAGCGGCTGGCCGGCGAACACATTTGCCGGGGCAGGCCAGCCGCTTCGTTTACCACTTTTCGTTCGTTGATAACTGCGTTCGGCCCGTAATTCGAGGACGTCGTCCGTTATGCACGGCATTGCAAACCCAGTGCGAGGGTGAACTCTGATCGGAGAGATCAAAGAACGATACATAGTGTATCGCGATCCGTGGCGCATGCTCCAACAATCAACGTCTGGAGTCCAATGCGAGTACCGTCGTCAGTCTACGATTCGTCATCCCCATGATAAGTTCTGATGCAAATCATTCGAAACGTAGTGCTCTTGCTTTTGCCAATCGTCGTAGGCTTTAGTCAGGCTTTTGACGTCAGCATTTCGCGCGCGACAGAAGTCCTGCTCTCGGATTTCAATGCCGATCCATTCAGCTATACCTACGGTGGATTCGTTCAGTCCTCGGGTCCACAGACGACGCACATCACTGATACTACGGATGGCTGGGGAGCGGGTGTCGAAGTTGAGTCGCATGACTTTTCCTCACTGACCGATGCGCGAATTGTCGTTGACATTATTCCAGGGTCTGCGAATCAGGTAGACTTCTTTCAAGTCAATCTCGTCGATTCAAACAACCTGTCCGCGCGCTGGAAGGTGAATGTCGGAGAGCTTGACCCCGGAACGCCCGTCAGCCTGACATCGCTTAATACGTTGAGCAATCCCGACGCCGTATATGACGGCAACTCAGGACAATTCGTCGACGTTTTACCCGACTTGTCGAGTATCGTAAATTGGCAGATCGAAGGGCAATGGGGTTCACCAGGGCCGTTTGACATCGAGTTTGACAATCTGAAAGTGTCTAACACCGCGGCAGCTCCAGCTCCCTATGTCGGGTACGAACCTGACGCTCCTTGGAGAGCGGAAGCGGTGACGCGAATCGATCGGAATCGAAAAGCCGACCTACGAGTGCAGGTTCGCACTACGGCAGGCGTGCCCGTGACTGGAGCTCATGTGACCGTCGAGATGGTCGAACATGAATACGGCTTTGGTTCCGCAATGAGCGGAGTTCGGCTTACGAGTACTTCACCAGCCAATATCGCATATCAGCAGAAAGCGGCTGAGTTGTTCAACACAGGAACATTCTTCAATGATCTAAAGTGGCCGCCTTGGGAAGGTAATTGGGGCTCGAATTTCTCGCAGCAGATTTCTCTTGACGCACTCGATTGGGCCGCATCGAACGGTATGACCATGCGCGGGCACGTGATGGTATGGCCTTCCTACTCGCACTTGCCACAGTCGATGAGAGCGAGGTTGGACGAATACCACGATTTCTCCACAAGTCAGACGCGTAAGGCTGAGCTAGACAGTGAGATGCGACAAGCGGTTCTAGATCATATTGCAGATATTGGAATGGCTACGGAAGGCAAACTTGTTGATTGGGATGTCATCAACGAGATTCGCGACAACCACGAACTAATGGACATCTTCGGCGACAGTGTAATGATCGACTGGTTCAACGCTGCCCGTGCCGCCAACCCGTCCGCGAAGCTTTATCTCAACGAATTCAATATCTTGGCTTCATCAGGCAATACCGACAGCTCCGCTCATCAGTCGCTGTTCGACAGCGTCAGCTACTTGCTTGACAACGGTGCTGCGATTGACGGACTGGGCTTCCAGTCGCATTTTGACGATTCTCGACTCACAGGCCCCGAAAAATTGTGGCAGATCCTAGATCGTTTTGCAGCCTTCGATTTAGATGTCAAGATTACGGAGTTTACGTACAGTTCTGAAGATCATGCGTTGCGCGAACAGTTTACTCGTGACTTTCTGACCGCGATTTTCGCTCACGACGCAACCGATTCGTTCATTACCTGGGGCTCTTCAATACTGGACGCAGCCGCAGATTCGAATGCTGAAATTTTACCAGTCGACCAAGCGATCCTAGATTTGGTGTTTGACGAGTGGTGGACGAACGAGTCGTTGGCAACGGACGCGAATGGTGAAGTTATTGAGCGGGTTTTCCGAGGGCTCCACGACATCACCGTTGACTTGCAGGGACAAACTTGGACTACACAGCAAATGATCTCCGCTGACGGTCTGGATTGGATCGTCGTGATCCCAGATGCAGCGGACTTCGATGGAGACGGCGACGTCGATCACGATGACCTAACGCACCCGGCATTGGGCTGGCAGGTGCGCTATGGACTAGATCTTGCGGGACCAGAATTCTTACTGTGGCAGACGCAACTCAGCGAAAGTCTTGCTCGACCACACGCCGCGGGGACGGTGCCGGAACCTCACGCCACATCAATAATACTTGCACTACTGGGAATGTCGTTCGTCGCGATGCACCGGGGGATAGATCCTATTAGATCGTGATGAATTGTCGCACTGGTTCATTTTCTGCCAACATGGACTTGCCTAGGTAGTTGTTGGTGGTTTGAAGTTACACTATTCTTACCGCGTAAGTCATGTGACCGTGCTAACGTAGCCAGCATTTTGTGCACAAATGTCGAGGGACGTCTGGCGAATCTCAGCAGTCACCCCTGGTCGCAAGTCGCCAATTACATCATTCGTAGTTTACGCCGACAAAGAATGACGCGATTATAGTGCAGCGACTGAGCAAAACAGCGAGGAAGTAATCGTAGCGGTCGTGTGACCGCCGTCGGGTTGCGAGATCTGATACCGAAGCCCGTTGGACCAACTTTGCTTACGAGCGCAGGTCCCAAAATGAATTCGATGGCGGAGACCTCCGTGTTTTTTGCACCGGCTTGCGCGCCTCGAAGATCACCATCTCTTTTGGAATCGATGACTTAGAGTCGAAGTAGAGTCGTTACTCTATGCTGTGGTCAAAGAGATTTACTCTCAGAAAATTCTCGATCCGCCCGCGCCATCAGATTTGCAACAGATTCCTCCGCGCTACTGGATGCGAAACCGAGTTAGCGCGATCAGAATCATTTATCGAAACGATTCCCAACCACAAGCGAAGAAATTCTCCTCCGTTGGAAACTGAAGCAGTGCTCAATCGACACAGATCCCTTTGTTGCGTTGCCTTTTGGATGAAGATTACAACGCCCAGTCACCATTGAGCGAATCGGTGTGTCGCAGTGGTGACGATCAGCGGGTGCCGCGTTTGGGGCTGCTACACTTATTGCGCGACGTTCAACACGTCCTCTCACCGCGGGAGTCAAGAAAACAACCAGCGTTGGCGCGAGTACATTCCGCGTAGTTTGTGTGCCCAAGCGAGGCTCGGCGCAGTCGTCCTAGGAACCGCAATCGCAGTTCCGATTCTCTGCGAAGCAGAAATCTTCCGTTTTTCTTACTTTGTGTGTCGCTCGACCCTGCCGATGGCGTTTCCTTCTGAAACAGCCGACTAATTCGCTCCAAGGTGCGAGGTCCGCAGGTGCATCGCGGTCCTTCAAGGTGCCTGCCAAGCCTGGGAAAAACACAATGCGACATCTTCGAAGAATCGTGCTGACTCCACCGCTGCTAACGGCTGCAACGCTCGCGATCATCAACCTCCAACCAGCGCTCGGCCAAGACTGGATCGGCGGCGACGGCCTTTGGTCCGAGCCCTCCAACTGGCACACGAACAGCGTGCCTGGAATTACCGATCTCGCGTTCATCGGAACCTTCGAATCCACGGTACAAGACCTGTCCATCCAGATTGATCAGCCGGCCTTCGTTGAAGACCTGCGTATCGGCAACGGCAACCAAGTCACCAATCGCGTGCTGCCTGCCGGCGACGCCTTTCCGGTTTCTGTTCAAGCGGCCCTTGCAATTCGGGGCGAGAACGTGCTCAACCCCGGGCCGAGTCAGCCCGCCGCATTGTTCATCTACCCTAGCGCAGGCCCGGCCGACTTGACGGCTAGCCAAGTCTCTCTGAGCGCCGATAGCGAACTCGCACTCCGCGGAGGGGCCGTCGCCAACATCGGAAGCTCGCTGTTGATTGGCCCCAACGCGAAGCTTGCCGGACAAGGCGTCGTCAACTTCAACGGTGATTTCTTTACGGCTTCCAACGACGGAATCATCGATGCGCAAGGAGTGCTGACGTTTAACCAGCTTGGAGACGCTCTGTTCGATCTCGATGGCACCAACGAAAGTGGCAAGCTGTTTGTAGGCGGAAACAGTTTCGGCGATGGCGGACCGCAAGTCTACGATCATTTCACGCTAAACGGTACAGGCCTCACCGATCCGTTTAGCGGTCAATTAACACTTGCGAACGATCGTCGACTGACGATGAATCTTTCCGAGAGCTGGACCTTGGATGCGCAGAGCGTCGTTCAAGTTGGTATTGATGGCGCAACCAACCAGCCCGCCGTCATTGACGGCGTGCCCGTTACGCTTGAGGGCGAGCTCTCAATGACTCCAAGCCTGCACTTCGGCGAGTTTGCTCACCTCGTTATCACATCGAAAGCCACGATCAATGCGAGCGCAAACATTTCGTTGGGAAGTGAGTCGCGACTCGAGTTCATAGGCGCAACCGTAAATGGCGGACAATTCACATTAAACTCTGGGACGACTGAACTCCTCTTTAGCAGCGCGACCACAATGCGAGGTGGAGCCTTCGCGACGCACAGCGATGCCCCCATTGATGGAGTGGTTACTTTTCGTGGTCCCACTGACTGGGATGGCGACGTGACAATCAACGGTGTCGCTCGCCAGTTTGACGACGCCACCGTTAGCGGGCCTACTGTAATCAACGCCAAGAGATTCGACCTGGACGGAAGTCCAGGCGCATCTTTTCAAGCCGATTGGCAAGTCAACTCGTCGCTCGTGGTCAATGCGGAGAATATCCAATCCACTAATGAGATGAACACGTTCGGAAGCGAAATGACCATTGGCGGCGGCGCTACCGGCCAGTTCACGCTCAACCTCGCGGACCCCGAGGACTTCTGGACCATGGAAGGAACGTTGAACCTGAACAACACTCTCCCGTTCGGCGCTACACGGTTGGCAGGATCGAAGATCTGGCTCGAGGGTGAGGTCAACGTTTCAGGGACCGATATTCGCATCAACGCCGATACGCGATTTGCATCAGGAACCACCACCAACTTCGCGACCCCGTCTTCCAGCCTAGGAATGCGAAAGACGTCGCAAATCGACGCGGGGGCCATGTTTACCGGCGAAGGAACGTTGACCAACAGGACGACCGGAGAGATGAATCTCGCCGACGGAGCTACGCTCGACGAAACCGGTTTGGTTAATCAAGGATTGCTCTCAGTCGGCGATTCTCCGGGCATCGCCTCGGTGGATAGTTTTGAGAATACTGCAAGTGGCACCTGGATTACTGAGATTGGCGGCTACCTTTCGGGAGACGAGCATGATCTCTTGCAAGTGACAGGCATGGACGCCGTGCTCGACGGGCTGCTCGGAGTCGAGTTAATCGACACGGGCAGTGGCCTGTTCCTCCCTGAAATCGGCGACGAGTTCACCATCCTTACCGCGGTCGGCAACGTGAGTGGAACTTTCGATGCTGAGCCGGTCTCCATCGCAGGCGGCAAAGAGTTTCAGTGGGAAGTGCTTTATCATCCGCACGACGTGACTTTGCGTTTGGTAGCGATCGAGAACATTGTGCCTGAACCTTCGACTGCGTTGTTGGCAAGCCTTTGGGCACTTGCCTGCGCGATTCGCCGACCGCAAGACTTCGGGTTTACATCCCTAAAATAAGGATTTGAATATGACCATTGGGCAGAGATTGCTTCCAATCACGCTGGGTGGCGCGATGCTATTGCTCACAATGATTGGTAAGCTGCATGCAGAAATCACTTATCGAACTCTCAACCTGTCGGGGCTCCCTGCCGCAGGGACTGATCCTGGGATTAACTACGAATCCTTCAGTGCCCGGTCACTCAGCGATGCGGGAAACGCGGTATACGTTGCTACTTACCAGGGGCCAGGCGTGCTTCCATCGGAGAACGACCGAGGAGTGTACTTGTCGGATGGAGTCACCGATACGCTTGTCGCCCGTGGCGATGATCTTCCTCCCGGCTTCGTCGGCGACGTCGCCTACGACAGCGCCACGATGGGACTTTTTTACTTGTCTGGCGGTGGCGCAAGCGTGGTTTTTGACACACAACTTACCGGCGAAGGAGTCAACGTTGGCAACAACCATGGCGTGTTTCACGGTTCGGCCGACGCGACCGAATTACTCGCCTTGGAACGCGGCTGGGCTCCGGGGGCCGGTCATGGCGTGGTCTTCTCAGACATCAATATCTCCGCAACGAACGAAGCAGGGCAGTCGGTCGGTTCGGTGCTGCTGGATGGCGTCGGCACGAATGGCGACAATGACGGAGCTGTTTATTCGTTCGGCTCAGGAAGTACAAATCTAATCGCCCGCGAGGGACAACAGGTGCCAGGTGCTGGGCCAGGAACCACATTCGGCTTTCTTTCCGTAGGCGCTCCGCAGATCAGCAACACCGGGCAGGTGACATTTGTTGGTCCCCATTCCGGAGGCGTTGGGATCTTCACGCACACTGAAAGTAACGGACTGCAAGAGGTGGTACTCAGCGGGACCGCCGCACCCGGCGCCGTCGTGGGGACGAACTTTTTCGACGTCGATCTATTTAGCATCAACAACGCTGGAGCCACCCTCTTTCGCGGTTTCACAGACGGCCCGTCTGGGCAATCTACGGGACTCTACCTGGAGGACGAGGGGTTGCATCTGTTGGTAGAGATGGGGCAAACTGCTCCCGGAACCTTTCTCAATCCACAGTTCGAGCTCTTTGAACAACTGGCGATCAATGGTGCGGGAAACGTCGCTTTCAATGCAAGCCTGATGGGTGCAGCTATCAACGACTCAAATGATGAGGTGTTCTACAAGATCGTCAACGGTTCGTTAGAAATTGTATCGCGGCAAAACGACCTCATCCCCGACGCGACCGATTCAGCCCGTTTTGGCGAAATCAGTTCGTTCTATTTGAACGACGCTGGGCAAGTTGCCTTCTCGAGCGAGTTGCAAGGCGAGAACGTCGACGACTCGAACGATCGAGCCTTGTTCGCCGAAGTCGACGGCCACCTGCGCGTGATCGCCCGTGAAGGTGATCTGTTCGATGTCGATCCCGATCCATTGGCAGAAGATCTCAGAGAAGTCGCATTTCTGACGAGCGGCTTCACGACGGCGGCTGGATCGCAAGACGGGCAAACGAGCGTGTTCAATTCCGCGGGCCAGCTTCTGTTCTCACTTTCATTCACTGATGGAAGTCAGGGGCTGTTCATCGCTGAAACAGGTGCGTCCGCCGACTACAACGTCGACGGCAACATCAATGGTGACGACTTTCTCGCCTGGCAGCGTGGCGAGTCGCCTAATCCGCTCAGCATGTCTGATCTGGCTGCCTGGCAGGCGAGCTACGGCAATCCGAGCGGCGCGGTGGCTGCGACTTTAGTTCCCGAGCCATCATGCATCCTGACTTTGCTGGTTGGAACTTGCCTGTTGGCGACGACACGACGTCGAAACACCTAATGACATTCTTCGTGCCTTATGGTACCTGCACCGTGCTCATGAGTATTGCTGGGACTAATTCCAGCATCGAAGATCACATTCCAACTTGGATTCCACAGTTAAGGTGAACACAATTCCAACACGTGGTGTCCATCGGAGTCGACTAGTGTATGCCGAGTTGGGAGCGAATTGACTGGGGTATCTAACCGACTTCACTTAGACCACACCAAAATGGACTCGAAGATGCTTTGTTGAATTGGATCGAAGTTGCAGAAGCTGCTTCGTAGATGCGTTCAGCGTTTACGTCCTGCGCGCGTTAGCAAGTAGGCGAAAAGTACTTCGGCCTGTAGATCGAGGAAGATTGTCGCAGTACCAGCCCGCGGAAAACTGGATTACTGATTTCGCCGCTTCTACTAAGGTTAACTTTTCGTCAGGCCGACTCTTCAACCCATAGACCTACTCCAGCGGCACTGCTGCTAGCGCATACATATTCGTTCTAGTATCCCGTATATCGGCCGTTCCAAGCTTCAGTGTGCGCGGTATCTCAACTCGCAACTGCCAAATCGAAAACACACCATCGATGCTCTCGCCCGGGCCAACGCCGGTAGTGCGATCCTCCAACCGGAGGATATTGTCCAAATCTCTATATGGCCCAGTGTCCAATCCGATCGTGTCGCCGGTATCTTCGAAAACCGAGCTAAGCCACCCTGGAATGTTGTTACGATCATCAACAAATACGTACACAACTGCGGGCTGCCCGACAGTCACTTCGATTTCAATCTGCTCGTTGATCTTGTCATTGTTGAACATGCGGACATAATCCGCTCCGAGCAGATAGTCCGGCATTCCAGTGGACGTGTGACCATTCCATTGGTGAAACTCTCGGTCAACGTACGCACGCGCATCCTCGCGCATTCCGCCAACGACGATCTCGTAGTACTTCATATTGTCTGGCTGATTGGTGTTGTCACGAATGTCTGTGATTAGTGGCTCGCGCAGTATTGATTGAGCATCGCCTTCGGAAGGAAAGAAGCTGCTTTCGAAAGCGACAAGTCGGCTCATTTTACCGAATTCATCCAGGTGCACGCCGTCCCCCATTCTCAGCCTTAGTGCTTTCAGAGAGTCCGTTTGTTCAACGCCTACCTCACCCTCAAACACCGCGATATTGGTCGCGCCCGATTCGTCCACACTAATGCCGAACTCGGTCCCGTAATCGACCACTGAAGCACGCGGAGTATTGACGATAAATCCTTCAGCACCCTCCGATACCTGCCCTCTGAGCTTGCCGTGGACTAACTTCGCGGAGTTCGAACCGGTGAATTCGAAGACTGCCGGAGCAGCAAGGACCACTGTCGTTCCACTTTCGTAGGCAACTTGTACTTCCCCTTCAACGACTCGGAGCGTTTCACCAACAGCCACGTTGGCGTGCTCGCTACCCGCGAGATCTTCGACGTACCACATGCAGTCCTCAGCCAGTCCTTGAATACCGCCAACTGCTTGCCGTACATTTGCCTGGGGGGAATTGCCAGCGGGGCCCTTCAAAGGAGCCCTGAATACCGTACTCCAGACTGTCAGGCCACCCACGATTAGAACTGCCGCGGCGATCATCCACCTCGCAGCGGGTCTTGGTGCGACAGAGACCGGGTTGCCAAGCGGTTGTCCCGAGTCAGTTCCAACACCGTCGGCGCCGAGGTGCGTCTCTACCTCATCACGACGTATCCGTATCAACGCTTCTTTTGTGGATAACTCCCACTCGAGAGAGGCCTCTTGTTCCAAAATCGCAGCGTAGATCTCTCTCGATTCGGCATTTTGGAGCAATTCCGTCTCAAGCAAACGAAGTTGTTCTTCAGTAATGGAACCATCACACAATGCTGATATGAGCTCATGCGTCTGTTCCGGAGGTAAGTTGCTATCTTCCGGATCCGAGAAGGTCTTCATAACCTATTCGCCACCTCCAGTTTTCGTGACACACAATCGTAAAGCAGTTTGCGGAGCTTAGCAAAACGTCGATATATCGTGCTGAGAGGCCGTCCCGCATCCTGAGAAATCGCTTCGACCGACTTGTTCTGCCCATAGCGAAGTTCAAGAAAACGGCACTGCCCTGGATCAAGTGCTGCTACGCATTCGCGCAACGCATCGCGACGCGATTCGAAAAAAGAAGCCGACTTGTCCTGTCGCTCCGACGACAGTAATTGTATCAGCTCTTCGTTGAACCAGTGCCTGTCGTTGGCAGTTTTTCGACGCAATCGCAGTACGACCATGCGAGCGATACCGCAACCCCAGCGGCCAAAATCTCTGCCAGGTTCGTATTCTGAAAACTTCTCCCACAGAATAACGCTGGTCTCTTGCATAACGTCGTCGGCATCGGCGGCGGAGGGCACCAATGACCGAATGTACGCCTTAATGTCGCGCTGATGTTGAGAAAACAGATGTACGAACTGGACGTGGTTCTGCTCTACGCGCGCTTGCGAATGTTCATCATACATGCTTATCAGCGATCAATTTCTGCGGCTTTCGTACGGTTTCACGGCGCGGCACGAGTAGTCCCATTATCCCGATGAGCGCTATCGACGTTGGTTCCGGCACGATCAGTGACTGCATCTTGTTGGCGAAGGCGTAGCCTAAGTCTTGCTGGCCAGCCGCATCGAAGTGAAGGTTGTCAGTCTTTAGGCCAAAGTCGTTGGTGACGACGAGTGCCGTATTGGCAAGCGCTTCAGCGACGTCTGCTTGGGCTATCCTGACAGTTTCGCGGGCATCGGCGGTGCCATTGGTGCCGGTCTGATTCATAGAAAGCTGACCGATCACGAACGGCAAATCAGTCCCGTAAGTGGAGCGGACGTCGCCGATAAACTGAGTCAAATTGGACTCGTACGCGAGTGCATCTCTGGTGCTGTTGGAGTCCCGCTCACCTTGCATCCAGATCATGCCTGCGATCGAAACTTCCATTGGTGGGGCTCCTCCCGGGGGGTGTGCCGCTTCGATACTCGCTAAGCCGGTGTTTACGACATCTTGGAACAATCGGTAGACGAATCCGTCGCCGTTGGTCGTCGCGTCACCGCCCGCTTGCCATTCGGTCACCAATCCCGTGCCGCCTTGAGCGTGCTTGATCAGCGCTACCTGTTCGCCACGTGCGGCATAGAAGTCGGCCATCGCGCGGCCAAAGGTGACTTCCGGCCCAAAGCTCCCCGAGCTATTCGAGAGCCCCGGTCTCAACGGCTCGTAGCCGGAAGCATTGAGCGTGCTGGAGCCGTTGCGGGCAGTTGCCCAATAAATTGCAACATCACTTTGTGGTGCTTGCAGTTCAGCGGGAAGCCGACTGCTTCCCGCACGTCCATCAGCGTTAGACTGCCCCCCGACAAGGAACACATTAATCTTCGCCGCTTGAAGTGGCAGCGCGAACGCCCATGCCATAGCGAAGAGCAGTCCGCTACTGCGCAACGTGCGACGCCGTCGATACCCATGGAGTTGCGAATCGTGAGACGCACCGCGTAAAATTGAAACGAGGACGCTCCCGCAGATCGATTGATAGAGTCTGTTCATTAGTAATCCAGATACATGTTTAACCCTTGCAGCGTCCCCAGCCAGATGCCCTTTTGGTCCCAAGATCGCTTCGCGCTCGTCAGACCTTCAGCAACAACTGAATCCGACTCCTACGCTTTCCGTTGTCGCTAGCTCATTAGCAAGCTGTGCACAAGGTCGAGTGGGGCCTCCTGCCCGCACGTCTCCCTTTTTGATCGATTGACGGCTGATGACACCAGGGACGCTATGTCGGCGTCTACGAGCGAATTCGCTGACGGCGGTGCATAAACAGCGCGGCGAGCGCTATCAGTGTAACCGACGTTGGCTCTGGGATCTGCGTGACAATCAACCCATTTATGATCGAACGGTCACCCGTAGCGGTATTGGTAAACCGGAAGACCATGTCACCGTTAGCGTCGGGCGATAGCCCTGTTCCGAACACAGAAAAATCCAGGTCGCTCGCAAGGCTGGCACCTGCACCGCCTGCTCCCGGTCCATCTCCTACACCGAGCAGCTCATTCAATCCATCGGTGACGTTGAACACGGACTGGGTGCGACCGTCAGTCGCGTTGTCGTCAAACATGATTAGTTGGACATCATACGTACTCGCTGGATTCAGATTGTTAATCGAAAGCGTCTCCCAACCAACAATGAAATCTATGTACACGTTATCAAGCGTGAACGCGGGCCCCAAGGTGGCTGCGAATGGATCGCGATCCCGCCCTCCCGCGATGGTGCCACTTCCGCCAGGACCGATAAATGTCGTCGTCCAACCTGTTGACGGGTCTGCGACGGAAATCAACGGTGTTGCGGGGTTAGAAAGCTGTTCGAATATCGTCCAGCCTGCCTGATGGAAGTCTGGCGTTTCAGTACGTCCAAAATCAAACTTTGACGTTTGGGCTGCCGCTATGTTCGTAGCCCCAAAGACACACGCCACCAGTGTGGACAAGACCATGTTGCGATTCACCATCATTAACATCTCCCAGTAAAAGACTAGCTTTGAGACGCAATACCAACTTACGCCTGTCAATTCGCTTGTTGCGCCATGCCAAAGTTGCCGTCGGTTGCCAATGCGGAGCGGTGGGCCAACTTCGACTGCAACAACAGTGGGATCTCGAGCGTACATAGTGACAGGCCGAGCCGGTGGTCGACGAGATTCCGCACGGCACTGTGTAAGACACAGGAGTTGATCGCAGCACACGCAGAGTTATCAGTTCGCAATGCGCTGCCACTCCAAGAGATCTTCGCGTCGATCGCGGCAGATTCTCACGGATTCTCAAAAAAAGGACTCCTTGGTCTTCTGCGTAGCGTGACATTGTGAGCGATAAGATCTTTCTGTTGGGACTGGCACTTCCTGTCCCGCGCCGTCGCAGCAGTTCTCCTCGCCCATATCAAAGAATATTTGCAGAATCGGTGAGAATTCCGCGAAGTAGAGGCGAAGCTTAGGTGCTGAGTGTGCATCGGCGGTCTGGGCTTAGGATCTGGTTGCGTGTGCACAATACCCAGTCTTCTTGCGGCGCACTCAACTCGCAAGTTCATTGTTGTTGGTCTACATCATAACGCTGAAGGTCAGGAGAACATGTTGAGAGCTATGCAGCGCAGACAAGGATTTACGCTTGTGGAACTTCTTGTCGTCATCGCAATTATTGGCGTCCTAGTTTCGCTTTTGCTCCCCGCGGTGCAAGCCGCACGGGAGGCGGCGCGACGGGCTCAGTGCAAGAACAATCTCAAGCAATTGTCACTGGGTTGGTTGCTGCACGAGAACACTCATGGACACTTGCCGACTGGTGGCTGGGGGTTTCTCTGGGTCGGTGACCCAGACCGTGGGTTTGGCGAAGATCAGCCAGGCGGATGGCGCTACTCCGTTCTACCGTTTATTGAGCAGAATGCACTGTACGACCTAGGTGCGGGCCAGGCGGTGGCTGATCGCAAAGACGCTATGCAACAGTTAGTCAGTGCGCCCGTGTCGTTGTTCTACTGTCCGAGTCGTCGTACAGACATCGTTGTCTCAGATACGATTGGCTACCGCCTCTACGGTGCGCTGACGTTGGCAGCAAAGTCCGACTACGCTGCCTGTCGCGGAAGCATGCCATGGTTTGCAAATCCGTCCTTTCCACCAAACTATCAGCAGGTTGAGACGGGGCGCTTCACTTGGCAGGAAGTCGGCGACGAATGGGATGGCGTCGTACACCAACGCAGTACGATCAATCTGGCCGAAATCGTAGACGGGACCAGTCAAACGCTCATGATCGGCGAGAAGTTTCTCAATATCGACAACTACGAAACGGGTGAGGATTTTGGCGACAACCAGAACCCTTACAACGGCTTTGACGCTGACAACGTCCGATCGACCCATGTGGATCATTGGCCCCCGCTGTCTGACCGTCCGGGGCTTGACCTTGGTCGTCGTTTCGGAAGCGCGCATCCTGCGACGTTTCATCTCGCCTTTGCGGATGGGTCGGTGCAGAGTTCCGCCTACGACATCGATCAGGTCGTCTACGCTGCCTACGGGTCGCGAAATGGCGGAGAGGTAGCAGGAACGCCTTGATGGGCCTGTTCAGCGTGCTGCAGCATTGCAACCACCTGCTACGCAGCGAAAGCCCAAGACCTAAACGCTGTGCACTTCCGTCGGTCCCTTAGCTATGTCGGATAGTGTACTGACCGAAGCTTCGCACATGTGCATGGCGGTTGTTTGCTCAATAATTAGCGTGGAATAACTGTATATGAATCAAGCAAATCGAGGACGAAAAGGACCTGTCGACAACAGCGTAAGGAAGCCGCTGCCGGCTTACACGTTAGCAATCTATTGGTGTGTTTCGCTGTCGCAGCCATTATTCGCGGGCTGTAAGGGCGGAAACGCCCGGGTCGAGGCTCCGGAGGTTGATGCCAACGAGGTAGCTCAGCGATTAATCGACGAGTACGACGCAGACGGTGACGGTTCAATCTCTTCCTCCGAGGAAATCAAAGCCTGCCCGGCGCTCGCCGAGAATTTTAGTGCTTATGACCAGAATTCTGACAGCAACCTTTCATTGCAAGAGCTGCGCGATCGACTCGCGTCAATCTACTCTGATCGCGTCGCATTTTATCCACTCTATGCCCAAGTCACATTAAACGGGCGGCCACTGCGCGGTGCACAGGTGATGCTCTCGCCCGAGCCGGCATTTGGCGACGCCATCCATGTCGCTGACGGCGACACCGATCGAAACGGTTTCGCCGTGCTCACGATCGCTGAATCCGATATGCCCCCAGAGCTGCAAGGGGTCCTAAAGTGCGTCCAGACTGGACTTTATCGCATTCACGTCAAACATGACTCAAAATCACTCCCTGAGGAGGTCGTAGCGGGCGACCGTTTCGGGGCGGAAGTTACTTCAAAGGATGGCAACAGCGGCATCAAACTCGCCATTAAGTCACGCTAAGCGGCACCCACCGGCCAGCTTTCTGCGCGGAATCACAAACTACAACAGTCTGAGAGACGCATGCAGGGACTGAACTAGAGATGGCTTGCCAATAGTGGAGGTAGATTTGCGGATTTCATACGTACGCACCTTCCCATGGAGAGCGACTTGGACACTCCACCGTCGCGGCGATATGAGCTCAATGACTTTAAGGAGTTTGACCCATGTTCTATTCGTTGGATTGATTCAACTACTAGTTTGTCACTCAGCAAATGCCGACCAGCGACCGAACATCGTCCTTCTGATGGGCGACGACCACGGCTGGGATGAAACCGGCTACAACGATCATCCTTTCTTGCAGACGCCGTCATTAGATGACATGGCAGCGCGTGGAGTGCGGCTTGATAGCTTCTATGCGGCCCATCCTTCATGTTCACCTACGCGAGGGAGCGTGTTGACCGGTCGGCATCCCAATCGTTATGGGTGTTTTGGTCCGGGCTATTCCATTCGTCCCGAGGAAATCAGTATCGCCAAGATTCTATCCGAGGCGGGATACAACTGTGCACACTTCGGCAAATGGCATCTTGGCCCCGTCAACGCACTATCACCAACAAATCCGGGCGCAATGGACTTCGCGTATTGGCTCTCGCATGACAACTTCTTTGAAATGAACCCGCCGCTGTCGCTTAACGGCGGCTTGCCACAGCGGTACATCGGCGAAGGTTCAGAGGTGCTCGTGCGCGAGGCTATGAAGTATGTATCGAAAGCAAGAGACGACGATAAGCCATTCTTCGTAGTGATCTGGTACGGCTCTCCTCATGAGCCCTACAGTGGACTGCCAGAAGATCTTGCCCTGTATGACGAGGTTCCAGATCAGTTCAATGACCGCACTTTTCGACTTACTTCCAACGAGACGGGACTCCAGGTTGTGCGACCGCTCGGTGACGTATTGCGGGAACGATACGCCGAAATCTCGGCAATGGATCGGTCGATCGGTCACTTGCGTGAGTGGCTAGAACGGAATGGCCTGCGAGATAACACGCTAGTATGGTACTGCGGAGACAACGGCAGCTACACCGACGGTGGCGTCACTTCGTCATTGCGAGGATACAAAGGGACCGTATATGAAGGCGGAGTGCGTGTCCCTTGCGTCATCGAATGGCCTGTGCGCTTCCGCACACCACGAGCGATACGGAGCAATTCGGTTACCAGCGATATCTTGCCGACCATTTGCGACCTGCTCGACCTAGAACTCCCGGATCGACCACTCGACGGCGAGAGCCTCATGCCGTTGCTAAACGACGGTAAGCAAGAACGCGTCAATCCAATCTGCTTCTGGGATTTTCGGCCCGCAAATGGCGCTCTCCATGGGCTGGAACCCTACATTGATCCCAACTTGCAAGAGGGCACAACACCTCTGGTCAAGCTAATGACCGGCCTGTATACCCGCAACTTCCTGAACTTTCAGATAACGGATGCCGACGAGCGGTTCTACACGGGGCCAAGAGCAATTTTGGATAGGCAGTTCAAGCTTGTCATTGATGGCGAGCCTGGTGAACCAGCCGTACAACTCTTCGAGCTGGGAAGCGATCCAGGCGAACAAACGTCCGTCGCAGAAAAGATTCCCAGACGGGTGGCAAAGCTAGAAATGAAGCTACGCCAGTGGCAAGAATCAGTCGTCTCAAGTCTGACTGGAGCAGACTACCCGTAGACAGAAGATGGGCTCGACATGCGACCTCTTAAGCTCCGACAGTGGTGTCGCTGACTTGTCAAAGACGGGGAACGTCGGTCCGACATCCGAAAGGAGCGGCACGGATCGATACTCACACCTAGGTGGCGTCAATCGAAGTTGACTGGAGAATTGCTAGGCGAGAGTGAACTTACTCGGGGCATCCAACTGGGGTCACTTTGGTCGAGCCGATTTGAACTCGAAATTGCTTCGTTGCATCAGATTGAAGTTGCAGAAGCTGCTTCGCATAGGCGTTCGGCGTTTACGTCCTGTGCGCGCTAGCAAGTGGGCCAAAAGTACTTCGGGGTGGTAGGCCGAGGCATGTTGCAGCGGCGTGCTGGTGGTCCACAGTATTTGCAGCTGGTCATGCTGAGGAGCCCGATAAACCAACTATGGCATTTCATCGAAGTGATTTCACACATGCCTCCTCCATTGGCAGTCCATCGCCGGTTCCGCGTTACAGTTCAGTTGGTCCATTGATCCAATATGCTAAGGCGGTGAAATTCTCCTCGGGTGGAATGGGATACAGTCCCAAGTTGCGGCCGCACCGATTGGTAGTTGGCCTGGCGACCGTTAGAGGGCCAGCAAAAAGCCGTCATTGCGCCAAGTCCGCGACTCCAACTTGAAGTCTGAGCCTGAGAATTCAGATCCGCTTGTGCAGCGACCGCAATCGAGAAGCATGATTGCTGACAACTGACAGCGCAATCGATGCAGTAACTAGGACCGCAGAGGCAGGCTCTGGAACAGCCGTCACTGCCGAATGCGAGCTCCCAAGTTGCTGCTGCCAAGCGAGGAAATCGTCTCCGTCCGAGTCGCCATCTCGATCGGCGTCGCTGTCGCCGTTAAGTCCATAGTCACCTTGCCACTGCGTGAAGTCGTCATGGTCGACGTCGCCGTCGAGATCGAAATCTGCAGAGAACAGCGGCATGAATTGCAGCGTGACTTCTGAAGACGTGTAAACCAGCTCATACGTTAGTGGCAGCGGCAAAGTTACCGGAACTGAAACACTGTCGAATTCCCCCAAGCGATTGCCAAACGTGACAATCGTGAACTCGTCCCATGCATTGGGGACGTAACCGGCCAGGAACTCGACATCCAGCGCGCCGCCAAGTCGGGCCAGACCGCTAACGTCCAAGCGATCAGCAAGCATCGGATCACTGCCGGCAATTTCGATCTCAACCGCCGCCACCGTATCGGCATGGGTGTAAGCTGCAAGTGTCGCCTGTGCAATCGAATCCTCGCCAACGATTGTGGTGCCAAAGTTGCTGAGTTCGACACCAACCGCTGCACCGTCCTCCAAGATCAGTCGATCCAATACCTTGAGTGCACCAGCACCTGAGAACTCCGCGCCGGCCTCAACTATCGCCAATTCGTTCAGATTCAGCAGTCCTTGAATGTCGACGACGCTCGTAGACTCGAACGCAAAGCTAGGATGGGCGAGCGTAGAGGTGACAAGCGGGCCGGCGACCGACAAGCTGCCACCAAACTGCGTGTTCGAGAACGAACGATAAACTCCACCGTCCAATTCGAGGCTTGACCCTGGTACGAATTGGAGTTGAAAGCCATTGGCCCACAAAGACCCGCCCGCACCGACGGACGCCTCCCCTTCGAATATCACCGTCGTGTCGTGGTCAACGCGCAATTCGGCAGCGGGCTGTACGATCAATCCACCTAGTGCCGTGATTGCTCCGATCACGCGTAGCGTCCCTCCCTCGGCTTCCAATGTGCCTGCTCCCTCGCCGTCAACATCAGCCTCGATTCGACCCCAACCACTCAGTTTGCGCCCACTAGCGATATTGAGAGGCCCACCTGCAGTGCCCGGGACAGGGCGGACGTTGCCGCCCGCAATCAAGTTGGAATTGTCCGTACCATTTCCACCTCCCAAGCGCAGGGTCGAACCTTCGTCGATCTCTACAGTGCCGGAAGCTTCGATCACGAGCGGAGCCGCCATTAACGCACGACCGCTACCCGTCGCAGTAAGCATTGGAACCGTCGGAGGAGCTTCACCATCGACAACGCCAGCAGCTACTCCAACCTGGAGGCGATCGCCGGTCCAGCGTGCCGAATCCTCGGCGTTGGCGATCAAAAACATCTCTCCTGTGAGTACAAACAGGTCAGACCCGACGTCAATATCCAGCTCTCCCGCGGCTGCTATCCCGCCCCCGTACGCTTCCAGCCCCCCGAACGCGTCGTAACCCCCGGTAGTAATCCGCAGAGTGGCTTCGTTGCCAACCCAGAACGCCGGGGAGTCTGCCGACGCCCCATCCATGTCGAAGTTTACTTGCGAAATCGCAACTTCGCTGTTTGGCAATGCAAGCAGGATGGATTCGCCGTGCACGGAAAGCGCCGTTCCCGTGTCGATCGTCGTGTTCGCTGAAAACTCTAATCTTCCCTCGAGTTCGATCGCTCCACCCGTCGACTGAAACGGTGCGTTGAAACGCAGCCGCCCATCCGCGGCCACAGCCAACGTTCCCCCGCTTTGAGTGAACTGTGGAGCTTCTATCACAGCCGGATTGGTATCAGGCACAACTGCCGAGACATTGACAGCACCATCGTTCATCGTCCACGGATGAGAAAGTTGTAACTTGGCCTCGTCCTCCAAGAACAAATCACCTCCGAACGCATCGGCTAACGGCATATCAACGAAGAGCGTATCAAAACGGTCAACGAGGATGCTTCCGACCTCGCTGGTACCATCGAGATCCGCACGCGCGTTGGGGTGTGCTGCAACAAGATGAAGTGCTCTAGGCCCAGACGGGTCTCCACCGCCAGTGGGATAGTATTCGCGGGCGACAATCTGATGATTATTGTCGAGCACGGTGGTAAAAGTAGGCAGCAGAAGTCCATCGTAGCTGAGCGAGCCGTTCCCCACTAAAGCAGAATCGGGCCCAATAACAAACGTACCGGAGCTGTTTGTTTCAGCGTAGCTCAATGCGCCGGCCATGAAGAGCGTCGAACCGTTGGCCACAGTGACGGAATCGGTCATCACAGAGTTGAAATACCCTGGGACTCCGTCGAGCGCCAACGGGGTACTCTCGACCGTGAAGGTCGATCCATTGACAACGTTAATGGCGTCTTGCACAACCAGGTCGTTACGGTTCGTCAGCAGGTCGGCACCATTGAATAAGTTGATCTGGGTGACCTCGTTGTCGGTGGTCATCGTCACGGTATGGTCGGTCTGAAACTGAGCCGTGTCGTTGGCATCAGGTTCATCCATGGGGATCCAGAAGACATCAGGTCCGCCATCGGCCCAATTGCCATCACCGGCGTTCCAAACACTCGTAGCGGCATTCGTGACGGCCGGGTAAAGACTCAGCGCGACAGTGGCAGTCAGGATTCGAGAGAAAAAACAACGCATCGCATTCGCTCCGACTGAAAAAGAACTTCGCGCGTGACTAGCGCACTACACCGTGCCTATTACAAACACTTGCCATGAGCAGCGACTGGGCGACCAACAGCCACACGCTTGGCTCTGGCACGACGGTCAAGCTGGCGATCGAGCTGCCGAACTGCTGCTGCCAGATGCGGAAGTCGGCACCGTCGGAATCGCCGTCCCCATCGGCGTCGCTATCGCCGTTGAGGCCATGATCGCCTTGCCATTGCGCAAGATCATCACTGTCGACGTCGCCATCGAGATCGAAGTCGGCCGACAGCACACGCAAAAATTGCAACTGCACGTCGGTCGGTGTGTATTGGACGATCATCGTCATAGCCGGAGACAAAGTTGTCGGCGAGTCGATGCTGGAAAAGGTTCCGGAGCGGCCCGCCGAAGAGAGAATCGTGAAAGTCTCCCACGGATCCGGCACGTAGCCCGACAGCAGCGCCACCTCCAACGCGCCATCGAGGCTCACGACTCCGCTGACGAACAGCTCATCGACATCGCCAGCGGCGGACGATTCCAGTTCGATTTCGAGCGTGCCGGTCGAGCTTTGCACGAACTCGCTCACCGTCGCCTCGCCTGGTGAGGAACCGATGGAAAACGTCCCGTCATTCTGAACGACTACGCCGACGAGTGCCTCATCAGCCAAGACCAGCGTCGCACCATTGGAGTTCAGGATCGTACCGAAACCGCTGAATGTTGCGCCTTGTTCAATGACGGTAGTGTCCGCGTTGAGCAGCAAATCGCTTTGCAGATTGGTCGTGCTACCGTTTTGAAAGACATTCGTGCCGGGATTTTCCAGGCTGGCGGTCTCGGTGCTCGGCGTGACGAGCAGTTTGCCAGCGAAATTCGAACCGTGCGTCGAGCGAAACTTGCCACCTGCGAGCGTCATCGTCGAACCCGCCGCCATGTTAAGGGCGAAGCCGTTGGCAAACAGTTCGCGTGCGGCTTCCACTTCGATCGTGCCATGAAAATCGAACGGCGCGTCGTCGATAATCTCCAGGTTGCGAGTTGCTTGGAGGTGGCCCGAGTTGTCGGTGCCGTCGTAGTCGCTAGCCGGGTTGTTGAGCGTGAGCCTACTTTCCTGCGCGATGATCTGAGCTTCGTTGTCGAGTTGATTGAGCACCGTACCGCGACCGCGCAGCGGCTTGCCGTTGAGATGAACGGCCGCCCCTTGCATCACTCCGCCGCCGGCAAGAATCTCGACTTCCAGCACCGACGTATCCAGCGGCTGGCCCAGGGCCAGTGTCCCGGTCGACTGAAAACGCAACGTGCCCAGGTTGACAATCTCACCATTGACGATGAGTTCGCCATCGCGTGCGGTCAATTGTGCGGTACCATCGCCGTCGACGTTGGCATCAATGGTGCCGTAGCCTCGAAGCACACGGTTGTTGGCGAGATTCAGGATTGATGCGGCGCCGAAATCTTGTCCGATGTACCCGCCCAAGATCTCGTTGGGACTGTCAGTGGAATTTCCACCTTCCAAGCGGAGTTTTTCGCCAGCACCAAAGAACACGCTTCCGTCCGAGTCGATAATGAGCCTAGACTCCATGTGCAATTCCGCGGCTCCCGGCGTAATCGTCGTCGTTAGGGCTGATCCGAAATAGGTGGTGAAGGATCCATCGTCCGTTGGAATCATCGTCGGAGGCATACCAATGGGGGCAACTGGGATGCCGGCCCCCAAATGCAAAACGTCGCCCGTCCAAACCGCGGGATCGCCTCCTGCCGAATCAAACAGGATTCCACCAATATAATTGAACACACCGCTACCGACATTAATATCAACTCGCGCGCCGTCACGCATGGTGAACGCGGCGCTCGACGCTTCGAACGCGGAGTTCGAATCATAGTCATTGACGTCGACGTTCAGAGTCGAGTTTTCATCAATTATGTACTCAGGATCTACCGCGCCGCCGTCTGCATCAAGATTGAAACTTGGCACAGTTATGCTAAGTTCCGCTCCGTCTACGATACGGACTTTCGAATGTTGATGCATCTTCAAAACAGCATCGCTCTGAATCTGCGCATCAGCCGCGAATATCAAGACCTCATGGTTTTCGATCAAGCCACCAGTGGACGTGAATGGAACTTTGATGTGCAGCGAACTAAGGCTAAATGGAGCGATCGGGTTGGATGCGATGTCGATCACGCCACCAACGTGGGTGAATGCGGTGCCCTCGATGTAAGCAGTTGAAGCATTAACGTCACTTTGCAGTGTCAGCGTGCCACCGTCCATGATCCAAGGGTCACTGAATTCCAACGTCGACTCGTGCATCACGGTGATGTTGCCACTAAACGGATCGGCAAGCGGCAAGTCGACTTGCAGTGTGTCGTACGTGTCAACGATCACCGCCCCGGCTTCACTCGTACCGTCGAGATCGATTTCATTCGTGAGAGTACTGCTCCATAGTCGCAACTTCTGCGGAAGCGTTGTATCACCAAGTCCATTGTCAAAGTACTCACGAGCTACGATCGTTCCGTCATTAACTAGCACCGTACTACTAGCGCCTCCGAGGCCGTTCAATAGTCCACTGCCGACTAGTGCGGCACCTGGCGAAATACTGAAGCTCTCGTACTGGAAGTGCACCTTAACATCGCTGTTGTTGCCTGTCAGAAATGTCGCGTTTGCGCCCGCCAGATTGACCGTTTCAGCAGTGGTTACCACGCCCGGTACGACTGCGTAGTTGTTGCCTCCCACTGAGATGCTCGATTCGCCCAGTACGTTGAGCGGACCCAGCACCCTCAGCATGTAATCCGCGGTGAACAAATTCGCGCCCCCGGAAATGTTCGCGCCATCGACTTGATTGTCTGATGCCATCGTAACGGAGACATCCGACAGAAAATTGGCCGTATCGTCCGCGTCTGGCTCATCGGCGGGTGTCCAGAACAGATCGTTAGCACCATCTAACCAAAAACCGTCGCCGACATTCCATGTACGCGGCGCGGCCTGAACAGGTGCAAGAACCGATGTGCTGGCGAGAACAGCGAAACCGAGAATTGCGAACCGAGTTTGCATGATTAACATCACCCCCAAAAAAATCGACAACTGAGTGTTGCATCGATGTCGACGACTACGAGTGAGGACTTACTCCCTCGCTCGATCCATTGCCGGCGACGCGTCCCAGATGAGCAGTTCGCCGGAAGACCAATTACTTGCCAGTTGTTTACCATCGGGACTCCAGGCGACGGAGTATGCTCCATCGAGTTGGCGGTCGAGCGCCAACAATTCTTCTCCTGAGTCGGCATCCCAGATTTTTAGCAACCGATCCAAACTAAGCGTCGCAATCCTACGATCGTCTGGCGACCAAGCCACACTGCGAATCCTGGAAGTGTGCGCCTTGGCAGCCCAATCGGTCTCTGGGGGGTGATCTGTGGAGATTCGCCAAACGACCAGCCGCCCATGTCCGAAACGTGATGCCAAACGCGCCGAGTCGCTGCTCCAGGCGATCGCAGGACCACCGTTGGAACCAAGCAGTGCTTTCTTGGGAGGATCCATTGCCCATTGCAGCGTCCAGGTCTTCGCATTCCAGATCTTGACGCCATGTCGCCAATCGGCCGAAGCAAGCCAGCAACCATCTGGGCTCCAAGCCAACGAACCGACGGTAGCAGTGTGCGCGACCAGGGAGTTCAGTAGCTTACCTGTATGAGCATCCCAAACCTTGACGACTCGATCGGTACCACCGGTTGCAAATCGCTCCGAGTCTGGCGCCCAAACGATCGCGCGACAATAACTATAGGAAGACTTCGCTGTGCGGTGGGCTTGCGCCACCTGGCAGATTTTTCGTCCGGTGAGCGCATTCCAGATCCCAACGGAACCGTGATTGGGAAGACTCGTTTTTGAAGACATATCATCGCCGACAGCAATGCAATGACCATCTGGGCTCCAAGAGACACGAGTACCATAATGCATCTTATCGAGCGTTAGACGTACTTCGCCCGTTTTCGCATCAAGGACGCTGATTTCACGAACAGTCTTATGTTCGTGTGACGGATTTCTTTTGTAAGCACGACTAGTGCCAATGTAGTTGCCGGAGGGATCCCAACTTATTTCATAGCCGGGACCAATCGAGCGAGCGTCTCGCATGTCTTTTGTATCCCAAAACCGGATTACGCCGTCTTCGCCTCCTGAGGCGATTTGATTGCCGGCGGGAGACCAGTCCACGCTGTGAACTTGAGCAGTATGTCCGGCCAGAAGCATGGACTGTTGCCCGCTTTCGACATTCCAGATACGAATCAAGTTATCCTCGCCCGCAGAAACTACTTCGTCACCTGCTGGATTCCACGACACCGCATTGACGAATCCACGATGCCCGTCGAGCGCCGCTGCGACCTTCGTATTGGCATTCCATATCATGAGCTGTCCGACCGCTGTTGTGAGTGCTAGTTCACCGGTGTCGGCGTGCCATGCGAGTTCCCGTATCTCGCCTACCGGAATCCTTTCTTCATGCTCGAATTGGCTTGTCGATGCAATCCAAAACATGAGGTGTCCGGGATAAGACGCGCCGACCACCAATGCCTGCCCATCTGGCCTCCAGGCCAGAGAGCAAAAGCCTGTCGTATTGCTAGTCTTCGTATGTCTGCATCTGGCAACGTCTGATTCCTCCACGTTCCATAGGTAAAGCGATTGGCCTGCGGTCCAAGCGAGTGTCTTTCCCACAGGATCCCATTTTAAATCTGTGATTCTCTCTGGCAGTTGGTTTGAAGTGCTCTCGTTCCCCCACCACGTATCTGAACGTTTCACAATCTGTGCCGCCGGTACGTTCCATACTTGGATCTCCGCTGCTCGCGCTTTAGTCCAACCTGCAAGCCAGATGCCACCGGGGTGCCAATCAAACTTGTACCAGTCTGAGAATGTGGCGATCGGGAGGCGGGAATTGGAATCGAAAATCTTAACACCACGTTCCCCAGCAGCGGCGAAGTACCTACCGTCAGGACTCCAGCCAACTTGACGAACGGCGCCTAACTCTGGGTCGAATCCGTTTTCATTGCGCATTAGGAGAGAGCGGAGATAGTACCATTCCCATCCACGCATGTCTGAAGTTGACTGATCGCGGGGGACGAGTTCCTCTAGCGTGTCAGCCATCCTCGGTATATGCCCCGCTTGCCAGTCGCTATACGCCAATCGTATGCTGGAAACATAGTGCTGACGAAGAGAATGATCGCGCTGTACTGTCGCCAGATTTTCTTGCTGTTCTGCACGTTGAGCAGCTGCTTCCGCTACCGCTCGCAATCTTACGGCTTCATTTCGCGACCTAGCGATTGCAAGAACCGCAGTGCCCAGAGTAATAGCCAGGATGAACAGGCCAACCATCCCGGTGTACACGATCCCCTCGTGCCTCCGCGACCATTTGGCGATCTTTTGAATCGTAGATGGCACCCTCGCCTGAATCGGGCGATGGTGAATAAAACGCATGAGATCGTCCGCAAACTCCTGGGCCGTGGAATAGCGAGCCTCCGGCTGCTTTTCGGTCGCCTTGCAAACGATTGTCTCCAAGTCCACGGGGATCTTACTGTTGATTTGTCTCAGTGGAGTGGGATCCTTGAACGCAATACTCTGCAACAACTCACCCCGATTAGCGCCCGAGTGCAGTGGCTGAAGACTAAGCAATTCGTAAAGTGTTGCCCCCAGTGAATAGATGTCGGTCCGATGGTCGATCAGACACGGCTTGCCCGATGCTTGCTCGGGGCTCATGTAACGCAATGTACCGAGCAGATCCCCGGTCATCGTGATTTCTGCATCCGATTCGATCTGGGCAAGGCCAAAATCTGTCACGTACAGACTTCCATGGGCATCCAGCAGTAGATTGCCGGGCTTCACATCACGGTGGACGATTCCGTGCTTGTGGGCATGTTCTAGCGCGGTTGCACCCTCGGCAATTAGCCGTGCGATGATACGAGAGTAGGCCCCGTTACCAGGGGCATGCGCCGTCGATAAGGCAGCAACGGTGTCTGTATCTGCTAAAGGACTCCCAGCCTTCTCACTGTTATCTTCTTCGCGTTTGCTGGAAACCTGTACCTCGGCAGAAAGATCGCATAGTTGGTGGTTTGTCTCTGCAGCTTTCGCACGAAGCGCGATCAATTCTGCAAGGCTCTGCCCATTGATCAGCTGCATCGCGTAGTAATGGACTCCGCGCTGCTCGCCGACCGAATGGACCGCTACGATATGCGGATGGTCCAAGATCGCGGCTGCGCGTGCTTCGATCTTGAATCTCAAGAGTTGTTGGCTATCGAGAATCGCAGCAAACGGTAGTATCTTCAGCGCCATTCGCCGCTGCAAAGACAATTGTTCCGCCTCATAGACAATTCCCATCCCACCGCGGCCGATCTCGCGAATGAGTCGGAAATCGCCAAGGCGGCCATCGGGCGCAACATCGCTATGGTGAGTTGTACGCACGTGTGAAGCAGCGGACATTCCAAGCTCTTCAAGTGCGTGCAGCGCCGGCACAAGTTGAGCCAGTTGGTCCGCGAGCGATGGGTATCGAGTCTGGTAGGTTGCCAGCTCGAAGTGCTGGCCTGCCTCAATCCTCGCCGTAATCTCCTCGATCAACTCGGCTAGGAGCTCATTCGACGATCTCGAACAATGGCCTGACACATCGACACGTTTCATTACGATAGCTCCCAGCGGTCACCGCCCAGAACCGTCTGCAAGCGTTCGATGGCTCGCAGTCGGCGCATTTTCACGGCGCTTGAAGAAATTTCCAGCAGGGCAGCAATTTCCTTTACGGGCATCTGCTCCAGGTGCCGCAGAACGAGGATCTCTCGATCATTAGCATCGAGCGAATCTAAGGCAACTCGAACACGTTGACGCATTTCTTCGCGAACAAATTTCGCGCTTGGGCAGCTATCGGTATCGATGAAATAATCCGCAAGTCTGCTGCAAGAAGCGTCAGGTAGATCGATGACTCCTTGACGCTCTCGAAGCACGCTGCGTTTCTTCCGAGTCAGATGATGATGGTGAAGGTCAACGAGACGTTGCCACGCGATCTGCCTGAGCCATGGGTACACTGGCAAAGGACGTTCCCTCAGGTAATTGGACAGTTTTCCCTCAGCGTCAATCATTGCTTCTTGAACGACATCGCTAGGGTCAATACGCGTGGATAGTCGAGGATCGATGCGAACTGCGACCATTCGCCTCAGGCGACTACGATAGCGCTCGATCACTCGGCGAACGCCGGACCTATTGCCGGAGCTGGAGAGATCTTGAAGCTCATCGGATGCAGGGTCTTCGTACGGCATAGGTGTAATTGGCTCCTACACCTAGTTACTAGAAAAGCTGTCGGTCGGTCACGCCTCAGATCGGAGATTGTACAATCAAGTTGCTGATCGTGTGATCAAGAGCCGCTCGTCGCTACACAAACCATTTCACAGCAAGGGCTTACGGCTTCCGAGCAATGGATCGCGACCGGCGAAGCATCCAGCAGCGATTTCGTGTAAGCTTCCGACTGGTGATACATAACCGCCATGACTATTAGGCCAGGTCAGGGAGCGTCGCAATTTGGCGGAATTAGATGGACGGTTGCGCGCGGAGAAGATCACCACCGAGGTTGGAACCGGCGAATTGAAACTAGAAACGGGGCGAAGCCCCGACGTGTAATCAATTTGGTATGACGCCCAACTCACAATCTTGAGTAATGTTTGTCAGATTCGCGACAGAACGGGACTTACTCGAGCAATGAATTGCTGGTGCCAAGATTGGAACCTAAATGATTCGGATCTGGGAAAGCATAGCATCAGGCTAGTTCAGTTCGGTTGGTCTCGCCATTCCGATCCGGACATCCGAGACGAATCCATTGCCGCACTTCGTCGGCATCCCAACGTACCGTGCCAGCAATCGTGTGTGGTTTGGGCATGTCGCCATTTCGTGCCCAACGGCGAACCGTTGTCCTCCTGACATCAAACAGAAGTGCCAACGATTGGGCATCCACCAGTAACTTGGGAAGGTAAGTCAGGTCGAGATACGGGTAGAGAAATCGCTGTTCTCGCTGTGAGTTTTCCCTCCTGGGCGCTGTTTCGCTGCGCATGTCTGGCTTAGGACCGTGTCGATCAGCTCGGTATGTCCCTTCTAAGATGTGCTGTTCCAATGACTTACGACGCCTTCCCATTGAATTACCCCTCTCTATGTACATTGATTTTCTGCCAAAAAATGTGCGCACCTACAGCTACGCTCTCCGCTTCGAAGGTTCCGTAGAATTTACCCGCCCCCCCTATGTAATTCCGATCGATGCTTTGACCATCGCCACGACACCAGCACGGACGGCGTCCGGCAGTTTGTGCCAGGACTCTACAACGATTGCTAGATCAGGATCGAGGGCGCACTGTGATGTGGGAAGTGCGCCGGATTCTGCGCCGCTGACACTGGAGCGTGATGTTTTCTTCGAGTAACACTTGGGGCGTTCGAGTCCCGCCTCGGCTACTAGAAAATATGGGTCTTAGCGACCTTTGACGCTTGCCACTGAGCCCTCAGTTTCGACGGCGACACCTGAATTGTCACCAACGGCCGCCCATAACTCGTCGGCAGTGGCTTCCGCATTCACGCCGACGTAGTATTTCATTGTCGTCTCGATTGACTCGTGCCGCATGAGCTCTCGCAA
The DNA here is from genome assembly GCA_028285205.1 of Bythopirellula sp. Lineage (GTDB taxonomy): Bacteria > Planctomycetota > Planctomycetia > Pirellulales > Lacipirellulaceae > Bythopirellula. Next base: position 72,466 of record JANQQA010000142.1, on the reverse strand, counting down.
GACGGTCGGCATCACGCGCCGCGACCATCGGAAGCCAAACGCGCGGCGCAGGTCATAGGCGCTGGAGAATTCCTTCACGACTTCGCCTATATTTTCTCGCTGGTCGGTGACGACAGCTGATGCCTTGCCGATATGGGAAATATAGGTGCCTACGGCTGTGTCTCTACTTGCAATTGGTTGACCAAACGCGAAGAGAAAGCTTTTGCGGCCGATGGAACGCCCATCTGGTATACTCGTCTAACATATCGTTGATGTCGTTGCCGGTGGGTTTATTTCAAGCTTGCTAGTTGACAGCGGGCTCCTTCTGATCCCTAGATCATGCATTCGTCAAACAGAACCTGCTTCTTGTGCCGTGTCTTTTTGATATGGATGGCTGCGTTGGCGACGGTGACGATTGCGCTGAACGCCGTCGGCGATGACGCGACGCAACGCGAGTCGAAGCTCGTATCGGCCGTCAACCAATACTGCGTGGCCTGTCATGGCGAATATGGCGACTCGGAAGGCGATGTCGATCTGACGCGACTGACCGCCGACTCGCTCACTAGTGACCCGGAACTGCTCAAAGACCTGCTGCACGTCCTCGACACTCGAGCGATGCCTCCAGAAGACGAAGAGCAGCCGTCGGCGGAGTTGCGTGCGCAATTGATCTCCGAGTTGACGCCGCTCCTGCACGCGGCAGCTCGCCAATCGAACATGCATCGGCGCACGCCGCTACGCCGGATGAACCGTTTCCAATACAACAACGCCGTGATCGATCTGTTTGGTTTAAACTGTGTTGTGTTCACGCTCCCCGAACGCGCTATGCGGGGCTACCGAGAATACTTCGATCCAGCTAGCGGAAAAATGCCGGATAGCGTATTGGTTGGCAATCGTCCGCTGGGCAAGTCGCAAATGATCGAACCCCGTCTAGCGGGTGTCGCCGCCTTTCCTCAAGACCTGAGAGCGGAGCACGGCTACGATAACCAGGCGGACCATCTCTCGTTGTCGCCGCTGTTGATGGACGAGTTTCTCAAACTTGGCCAATCGATTACGGAGAGTCCCGATTTCCGACCACAAACGGTAGGGATTTGGAACGACTTCTTTGTCGCGCCGGCGACTGACGTCGATCGGAATCGTGAGGTTCGCCGTCGCTTGGACTGGTTCCTAACTCGCGCATTCCGTCGCCCAGCGGACGGTGCACTCATCGATCGTTACGTTCGCTATGCCGATGCGAAACTTCAGGCCGGAGCGGACTTCGTGGTGGTAATGAAATCGGTCGCCGCCGCGACAATTTCCTCACCGCGATTCCTGTACCTCTATGACAAAGAGTTCCAGGGCGAGCCCGGTGGTTCTTCCAAACCGGTCGACGACCTGAACCTGGCATCGCGACTTTCCTTTTTTCTGTGGGGCAGCATCCCCGACGAGGAGTTGCTCACGCTTGCGGCCGAGGGAACACTGAGCAACCCGGAAACCCTTGGCCAGCAGATCGAGCGAATGTTGAAAGATAAGAAGCTCAAACGATTCTGTGACAGCTTTCCCACGCAGTGGCTGCAGCTTGACCGTATCGTATCGTCAGTACCAAATGGCGAACTGTTCCCGAGTTTCTACTTCGCAAAGTATCGCTTGAGCATGCACATGATGCTTGAGCCGCTGCTGATTTTTGAAACGGTGTTGGTGGAGAACTTGCCGATCACGCAGCTAATTGATTCTGATTTCACATACCGTTCTGCCAAACTGGAGGAGGCGTACGGCGAACTTGGAAACGAGCCGGGCGAATCAACTGGCGGCGGCGTAACGACCCTGACCTATCGGCGCGTTCCTGTGACCGATCGACGGGCCGGAGGTGTGATCACTACCGCCGCGGCGATGACGATGACCTCTGGACCGGAACGAACGAAGCCAATCACGCGCGGCGCCTGGATTGCGGGTGTCGTATTTAACGATCCTCCCAAGCCTCCACCGGCCGACGTACCACCACTCGCTGAGAAGCCGTCGGCGGAAGAAGCGAATCTGACGTTGCGAGAACGTCTGGCTGCGCATCGAGAACGGTCCGACTGTCGCGGATGCCACGAGCAGATCGACCCACTAGGCTTTGCGTTGGAAAACTACGACGCCATTGGCCGCTGGCGCGATACTTATGAGAACGGGCTGGAGATCGACGCGTCTGGGCAACTGTTCCGGCAATACAAATTCGATAACGTGGTTGACTTCAAAGCCGCGATCTTGGCCGATAAGGACCGTTTTTGCAGGGCGTTGGCGGGCCATCTGCTGGCGTTCGCCTTGGCTCGCGAACTTGGTCCGGCAGATGCAGCGGCGCTCGACGCCATCACTGCAGCGGTCTCTGCAGATGGTTTCAAGATGCAAACGTTGCTTCGACAAGTTATTCTCAGTGAACCTTTCAGGACGAAATCATGACTCGATCGCGACGACAATTCTTGCGCGGCATTGGCGGAGCGGCCCTGGCTCTGCCATGGTTCGACAGCCTCGCCGCTGCCAGCACTGCCGCGAAAGTTGCCCCTGCACTGCGGATGGCACACTTCTACGTCCCGATCGGAGTGGTTCGGCGCGGCTTCTTTCCGGGCGAGGCAGACCATGTGATTCCCGAAGGGAACCTTGGCAACGTGATGAAGTCGTTGGGCAAGCAGGATCCCGATCACAACGTCAAGCCGCTGGCGGAACTGACTCCGACGATGCAACCGCTGAAGGGTGTGAAGCAACACATCAATCTGATCACTGGCATGGACCGCACGTTCCAGCAGGGTACCGATGTGCATGCGCAGTGTGCTTGCTGCTATCTCAGCAGCGCAAAAGCCTACACGGTTGATGGATCGGCTTGGCCGCTCGATCGAACGCTCGATCATATCGTGGCTGATCATGTCGGGCAGAGTACGCCATTCAAGACGTTGGAATTCAGCTGCAACAGCCATCGAGACAACAAGGAATCCATCTATTTCGATAATGTTTCGTGGTACGGCACGGGGCATTTGGCCCCCTCGGTCCGAGATCCGCGGAAAATGTATCAGCGGCTCTTTTCGACACAAGCGATCGACCGGCACCGCGAGATTACGAGTCTGGTGCTTGAGGACGCTCGCTCGCTTCAACACGACTTAGGCAAGGCGGATCGTGACAAGTTCGCTGAGTTCTTTGATTCGATCCGCGCGATCGAGGTTCAAATGGATCGCCTAGAGACGATGAAAAGCGAACTGGCTCAAGTCGAATTCGATGAACCGACTGAGGCATATCTGCCGCGGGGCGAGTACATTCGCCTGATGGGTGATCTGATGATCGCTGCACTGCAGATGGGACTCACCAACGTTGCCACTTTCATGGTCGGTCCAGAGCGTTGGGACACACCGTATATGTTCGACGGTCTGTTCGACAAGCCGCGAAGCCACCACCACATGTCGCACAACCAGACGAAGATGATTGACGACCTACTTAAGGTGGACCACTTTCACATGCAGCAGTTCGCGTATCTGGTGGAGCGCATGCAAGCCATTCAGGACGCCAACGGCGCGTCGCTCCTGGACAATACGCTGTTCACTTACGGTTCGGGATTGGGCGACGGCTCGACCCATCAGTACAACGACCTGCCGATCATCGTGGCCGGCGGCGGCGGACGGATGAAAACTGGTCAGCACGTGAACATGCCAGAAGGAACGCCACTAGCGAATCTCTGGCTGACGCAGGCGCAAACCATGGGATTGCCGATCGAGGAGTTCGCGGACAGCACCGGAGTGATCAGCGACATCCTCGCGTAACTCACTTTGGACTCGGCGGCTGAATCCACGACAGCCTGCGCAGGTAATTCTCAGGTCACAGGGCAATCAGCCAGAGTGACTATTACCGTTCGCCCTGCCACTGAGATTCGATTCCTGCTTGGTCGATAATGGCCTGGGCCTGCGGCAAAGCCGCGACCATATCCCCGAAATGATTATTCTTCCATGTATGCCATTCCTTCTGACTCTTGTTGAATCGAACTGCCTTGCCCGAAGTCGAGTGCACGACGTTCGCTTCAAAGTGAAATCCTTTGCTTCCTTGATCGACGAAAAAGCCGTTGTTTGGTGCACCGCCGTGAGCGAACGAAGATCGACGTACGTCGTGAATGTAGTTTCCTCGCAACACAGTTCCGTGTTGCAGACCAAGCGTGTAGATTCCTCCCCCGTCTGCCAGTTTTTTCATGACATCGAAGATGTGATTTTTTTCAACGTGACAGGATGTCTGAGAGGTGGTGCTCGTGTCCCAGCGAAACCCAACTGAAATTCCCGTGTAGGGCAGATCGCAAATCTGGTTATGCTTGATTTGCGAGCCACGACTGAATGCGACGAAAACGCCTGGAGCGCCGAAACTATCCAGCCCGCAGCGACGAATTCGACAGTTCGAGACGATGTTTCCGGTCGGTGCGTGTTGAGGTTCGCTCCAGTCTGCAGCCAATCGGCTTTGATTTTCCGCTTCCAGCGCTCCTTCTCCACGCCAACCAATCATGATTCCGGTGCCACCGATTTCCTCGACGGTACAATCCGTCAGAGCATTCGCCCGACATCCGATCCCGAAACCAACCGCCGAATTATTGAAATGAGCGAATCGGCATCGCTGGAAAGAACAGTCGTGAGCATGTGTGCATTCGATCGCCACCGGCTGCACGAATGCACGAGCTTTCAAGGTCGTGCCGAAGTGTGATGCTTGGATTTCGTTGTAACCGATGTCCGGCAACGCAAAACGGCAATGCTCGAAGCGGATAGCACGGAAGTGAAGATTGCGGACTGGGGTTTCTTGGGTTCCGCTGATGTCGACCAGTTTCTCTAGTCGTGGCGCGACCACGACTGCATTCGCCGGGTCCTCAGAAGGCAGTGGAATATAGTGCAAAATTCCGGCACCTCCGTCGAGAAACCACTCGCCGGGTTCATCGAGAAAGTGACGCGCGTGCTCAAGAAATGCGGTCTTACCTGGACTTGCGGTCGTCGCTGGACCGTGTCCGATCCATCCCATCGCAGTTGCGGTAGAAACTTGTTCAGCGTCGGAATCGGTCACGAGGCCCCGAGTAACCGACCAATTCTGAAACACAACCAGCTCTGTGTTTTGATCGACCAACTCACCGACAGGAAGTTGCCGGTTGAAGCTGAATCGATTGACCCCATCACTGACCGTGCGAATGCTTAGCTGCCCGTCGTCGTTAGGCCATCTTGCTCGGATCGCACGGCGGTCGTTGACCGTCAATTGCCGGAAAAACCACTCGCCAGGCTTTACGTCAGGCAGTTCGACGGTCCAGCGATCGTTTCGAGTCACGTTCCAACCGTCGATCTGCTGCCCTCCACTTAAGACCACCACATCCCCTGGTAATGCCGCATATTGCACCGAGAATTGCTCCGTGCCTGAATCCCGAGCGTCGAATACCAAGGTTTCTTGCAGCTCATACGTGCCCTGATGAATCCACACCGTCTGATCCGCCTGGAGGCCGCTCTGAACACGTTTGCGAACTTCCGATTGAGCTCGCTCCAGTGTGCGAAACGGGTGCGCTGCGCTGCCACTGCTGGTATCGTCGCCGTGGGTGGCAACGTGAAGACCAGCGCCGTCGACACGGTTTGTTGTCGACAACGGGATCATAAGAACCATGAGTAGGCTGAAAAGAAGCTTCATCTGTATTAGCCATCGCCTGAGCACATCGCTAGCTAGGGCACTGCTCACATACAACCCACGCTCACTTATACACGACGTCGTACCGTATCGAGTAGGACGGCGCCCAAGAGGACGGCGCCCAAGACGATTCTCTGATTGAAGGGATCGACGTTGGTGAGATTCATGCCGTTTTTGATCACGGCGATGATAAATGCGCCAATGAGCGTCCCAAACACTTTGCCGCGTCCTCCCATCAGCGACGCCCCGCCCACCACGACTGCGGCAATGACCTCCAGTTCGTACATCAGTCCGAATTTGGGGTCGCCCGCGGCAAGCTGCGAGGTGAGCACAACGCCGCCGAGCCCGGCCAGCGCTCCGGAGATCGTGTAAATTGCGAGTAGCATCCGTTTGACCGGCACACCCGAGAGCTTGGCGGCTTCCTCGTTGCCACCAATCGCGTAGACATATCTCCCGAAAACCATTCGCGACATGACGACATGTGCGATCAAGTATAGCGCGAGCATGAGCCAGACCGGATTGGGTACGCCGAATGTTCTCGCCCCGCCGAGCCAAAGGAAGGCGGCTGGCAGTTCGGGAATCGATCGTCCCTCCGACAGGCGAAAGGCCAGTCCACTGGCAATCATCATCATGCCGAGCGTGACGATAAACGGTGGGATTTGAAAGAGAGTTATCATTACGCCATTGAAGAAACCGGCGGCTGCACAGACGGCGATTCCTAGGCAACAGCCGGCCACCACCATCGCAATTCCCGCGTCTGTCCCCCCACCCCAGTCACGCAAACATAGTGCCCCAACCACCGACGCTAGCGCGACGAGCGATCCCACCGAGAGGTCAATTCCCGCAGACACGATGACCAGCGTCATGCCGATCGCAATAATCGCGTAGATCGCCGTTTGATTCGCGACGCCCAGCAGATTGCTCAGCTTCAGAAAGTCTGGCCAATAGTAGGGAGTCGGCTGGATTCGTCTCACATTTTTTAGCGAAGCAAACCGGTCGTAGACGCTCCACTTGGCAGTCACGTCATTGGTGATTAGCGCTTCAATCTGCTTGCCGCTCGACTCAATGCCTTCGACGGCCGCACGCACATCGCTGGGCGATCCGTTTACTGTCGCCAGCACGGTGATGTCCAGCTTCTGCAGTCCTTCTGAGGCGGCTGCTGAAAAAGCTCGATCCTCATTGGTACCACGCGCGACGATGAGCACACCAGTGTTCGCGGTCGATTGCTCAGTGAGTTGCTTGGCAATCTCTTTGCCCGCCGCAGCGCCAGTGGGGTGCTGCTCTCTGATCGTCAGCAGCGCGAACAACCCGCCCAGCACCAGCAATACGGCCAACATGCCGTAGTCGCGAAGAAAGTGGCTTCGAAAAGAAACGGTTGAGTTCTTGATGGCCATGCTGCTTACTTTGCTGCCAATTCCATGATTTGCTCCTGCGAAGTAGACGCGACATCGTCGATCGCACCTGTAATCTTGCCTTCGTGCATGACTAAGATTCGATCGCTCATACCTAGAACTTCCGGAAGCTCCGAACTGATCATTAAGATTGCCTTCCCCTGTTTCGCGAGGTCGTTGATCAGCATGTAAATCTCGTACTTGGAACCCACATCAATCCCGCGCGTCGGTTCGTCGAAGATGACTACCTCTGCGTTGCGCTGCAACCACTTGGCAAGCACAATCTTCTGCTGGTTTCCGCCAGACAGATTGCGTACCAGCTGTCGGGTGTCCGACATCTTCACATTGAGTCGACTGACGAACGTCTGGCAGGCGGCTTGCTCCTTGCCCTCTCGAACAAACCCAAAGCGTGACAGCTGGGGAAGGTTAGGCAAGCCAAAGTTCTCACGAATCGAGGCGTCTAGAATGAGCCCCTGCTGTTTTCGATCTTCGGTCAATAAACAGATACCCGCGCGAATCGCGTCTCTTGGGCTGCGAATATTAAGCCGCCGACCGTCGAGCGAGATCGAGCCGCCTGAAGCGCGATCAGCGCCAAAGATGAGCCGTGCAAGTTCCGTACGTCCCGCGCCCACCAAACCCGTAAGGCCTACAACTTCGCCTTCGCGGACATCGAAACTAATCTCTTCACTCAGGTTAGGGTGTTGGAGGTCTCGAACCTCCAAACGTGGTCGACCAACATCGTGGTGGTGCTTGGGGAATTCGTCTTCGATGCTGCGGCCAACCATCATTTCGATCAGCCGCTGTCGAGTCAGCTCGCGTGCGGGCGCTTCACCGACGAACTGTCCGTCGCGCAAGACCGCAACCCGATCGGCAATCTCGAAGACCTCGTCCAGGCGATGACTGATGTAAATCACTCCGATCCCTCGACTTTTCAAATCACGAATCATGTCGAACAAGCGGGCAACTTCGTGGGTCGTTAGCGCCGCCGACGGCTCATCCATTACGATTAGCTGCGCATCCTGCGAGAGGGCCTTCAATATTTCTACGATCTGCTGTTGGGCAATGGAGAGTCGCCCACAATGCTGATCGATCGGCACATCCGCTCCGATTTGCTCGAGCAATTGTTGCGATTGCCGTCGCTCGTTACCGCGATTCACCCATCCCAAGGTTGCTTCACGTCCCAGGAAGATATTCTCCCATGCCGTCAACTCGGGAATGAGGTTGAACTCTTGAAAGATGACGCCGATTCCAGCCGCCGCGGCTGCCCCAGGGCTACCCAAGTGAACGTCTTGTCCTGCCACGCGTATCTGCCCACGGTCAGGGAGATGCGCTCCCCCAAGCATCTTGATAAGCGTGCTCTTGCCGGCTCCATTCTCGCCAAGTAGCGCGAGCACTTCACCACGCTGCACCGTTAGCGAGACATCATCTAAAGCTCGCACGCCAGGAAAGGACTTGTCGATCCCCCGCATTTCAAGGAGGGGCGCTTCGGAGGTAGCAACAGATTCAGGCACAAGCACCTAACCCTTCAGTGCTGAATCTTGATCGGCTTGTTCTTTGTAGTAAAGCTCTGAGGGAATCAGGATTACTTCGTCGACCTCGTCTCCACTGAAATGCTTGTCGATCATCTCGGCTGTCACACGACCGATACGATCAGGGAACTGGATCGGATCGCAGAGTATTTTACCGTCGCGGATTGCCTCTTTACCGCTCTTCTGGCCATCGAATCCGATGATCGTGACCTGATCGGCCTTGCCAACTCCTTCCAAGGCGGCCCAAGCACCCAGCGCCGAGGGATCGTTAATGGCAAAGATTGCGGCAAGGTCTGGATTGGCCTCAAAGGCGTCTTTCGCTGCCGCAAAACCCTCGTCTCGAACCCCACCACCATCTAGCTCGGCAACGATCTCAATCTGATCGACATCGGGCGAGGCGTTATGCGCGTCGATCACCTCGCGGAAACCTTTGACGCGCAACTGGCAAGATTCCGCTTGGGGGAAATGCAAAATCGCCACCTTCCCGCCAGCCGCCCCCAACGCTTTGACCATGGCCTCACCTGCCAACTTGCCACCCTGATAGTTGTCCGTGGCAACGTGACAGATGACGTCTCCATCAGTGCCGTCGTAGCGAATGTCGTTGGTAAACACCGGTATTCCCGCTTCGTTAGCGCGCTGAATCGCCGGCCCAATCGACTGCGAGTCACACGGATTCAGTACGATTGCACGAACTTCTTTGACGATGAAGTCATCAATCTGATCGGCCTGTTTCTTGACGTCTCGTTCGCCGGATACGATGACCAACTCGTAGCCCTGCTCTTCCAGCGCTGCCTGCATGTTGTCGGCAATCTCTTTGAAAAACGGATTCGTAAGCGTCAGCGCGGAATAGCCGATCACTCCGCGACTCTCCGAGGCGGAGCCGCCGTCCGTCTGGCTTGCTGTCGGGGCCGGTGACTCGCCGCACCCGACCAGTGAGACCGTCAGCACAAATAGTAAACGATAGACTGTCTGTGACATCTTTTTCCTCGTTTGGGTTTAGGCAACCAGTACCTATTTGATCTCTGGGGGTTCGCCCACAAGCCGCGGCTGCCGACTGCCCTGGATCGCGTCGATTGCGCGCCGCACGTCTTGGACTTCTGACGCGGTTCCGTGCAGCGCGTAGCTTAACGAGAATCTTCGCGATTCATTTGGCGGAATTTTCTGGAGGCGGCCAGCCTGTCGTTCGACCATCCGATTGAAGGGGAAGTTTGTCCCGGGCTCGAGCCCCGTCACGTAACCCGCAACCTCTGGGGCGGTGTTTTTCCAAAGCGTAAATAGCGGCAGCTCGCTGACAGACCAACGTATCGAAGTTCCGTATTCTCCATTTGCCGATTGGAGCAAAGCAATCGTTTCTTGTTGGTCGTTGGCGTAGGGCTCGATGAGATACACTTGCTCGCTATAGCCGGCGGTAGGTGCCAGATACGTTGCGTAATCGTTGATCCCTTCTGCCGCACGAGCATTCATGGGCGTGACCGTCTTGGCCGGTAAGTGAACCGTGGCCCCCGCTTCGAGCAGCGGGCGGCCATAGTTGCTGTGATAGATCATCTCAAACTCTTGCGCGTCAGCACCGTGATTGATCACTTCGTCGGTGATCTGAAACTCGGTACTGCCAGGGATTGTCGATACTTCAGCCACAAGTTGCAGTTTCGGACCGTAGAACTGTCGCTCGTGAACGGAGCCACGCACACGAATTCGATGCGGAGGATCGCGATCTACCAGGACTTCGACCTGGGAAGCCGGGATATTCCCAATCCGTCCGTGGAGCGAGAGGTCCATTTCTGCCTCCCCTCCTGTGTTGTCGATGAATACGTCACGGCCTGGGTGTCCGGCGTACTCTAAGCCGCAGCGTACGATGAACTCGTTGAAGCCTTCCAGCCACCCCAAGCCACCACGACTTGCCAAATTAATCGAGTTGGGATGAACGACTTCTTTGACCGGTGAGTTCCAGCCAAGTCGCATGTCGCCTCGCCGGACTTCCAAAACACTCAGTCCGCGAGTTGGAATGATCACGATCTGGATTTCTCCATTATCAATCGTGATCAGTTCGACACCTTGTTGCCGCCCGCCGTGCAGGGATTTTTTAACCACCGACCAGGCGGAATCTGCCGAGATACCTGCACTGTGAGGCGTTATCTCGACCGATTCGTGGCGTGTGTCAGACTCGGCGTCGATCAAGATTTGGCGATACGTAGCTGCCGCAGACTCGTCTGCATGAGCTTGCTGGCCGGCTAGAAGAGCAAATACGGTGAGTAGAACCCAAGGACACGGCTTCATTGATGTTGAGTCTCATAAACTGTGAAAAGAGCTGGCAGAAGTTAACGCCAATTTAACACACGTCCCGGAGACTTCACAATTGAGGTAGTCGCAATTGAGCTGGGGGTGGCAGATTACCCCTCGATGCCCACGACAGTAGGATTCTCAGCGGCAGGCGGAGAGGAGCTGCCGTCTATACGGCTCAAGAACCGGTGGGCTCGACTAGAGTTGTAACGGCAAGCGACCTCGTCCGCCCGAAGGCACCGTACCACACGTGCGCGGCATCGTACGATCACTTCCAGAAGCCGCGTCGGAACTTCCGAGCGGCTGGATTGCTAGAGTTTGCGGCGATTAATCGATCGCGCGCTATCTGGTCGAACATCTCACATGCTGAGACTACGTCGGCGCCGATTGCAGAGGAACGTCGCCCCCGCTAGGCAGACCAGGCCTACTCCGCTGGGCTCAGGCACTTCAACAAACGGACGACTGGCAATGTACTCAGCGATTTCTGATCCGAGGTCCTGGCCAACCAGATCGTCGAAGAAGAAATGGATGCCCAGGTAGACTCGGCTTCGTCCGTTCTCAATCATTGCTTGGCTGAAGGATGTAAACTGCCGCTCGACATTGGGCAACTCGTCGGATGTCAGCGTGAAGTTCATGTCGTCTGTACCGTAGAACTCCTCCAGCGTTTTGAACAGTGCGCCACCAAACGTGGCATGGCCTGACACATAAGTCGGAAAAGGTGGCGTGAAGTCGTCGCTACTGCTGCTGGGGTCGTCGCCGGGTGCGCCTAGCGGTACCCAGTTAGGGTCGGCGTCCGTCGCATCATTACCATCTTCGTCGGCGCGGCGGATCGCTGATATCGGCCGCCAGAAGTCGTATTCGTACTTGGAATTCCACGATGCGATTCCCGCATCGACCATCGCCACCGTTGCACGTGCGAACAGTTCGGCATTCTCCTCGGCTGTATTCTGTTCTTGCACCGCGATCGTTTGGAGTATTTGGTTGAATAGCACCATTGGCGTTCCCAAGCCAAATCGATCGTAAGCCCAAAACACTCCGATTTCCTCTTGCTCATCGGTCCGTGATGGGCTGTTCAACGCGCCGTAGTCTTTGACCTCTTCGAATGCCAGAGCGTATTCGGCGCTGTCGAGACTTGGCATTGGCGCGACCGTAAACTGCTGCCCCGACTGAATCGAGAACGGTCTGACGTCTCCCCAAACTGGCCCCCAGGCCTCTTGTCCTGGATTGAGTGGGTCGGGTTCCCAATGCCCGGGTGCACCTGTGGGGACGAATTGCACGCTCACATCATAACCATCGTCCGCTCGCCGAGTGACAATGGAGTTGCCGATCAGCCCGCCGAGTTGAATGCCAGCGGCCTTCTCCGCGCTATCGGTAATCGCACCCAGGCTGGTGGTGCGCTGCGAATCCAAGATCGTCAGCTGATCAGGATAATTGTTCGCCAGAATCGTGTAGGCAGCCTCAATGGCGGCGGCATCTCGCGAAACAGCACTCGATGGTGGTGGAATCACGCCGGTGTAATCGTAGTAGGGCGTACCGCTCACCGCTGACATCTGAAAGGCGTCGTACATCGCCAGATTGATCATGGCCATGGTTCGCGATGCCATGCCCGGATGTTGTGAGACGACGTCCGCAACCAGAACGTCAGTAGCCACAGTGTTCCAGTCCAAAATTGTATCCGAAGCGACGGCAAGGCGAGAATTGATGAGCAGTAGAGCTACTGCGCAGAGACGAGTGAACGTAGAGATAGACACCGCATATTCCCCCTAAGAATGCGTTTCCGAATTCGTGCATAACCCAACCCAAGTCCCACTTTACACAATATCTTGCGGGAGGTCGCTGAATATTTCGTGATTTCCGCAGGGTCGATCAGCTCAGCCAGTCGTGGTAGGAGGGACGTGAGGAACGAATCGATAAAAGCTGCATTTCTTGCGGGTTGGAGCGGTGGTAGTACCAGAGGGGGATGCGTTGAGACAGACGCAAAGCCGTACGACCGGAGAGTGAACCAAGAGAAGACCGCCGTGAACCGGGCGGGTGGGTTGAAGTGCTCACCAGCGCCGCAACGACCAACCTCGCCAATGGCTGGAAACTCTGCGATCCCATCGACGGGATGTCGTGATGTTCACGTCCGCTGAAGCGATGTCATTGCATCAGGAGAAGCCCGCCACATAGCAGGAGCTTACAGTTGCTCCTCTGAATACTCTGCATCATCCCACGTGACCGCTGGGAGCGGATCGTTGAATGTCTCCCACACGCTAGGACCTGCTTCCATCTCCTCATCAGTAAGCAAGCATCCCTCCAACAAGGACTCGATAACGGGCCGATCCATGTCGATGCCGATGAAGACGATCTCTTGGCGGCGGTCGCCGTGGGGCTCCACAAATTCTCGTTGAATGTCAGCGACCAGTTCCGCATTTTCTGGCGAGTCCTCTGGCCACTCCTCCTCTGGCGCGGCTGCCCACCACAGTCCTGCCGGGTTCAACTGCACCGAGACGCCCGCTTGCGACCATTCGTAGGCGTAGTCGTGGCGCGAGGCGATCCAGAGAAACCCTTTGGATCGAATGACACCTGCCAGAATGCCATCCGCGACATCGAGATTGGACCAGAGCCGTTCGGCGTGGAAGGGGCGACGTGCTCGGTACACAAAACTCGTGATGCCGTATTCGTCCGTCTCTGGCTCCTCTTGTCCGCGCGGAACCTCAAGCCAGCCTGGTTGCGCGCCAGCCTCGTCGAGCGAGAAGAGCCCCGTCCCCATGATTTGGTCAACATCGATACTGCCCCGGACGGTCTCAATGATGCGAGCCTTCGGATTCAGATTCCGCAGTATGCCTAACAACGCGTGCTTCTCACTTTCGTCAATCTGATCGCACTTGTTGAGCATGATCACGTTCGCAAATTCCACTTGATCCGTGAGCAGATCGACGACATTGCGTTCGTCTTCATCGCTGAGGCCCATCTTCCGATCGACCAAATCGTCGGACGAGCAAAAATCTCGCTGGAAGTTGACTGCGTCGACGACCGTCACCATCGTATCAAGTTGCGCGACATCAGACAGACTCTGCCCCGCTTCGTCGGCAAAGGTAAATGTCTCGGCCACCGGCATCGGCTCGCTGATTCCGGTGGACTCGATCAACAGGTAATCGAAACGCCCGTCTCTAGCCAGTTCCGCCACCTCCAGCAGTAAGTCTTCGCGAAGCGTGCAACAGATGCAGCCGTTGGTCATTTCGACAAGCCGCTCTTCGGTTCGGCTCAAGCCCGCTTGACCATCGCGAACAAGTGTCGCGTCGATGTTCACCTCGCTCATATCGTTGACGATCACTGCGACCCGCAGGCCCTGCCTGTTCGCCAACACGTGGTTCAACGTAGTAGTCTTTCCGGCACCAAGGAATCCGGAGAGAACGGTAACTGGAAGTTTCTTACTCATGCTTTTCTTTCAGAGAATCTTTCGTGCTTATCGCGCAGAGTAACTCGAGAGCTGCTGCGCTTCGGTAGTTTGACGCAATCGGTCTATCTCAACGGCAATCAGATCGCTGGACGTCGGATACTCAGCTCGGAAGACCTCCTCGCCATCGCGAAACGCAATGTAGCTGGGGCACACCTTAACGCCCAACTCCCAAGCTAGCCCCGGCTGCTGTTGGAGGTTTACACGCCGAATCGTGAGCCCTCGCTGCTCGTCGCTTGCCAGTTGATCGATCGGTTGTCGCATCCGATCGCAGCGTGCGCAGCCAGCAGGAACGCAGAACTCGACCAGCACGATGCCGTCCTCCTCAGCGACCTCAGCCGACAACTCTTCGGTTGTAATGTATGAGACCGACTCCGCCGTCTGGACATGAGACTTTGTGGAGTTCGCGGATTGGCACCCCAGCATAACCAAAAACGACGCAGAAGCCACCACGCGGGCCATGGATTTCATCGTTGCCGCCTCCGAACTGCTAAGCAGCATCCAATTGCCATACTGGCGAGCAGCGCGATCGATGAGGGCTCGGGAATTGGCGTAAGCACGAATGCGCGGGTCTGCCCCATGAGCGTACCGAAACCCACAATTTGCCCATGCGTATTGATGCCATTGGCACTTAGCAAACTCCAGCCGCTCGCAGATGGGATCAGATCATTGAGATCAAATATCTCACCACCTTCCCAAAGCACTGCCGCACCTCCAAACGATGGGGCGTTGTCGAAGTCCGCCACGTAGCCGACGATCTGTCCAGCACTGTTGATATCGAGAGCGCGTGCGTTATCGAATGTCTCGCCCGGGAGCAAACCTAAATCAACGCTCGACCCGCCATCGTAGAAAAAGGCTCGCGTCTGGCTGCTGACTGGGTCGCTGTACCGTCCTACCGCCCGACCATCGTCGGTTGCGGCGAACGCCTCCCCAAAAACGCTACCCGCTGGCGAGCCGATCGTCGTCGGCGTATAGCCACCGACTCCGTCGTCCAGCCAAAGCGTCGGTTCGCTAGTCGTATCCGAGTTATTCCGCGCGACGCCCGCAATCACTCCCGATTGGCTAATTCCGTAGGCGCGGGCGAAACTGTCAGTCGTACCCAATGGCGTGCCAAGGTCGACCAGCGGTCCGCCAGGCGTACCATCACTGATAAAGGCTCGGACGCTTTGCCCATTGCTCGCGGCACCAACGATAACACCCGCGTCGTTAATGTCGTTCGCCACGCCGCCAGAACCGCCCGCAAGACTCCCGATGTCGTCGATGACGTCGGTAGTGCTGTCGTAGCGAAACGCCTTGCTCGGACCGTTGCCACTCTCGCCGGCAACAATGCCGGTACTATTGACTCCAAAACCGCGACCAAACGTCGGCACGTCGGGAAGGATGGGGATCTCTTCCGCAACGCCGGATTGCCAAACATAGGGAAACAACTGGGTACCACCCGCCTTTCGACTGTTACCCGTTACAAAACCAGTATCGGAAATGTCGTTGGCAAAGTTGCGATCACCGCCAAGGGTATCGATGGGTGTAATCGTATAAGGCACCACGGCAGACACGGTGGATGTCGTTCCACCGATGACTAGGGCAGCGATGAAAAAGACTGCAAGACTATGAACCTGGGACGTCGTCTTCATGGAGTCATGTCCTTATATGAACTCGGGAAGGTGGATAGCGGTCGAGCGAAGAACCGGAGGGGTACCTGGCTGATAACTCAAGTCCCTTTGCGACGCCAAGAAAGCAGATAAACACCGGACAAGCCACAAAGCGCGATCGTCGACGGCTCTGGAATCGCCGGCGGGCTTGCGAGCCCGAAGAAGATCACGTTTTCGTTGAGCCCCACCAGATCCCAAGAGCTGTCCGTCAAGTCGAATCGGGCAATGCCACCGAGGCGAACCGAGCCGATGGGCCCTCCTGGATTGATGAAGTTGACTACCCCAAAGAGCGACTCATACTGGCCATCTTCGTTCTCGTCGACGCCCGTCAATCCGGCGTAGCCGCTGAAAATACCCGCACCCACGCCATCCACAGCGCCTAACGCACCTACGACTGAGGCCGCTCCAGTCAGTGGGTCGAACTCCACGAGCGAGTTTGTATCCAAGTCGATGCCGTAGAGCGAATCACCTACGCTTCCCATGGAGATAATGAAAGCGTCTGGATCAACGGCTCCGGCGGCCTCCAGGGCAACATTCACGGCCCCAGCTGAGCCGACGCTGGTCGCAACGCCGGTATTTAGGTCGACGCTGAAGAGTTGATCATCCCCCAGCGTGATCCCATAACCAACGCCGTCGGTCGTGACGTCGAAACCGGTCGCCGAAAAGGCTGTCATCGGACCTGCCGGGGTCGTCATACCGGTAATTGGATCAACGATTTGCAGCGTGCTGCCAGCCCATCCCCAGAGCGTGCCGTCCACCGTCGCACCGAGCGCGCCGGGCAAACCGGTCGTCACGGGGCTCACGGGGGTCGCGTCGCCGGTATCTGAGTCGATCTCAAAGATGTAGTTCTCACGACTATCGTCGTGGCCGGGCTGACCAGGTGGGATGGCTGGGTCGCCAGGGATCAAGAGCTGTCCCGAAGCGTAGAGTTTGGCGGCTGAGGCGGCGACTGGATCAAAAACAATGGCAAACGCAACGACCATGCAAAATGGTCGCAAGATACTCCAAGTCATGAGGTCAACTCCTGCTGTAGGTCTTCAGGGACGGCCGATGTGGAACGGCTTCGGTGCGAATAGATCGCACATGCAACTGTTTTGCAATTTACGGCAAACGCAATTTAATTGCAAGTACCCAGAACGCCCTATTTGGATGGCCGCTCAACCCACAGCCGCGACGCGTCCTTGCAAATGTCGCGGTCGGTAGCGCAATGAGCGAGGTTCGGCCCTGGGGCGGCCGGCGTGAGAACTCGGTGCGTTTGCACGCCTCGCTGCAGCAGTTCGGTGCGTTCCCAATCGCGCAGACAGGCTTACTTGGGCTCTAGGGATTTGAGGTTGAATTAACCCCAAGCGGGAAATGGCGATTCCCTCATCATCACCGTTCGGATTCGGTAATGCGGATTTCGGAATAAGGAAATTGAAGTTTGCGAGCGAACGAAGTCGCGTCTGCGATTCTGCAATCCGCATTCCTCTGTTCGTTCAGCTCTTGGCCTTTCTTCTCCTTGTGCCTGCCACGGTCGCAATCAGGCAGACGCACAAGAAGGCAGACGGTTCGGGTATGGCCGTAGCTAGCACGACTGCTTGAAACTGACCGCCCATACCATTGTCGAAGGTACCAATGAAGGCAATCTCGCCTGTATCGATGATGGTGATCGTATCAGATGTGGCTCCAAGGAACGAGAATCCATCAACGGTATCATTCGGCTCAATGACAATATCGTCCTGTGTAAGCACCGAGTTATCACCATGGAGGAAAGCCAAGGTTCCGTTGCTATTGATGTCGAAATCGAACACAAAGCCAACTAGCTTGCCATCGACGACGGAATTCTCATCCACAATCACGCCGTTGTCGTCGGCGACAAAGAAATCGAAATCGGGACCCGTGGTGTTCCCAGCAAATGCCGAGAGGCCCGATTCGCTGACGGCGAAGTTCGAAGTATTCAATCCATCGACGGTCTCACCAGTCCCCAGTGTGTCGCCTTCACTCACCACGACAGCTGCTGGAGTGTGCAATGCCCGCGGGATCGGATCGTTTACCGAATAGACATAGGGCGTACCATTGGCATCGACATCAATTGAATCGTTGGTCGATCCCGTATCAAGTGCGACAGTCACCGGCCCCACCGTCGTACCATTAGCAATCTGCAGACTCGATTGAGTGAACACGCCCCGGCTAGTCCCACCGATGCCGTTATGGAAATAGACGTTGCCGCTATTGTCTAAGTGGATACTGGCGCCGACGGCGCCATCAAGAGACTGCCCACCAATCGTGCTTCCGAGTCCGCCAATCTTCCCCGCACCGGTCGAGATGAATACCCCTGTCGTGGCATCGCTGGTATCGGGAATGAGTGTACCCGAGCCTGGATCGAAGACTCTTCTGAATCCCGTGCTGACTGCCACAGTACCGCTGTTGTTGATTTGAATTGTTGGACTGACGAAAGCTGGCAGCGATGCCACCCCACCGAAGGGTTGTCCTTCGGCAGCAAGCACACTGGTCGCATTCCACACATGAGCGTTGCCACCACTGTCCCCTGAGAAGGCGATCAGTCCGTTGTCCGCCAAATCCACGCCCGACAGATTTCCAATCTCAGCGCCGCCGATCGTCTGTCCCTGGCGGGCGACGATCTGCAGGTCGTACACCAAGTTAGCAGAAGAAGAACCGATACCTGAAAACATCAGTGCAAACAACAACAGGCTACGCATGGTGGGCTCCGGAGGGCATCTAAGAGTGTCGCGTCGAGGTGGAAGCCCTCGATTGTAAGCTGGTGCATGGTGGGATGCAAAGATTTTGGCGGGCAAATTCAGGACTTACCCTTCACGTGCAAACGCGCAGCAAGCACACTCGATGACATGGCAACAAAACCCTAGTCGAGTGGCAAGGACCCAGCGCCGGACTCCGCTCTGATGAGTGGATACTGAACCTCGCGGAACTGCCGATTGCAGTCGACCAGGGGTTGATTTAACCCATAGGCATCAACAGTCGGCCATCTAGTAAGCAGGACACGGCCCAGTGGATGCTTGGCTATTTCACGGCGGCGAGGAAGCCGCGGCTCTCTGGTGTTCCGCAATTCGCATGAGCTCCCAGCTAATTGGCTGACGGTAAAGTGACGACAGCTCGCTGCCATCTCAAGACGCCGGAGTTTTCATGCGTGCGGCTAGTCCACTTCGTCTCGCGGCACTTACGGTCGGGCATTCTCCACCGACCGAGCGAACGGGAGACGCCAAGAGATGGCTAAGCCACACAAGAGTTTTCACTCCGCGGGCAGTTCGCCAAATCAGTACCTTGCGTCGCCCTGCTGCACCTGTGCGAGTTAGCAAGCGGTGAGCATGCGGGCGGACGATGCATCCGGTAAGGGCCCGAATGCTGCGCTTGCCTCATGGTGATTTCTTCTCAAACCGCATCAGCTGATAAGCGACTAGCTGCCGCCGAGTGGCCCACTCCAAGAGATTTGTTGCCCGCTGAAAGTCTTTGGCCTCCACCGTATCTTCCCAAGACTGAACACATTCGCGCAAGAACTCGTAGGTCGGGAGAGTATGCGAACTGATGTCTACCCCGTGAGTTAAGCACAGGTTGCAGCTATTCGCAACCTCTTGGTAACGCTGCAACGACCAGCTGATATCGATCGAACCGTAGGCTGAGCGAACGGCTTCGGCGGCGCTGAGGTGGATGCCCTCGATGAATTCAGTGGCGCGCTGATCGGGCACAAAGTCAGAAATTGTCAGGCTGCCACCGGGGCGCAGCACGCGCGAGATTTCGGCAAGAAAACGAGGACGGTCGAAATGAAAAATACTCTCCACACAAAGAGCAAGGTCGATTGTCTCATCAGCTAGTACAAGCTCGGCTGCATCTGCGGCCATGAAATAGACATTGTTTCCCGGTCTAGGTCGAACAAGGCGAGCAGCCTGCTGCAACTGTTCTGGGTCGATGTTCACACCGATTAGCTCAAGTTGAGAATACCTTGCATTCAGGCACGAGAGAGTACCACCAAATCCACAGCCAACGTCAAGAATTTTTTGGCCGTCTGAGACATCAGCCATTTCAATCATCTTGAGGCATAATGCCTCGGCGGCGCGACCGTAGTCGTCCGCCGTCACGGGCGTGTGTC
Organism: Bythopirellula sp.; assembly: GCA_028285205.1. Taxonomy (GTDB): domain Bacteria; phylum Planctomycetota; class Planctomycetia; order Pirellulales; family Lacipirellulaceae; genus Bythopirellula. Next base: position 52,466 of record JANQQA010000142.1, on the reverse strand, counting down.
CGGGATCGGCAAAGTAGCCCCAGTGAACATGCTTGCCGAAAGCCGCCCTGATTCGAGAATCGTCATTGGCCAGCTGCTGCAGGAGGCGATTGAAGTAGGGTGGTGCGGACATGTGTGAGGCGACGCGTTCATGTTGAAGGCCAACGGACGCTCGGCTGGCGAACTCAATGTGTCAGGGAGGCGCCAAAATGGCAACCCTGGAGGCAGGGCGCAAGGCTGAGAACCGCCGATTCGCGGTCGCGTTAGTCAGAACATTCCGGGGCAGGATTTGATTTCCCGAATCTGACTTGACGCATTGACTTCATCGTCAGACGCAAGTTGGCAACCCCGCTTCGGAAGTTTCACGCCGGTGCGACGTAGCGTCAGGTATTTTGCTATCCGACCGTAGTCTTCACGACGCTGGATGATCGGAAAGTTCATCCAATCGCGCTTTCGCTATTGCACGAGTTTTCTTGTGAGGGTCTTCTGCAAGTCGTGAGCCCAATTCTCTCGCCAAAGCTGCCGGCATATCGTTGATATGACAAGCTACTCTGAAGCGAACAGTTCCCTTGCGATGCTCAGCTAATTCCCGCCACACAAGCTGAAAGTCGGAGTCTTCGTGGACTAACCTTCGCAACCACGAACCAGCTTGCTCCCATGCACCGCTGCTGCCCTCTACGAATAGATTGACAATTGTTCCACTTAGCGATTCTTTGGTGCATTCACCATTAAGGAAATCATGGACTGCATCCACCAGCTCAGTGACCGGAGCGTTGTCGTCACGTCTACGTAGATAGCTGAGAGCACACTCACGTTCGTGCTCTCTTCCAAATGTGAACACGGCGTGCACCTGCCGACTTGACGTCAGAGTTAGCTGAATGGAATGGAGTGGTTTTTTACGGAGTATAGCAGCTTCCGGATGTCGCGGCGAATTGCGTGCGGTGTTTCAGTCTTCGCGCAGTTGGCATCTCGCAGTTTCCACCAGAGAAGGTTCACACCTGCGCGCCCAACTCTAGTCGCCCAATTGGTCAATTCACGCACTTCTGCGATGAAAAGAACGAAAGCTCCCGATCCTCGGACAGCACTCGCATTGAAATTGCATTGCATATGCAGGCTTTTCTTCTGCCTGAGCCGAAGATGCAGCAAGATGTGCAAATCACGCACTTGCAAATCAATTGCGTATCGGTAGTCTATTGGGTTTACGCCGTTTAACGGCCTCCACGTCTCTAGCTGATGTAACACCCTGCACCGGAGGAAGAACTAATGAGTCTCAAGACAACCTTCTTTGCGATCGCGCTAGCCGTGCTCGCAAGCACGAGTTTGCAAGCACAACAACTGTTGGTCCCTGGGCCGGCCTCGGAATCCATTGAAGGCGGCAGCAGCAACACCCGTCCGTTTAGCTCGGACTTTGACTTCGGTGCGCGCTATCAGCAAGTCTGGGACGCCTCGGCTTTTGGCTCCGTGCCGGGCACACTCACGTCGGTGGCATTTCGTTACGATGGCGGCGGAAATCCGGGCGGTAATGTATACGCACCAGCGTCGTATGAGGTTAAGCTCTCAACAACCGCGCTTGATCCGGGCACTCTCTCGGCAACATTTGACGACAACATCGGCGCTGGTGAGACAGTTGTCCTCTCTACTGATAGTCTCAGCATCTTGTTTCCTGGGGACGAAACTCCTAATGATTTCGTCCCGATCACTTTTGACACCCCCTTCCTCTACGATCCAAATGCCGGCAACCTACTTCTGGACATCACCTACCAAGGACAAGCCGTAGGTATCGGCAGCATTGACACCTACACCGAGGCTGAGGCGATGGGAATCACTTCGCGAGTGCATACCGGATTCGGCACCACTAGTGGGTTTACGAGCACTGGATTCTCCGCTGTCGTGCAATTCGAGTTCACGCCAGTACCGGAGCCGACGTCGGTTGCTTTGCTCGCACTAGGAATCGGAGCATGCGCTTTGCGTCGCCGCGCCTAACTTGCAGCCTAGTCGGCCATAATGACTCGCCAGCCACTCACCTTTAAGGAATGATATCGCTATGAAGGGCGCACGCTCCAACAGTAGCTTGATTCTGCTTGCCTGCCTTGCCGGATTCGGCCTGGTTGAGGGCACCGCGTGGGCACAACATAGCGATATCCTTCTTGGCACTCGCGACGGCAGCTTGGCCGTGGTTGGCGACTCACTGGTCTTTCCAGCAAGGTTCTTTGGGGCCTTCACAGACGGCCAAGGTCGGGTGAATCAAGTGTCAACCAATCCGGGATTCCTCGGGATCAGTTCCGGGGAATTACCGGATGGTTATGCGACCCTTCCCGGCGATAGCCTGCTGAATTTCTCGATCCTCAGCTTTCAGCTTGACGGCGTGGAGTCGGCCAACCTGTGGCACTGGAACGCGGTGGACGATGGCGAGGATGGTGACTACTCGAATGATGTGAACTTCACACCGGTCGACAATGGCTCGGCCTTTTGGGCCTACCGCGGCAGTGTCTTCGCCCCTTTTGAATCTTCGGGCTTCGCCAATGGTGAAGATCTTGACGTGCCAGGGATTGATCTCGATGTGACCTCGCCGACCGGCGGGCTGCACGATCACCCACGGTTCGGAGTTGTTGGTACGCCCGAGATGCCGCCCGAACTGGGGATGTACCTCATCTCGTTCGGCCTTGAGAGCGAGAACTTACAGGGAGTACAGCAAGTTTATCTCGCGCTTTACACGGGCGATGTAGACACTGCTGCTAGTGAGGCTGCAATCGCTTGGGCCGACAGCATACTGTCGCCTGCTGAACCGGGCGACTCTGCCAACTTCAACGGCGACAGCTTCGTCGACGGTGCGGATCTCAACGTTTGGCAAACCAACTACGGCGGGCAAGGCGCGACCTTGGCCCAAGGCGACGCCAATGGCGACTCCAGCGTTGATGGCGCGGACTTTATGATCTGGCAGCAGCAGTTCGATGCGGCACCAGCGCCGGTCGCCTCAGTTCCAGAGCCGACTTCGTTGATAGTCCTCACTACCGCGGCCTTGACGCTCTCCTGTACCTTTCGCTGAGGTTCGAGATGAAGCGGATTAGCAGATCTGTAATTCTTGTCGTCTTGGCGTGGGTCGTCGGTGCAGCCGACCAATTGCGAGCCCAGCACTTGGACATGATGCTCTTTCAGGAAGGTGGAGAGCTGAAACTGGGAGGTTACGAGTTTGCGCAACTTGAGCCGGTTTTCGGATCACGCGTTTTCCGAGGCTCGACGCGAATCCCCCCTAGTGCTCCTGGATTAGCGTGGGGCAATAACCCTGGATGGTCGGCGATCCCCACTGCTCAGCTCGACCTTTTGCCGACTGGTGCAGCACCGCTTCCGCCGGAAGCATCGGTCTCATTCGATATCGTGCCGTCGATATTAACTGGACTGAACCTGTCGCACTGGGATGGGATTGGGGCTACTACGTTTGGGCCCGTGCCGGCGGACGAGGTAGCCGTGTACGGGGATGAGCTGTTTGTCTCCAGCGTGTTGATCGATGGGTCGGCTTCTGCGGTGGACGGTTTCGAGTTCGCAACGACTACCGAAACAGGGTATCTGCACGTCCACGTTCCGTTTAGCATCTTCGGCAACTCAGACCTTCAAGTTTCGTCAACAGACTCACCGACGCCGGGCGTCTACCTGCTTGAAATCGCAGCAGAGGTCGAAGGCTTGGATGGCAGACCTTCGGCGCACGTGCTGCTTGGCGTCGACGTCGATGATGCAGCGCTGGAAATCGCCAACCAGTGGGTATCGACTCTGGTTGTGCCAGAGCCTTCGACTCTGGCCGTATTCATGGTTTTTCTCATTGTCTATACGACCAGCAGACTTTGATCGGCTGCGACGATTGGCACATTGTTTCCTCAGGCTGTACAGGCCGGGCGCAACTGATCGCAACAGTATCTGTTCGACCGTTGCGCGCAGAGGTTTGACTCACCGAGCTTGGAATCGTCGAGTTCGTAACTCCACCAGGATTCATCGTCATCGGCACTTTAGCGGAACCATGTTCGCGTAGCGTGATGAGAGTAGGACGTTAGCGAGTTGCCTTTCCCCGCTCTGCGTGGCTAACTTTCTTGTGCTGCTATCGTCCGCTGATGTCTACGTAAGAGTGCTCAAGTTTCCACCTTCCACCTTCAAACTTCCACCTTCATCCTTCAAACTCCCCCCTTCCCTTCCCCCCATCCTGAGGGCGGCCAAAAATCGTTGCTGAAATTGGCTTCCGGTTGCGAGAAAATGGGCCTTGTGAGTCAATCTTTGGAGGTGCTGTGCACCTGCCAGTATTAAGGCAATTTTCGTGGAGGGAGGTAAGACAAATGGCGAAGCAAGGTCGCCCACGGGCGTTGGACGATGGCAAACGGCGGGAAGTGTGTGCATTTCTTGCGGCGGGTGCCAGCTTGAAACAGGCAGCCGAGTATGTGGGTTGTTCGGTCGATACGATCAGGCGCGAACAGAAACGCAGCGAAGCATTCGACGAACGGGTGCGCCGCGCCAATGCCGCCGCACAGTTAGCGCCGCTGCAGGCGATGAAGCAGGCGGTACAAACGCATTGGCGGGCAGCCGCGTGGATGCTCGAACGTTCTGACCCGGAACACTTCGGCCAACAAAAGCAACAATTTGGGTCGAAGGAACTAAGTGCGTTGCGACGCGACTTGATCAATGTCTTTGAAGAGGAAATCGAGTTTCCCGCCATTCGACGTCGGGTGGTCAGACGCGTGAAAGCGGTGATCGACTACGCGATGCGGCATGCTTGGGACAAACTGCGCAGCGGTAGCAAGCTTCGCGAGGCGATGCGTTTTTTCGAGCAACGCGATGCCGCCAGTTCGTTGGACGCTGCGGACGAGCTGAGTCTCGACCTCTGGAATCCACTGGACGAGGTTGAAGCTGAGTTACGTTTGATGTCTGACAGCTTCGACCCGCGTCGACGAGCCCGAGAATTAAGCCAAACGGCAGCAGCCACAGCTTCGGAAAATGCTGCCGACGAAAATGCTGCTGAAGGGGATTCCAAAAAGGCAAAAGTCGTCCCATTTTGCGTGCCTAGCAACTGCCGTGAGTCGCAGATTGCCGAGCAAAACGGAAGTGACGACACGCAAAAAGAGTGACTTCTGCGTTGAAAAATCGCGTTCCGCGACCCGAGCGAAGCGGCAAAAAGCAGCAAAACTCACGCGAGCGGCAGCGTTCTCGCCGCCCACGTCGAAACAGGTGGGCACACCGGGGACCAGCTACTCACCCCACACGGTCGCGACCACCCGTCGGCTGCCGCCGCGGTTGCGGTGTTCGCAGAGGTAGAGGCCCTGCCACGTGCCCAGTTGCAGGCGCCCGTTGTGGATGGGAATCGACAGCGAGCTGCCCAGCAGCGAGGACTTGACGTGGGCGGGCATGTCGTCGGGGCCCTCGCAGGTGTGGCGGTGGGGGAAATCTTCGGGAGCTATCGCTGACAGCGAGCTCTCCAGATCGAGCGGTACGTCGGGATCGGCATTTTCGTTGATTGATAGCGATGCCGACGTGTGCTGGATGAACAGGTGAAGGATGCCCACATTGAGGTCGGCAAGTTCCGGCAGAGCTTCAACGACCTCGCGGGTAATGAGATGAAATCCGCGCGGGCGGGCCGTGAGTTGCAGAGTACGCGTTGTCCAAGACATTGAGGAAACCCGAAGTTGGAGGTGCGTGGCAGTCAGGAACTGCCGCATGGTGCTGATTTATTCGCAGAATGTCCACCCGGGCACTGCCATAACTTTGCGGGGTTGAGGTGGATTGGCCGGTTAGCGGCGACCAATAAATTGAACTCGCGGACGCCAGAATGCGTAGAAATAGCGTTCCTACTTGACCCAGACTGCAAAGTTAGCGGAAAGAGAGTTTGGTGCAAACAGAATCTGTCAATACCCATCAAGAAAAAACTTGACTTCCTTAACAGAGTGGTAATAATCCTTTCTCAGGAATCACTAACGGCAGCCGAACAAGAAGATTCGTCTGAGACAGGTTCGCCCGCGGGGTAGGCCCCCCCGAATGATGAAGCTGGGCGAAGTCAGCAATACGACAGTGACGAATCTAGCTCTGAACGCGCCGCCGCTGATTATGGACAATTTTTCCTTCCCCCCTGTGCCGGTTTTACTGGCTCTCGGTACATCCGGAGCTAGCCCCGCCGGAACCGGCCGCATTGCGATCGATTCGCTGGAGAGATGAAAATGCCCGACCCAAAGCTGAAAAACGTCTTCGAAGCCATTCTCAAGTATGGCCATGACGAAGATTTTGCACCTAACGCAGACAATGGCTTTAAGGCCACCCAAGCGCCTGCTGGCTCCCGCGAGAAGCTGGAAGTAATGGCTGAGCGAGTCCGCATGGGACAGCCGCTGTGGCACGAGAGCGATAGAGCGGACTACAGCGGACTGACGGGGGCCGTTCGTCCCCGCGACTAGAGATAGCGTCCCACCGCACGCTAGCAAGATTTCAAACAACCCAAGCCGCCGGCATTCTTGCCAGGCGGCTTTTTCTATGCGCTCTTGTTTTGGTAGGAGGAGACATATCAACAGAAGAGAATTGGCTCCGAGAAGCGCCAGACTTCGCATGTGCTGGCATTGCCAGTTAGCGTCGCCCGCTGGCGTCTAGGCCACGCAGCGTGTCGTTTGCAGGCCCGCTCCAGCTCCTTTGCTGAGGGCCGGCGACGCGAGAGGTTCGAGCTCATCACGAAGCACAAGCATGTCTCGCGGTGCTTCGATCCCTAGTCGAACTTTGTCGCCACCAATTCGCACAACCGTGATTACGATGTCTTCGCCTAGCCGAATTCGTTGGGTCTCTTTGCGGGAAAGAACCAGCATCTTGCACCTCCGTGTATGATTTTCGTGGTCATGCGACTTGAGTCGGACGCATGAACTTATGTATAGTATATGGATGCCGCTCCGAGCAGCAACCCCAAGCATCAAATATTTGTCGTCGGTCGGATATCAAGCGCCTCATCGGTGCCGTTTAGGCCGCCGCTTGCAGTGCCGCGGGATCCAAGTCAGGAGCGGTCAACAATCGTGTTCGTTGCACGCGCTCGCCACGCGAGCCGTAGAACAAGATTGTGTTGGCGTCCGTTTCCCAGATAGCAGTTAGTCGGACCGCTCTGGGCCCGTGCAGGCAGTAGTAAACGCCACACGGTTGGTCGTTGCGGGTTAGTAGGCGGGTTGTTAGGCGGGAGCTTTCGGGTCTTAGTAATTCAAAGTTGCTGAGTGTTTGGGTAACGTATTGGCGTATATCTTCAATTCTGTGAATGCTAGTTTCGCACTCCACCATCGAGATCCTGAGCCTCCGTGGAAGGGAACTGTTGATAATCTGGTCGTAATGAAGGAATGACTCCTGTTTCAAATCCAAGCAGGAAAGATGGGGGACTTGGCAACAAGTTAAGTTATCGGCAAGGGATTCCGGTAGCTTCAACTCTGCCGGGAGATTGCGCTAGACGTAAAAACTACGCAATTACTAAAGTTTCCGGCAGCCGTCAGAAGAGGCGGCTCGCGTACCTACCAAAGCAACTGGTTGTCCGGCTACATGGTGCCCGGCCAACGCGGGGACTAGTTCTCTGGGAAGATACCGGCGCCAAATTCACCGTCAGACCGCACGGGCGGGTTACTGGCCGGGGGAGGAGGAGTGGTCGTTTTGGGAGGTGGCACCACCGCACTCGAATCGGCAGGTCGTTCGGTTGACTCCCTGGAGTTGTGCGAAGCGGGAGCGCGCTTGCCGTGCGGTTGATCGAACCGTTTCTCGGTCTTGCGAGCCGATGGCGAAGTCGGTTTCGGTTCGTCGTAGTCGACGTCGAAATCGTCATACCGCGAAACGTAATTCGGATCTTTTGCCCGTTCTAGTTCGAGGTCAAATTCCTCGATCACGTGCTTTTGAATGAGCTCGCGGCAAGTTGAGTTGATCGGATGTGCGATGTCGGCGTACAGCTTGGCTCGACCGTCTTGATCTTGGGGCATGCGGTCCGTCGGCAGCGACGATCCGCATTGATTGCAATACTGGGCGCGGAGATGGTTTTTCGAGCGGCAACGAGGGCAGTGGGAAGTGAGCTTTCGACTGGGCATCGCGACGAATGGGCCGTTGGTGCCTTCGATGATCTTGAGATCTCGCACGACGAAGCAGTTGTCGAAAGTGATCGAGCAAAAAGCTTTGAGCCGTTCGCCTGGTTCTTCCATGAGCTTGATGCGCACCTCGGTAATTTCCATGGTACTATTCTCCCTGCAGACAGTTCCGTCTGCCATCGAACGTCTAACAGCTTGATGTAGCGAACACGTGCCCCACGCTTATGCCTTCCCCCGGTTTTAAACTTCTCAACCAACCTGCCGCGCGACGTGCATGTCTCGCGGAACGCATCACACCGACGTAGGCCGAACCGCTGCCAGTCATGAACTGGGCGACGCAGTCTGTCTTCGAAAACAATTCTCGTAATGATCTCAGCCACGGAGCCAGCGTGGAAGCAGCCGATTCCAATCGATTCGTCATTCGGCGACCCGCTTCAGTCAGCGCGCCCTTCCTCAGCAAGGCAACAAGTGCCGCGAGCTTCACCTTCGATGCTTCCGCCCGCTGATCATCCGGCACAAACTGACTCGACAGCTGGCTAAACACTTCGGGTGTGGACAGGCCGATCGGTGGTTTGGCAACGATGAAATGGAGCCGTGGCAAATGACCGGCGGGCTCGACTAGTTCACCTCGTCCTCGGCAGATGCCGCTACGCTGGCCAAGGAAGAACGGAACGTCGCTGCCCAGTTGGGCGGCGAGCGTCATGAGCCGCTGCGTTGTGTATCCGAGTTGCCACGCTTCGTTAGCAAGCAGCAGCGTCGCCGCCGCGTCACTGCTTCCGCCCCCCATGCCGGCCTGCACGGGAATCCGCTTAATGAGTTGAAACTGACCGGTCGGCGTAACTCCCGCAGACTCGGCTAACAGCTTTGCCGCACGTACGACCAGATTGTCGTGGGCGTCGCCCGCGAGCAGCTTGCCCTGATCGTCGGGCGTAAATGTTCCGACACGCAGTGATAAGGGCTCGTTTGGGGCGACGTGGTATGAGAGTTGATCGTAGATCCGCACCGGCACCATGAGGGTTTCCAGCTCATGAAAACCATCGGCTCGCCTTCCGAGCACTTCTAAGTACAGATTCAGCTTCGCCGGTGCCAGGATCTTCCAGGCATCACCGACGGTGCGATCCGTTTTGATTGGGAAGGGCATGAGGTACGTCCAGAATGATCGTCAACTGGATCGCTTCGCCTAGCATACTGCCAGGCAAAGTCAAAGCAATGAGAGATATACGAGATAGATTCGTGGTGACTAATGGCGCAAGACATCTCAGCGGTTTCTCTTTGGGGCTGACGTGCTTGTGCTGCGGTTCGTCGCAAGGCCGAACGCAACACACGTTTTCTCTTTACCTACCACCAGGAGGTAGACTAGAACAACAATTCGATTACGTCGTAACTCTAAGCACCGGATAATTTTAGGGCGTCCGATCTATGGGGTCAACGGAACAATCAATTGTGCCGAATCAACAAGATTCGACGCATCACATTTTCTTTATGTTGCTCACTTTGCCAGATTCGCGGCCTACATTGCATAGTAAGCGAACCCTGACATGCGGCGACAAATTGATTTCAATCACAAGTTGAGGACAGTGGTCCCTTGAGTCGTTTTGAGCGCAAAGATCTTGCCCACATCGCCCGCGGATTCTTGATGGGGGGTGCCGACATCATCCCCGGTGTATCGGGTGGAACGGTCGCACTGATTTTGGGGATTTATGAGCGGCTGGTCGGCGCAATCAGCCACATCGATGGTCATTTCCTCGGTTTGCTCTCGCGGCGGCAGTGGTCGTCAGCAGCTGAGTATCTCGACTTGCGATTCTTGATCGCGCTGGCAATCGGCATTCTCAGCGGGATCGCCAGCCTGGCGAGTCTCATGCATTATCTGCTACTGCACCAGCGTCCGTATACGCTAGCCGTGTTCTTCGGATTAATTCTCGCGTCCAGCTACATTGTGATGGGCATGGTGCGGCCGAACACGACCGAGCAGCGATTCGGGTGCTACGGCCTGGCGCTCGTTGCCGCTTTCTTTGCGTACTGGCTGGTGGGGCTGGAGCATCTGGGATTTCACGATCATCTCGCTTACTTCTTCCTTTGTGGGATGGTGGCAATTTGTGCCATGATTCTGCCAGGGATTAGCGGATCGTATATTCTGTGGTTGCTCGGTGCATACGTTGCCGTAACTGGAATCATTAAGGACGTGTTGAAGTTTCAGTGTTCGACGCGGGAGTTCACGTGTTTGCTCGTGTTTGCCGCCGGCTGCGCCGTAGGCCTGATCGGGTTTAGCAAATTGTTGAAGTGGCTACTTGCCAGAGCACACGCGCCGGTCATGGCGGTGCTTGGCGGGTTTATGATCGGCTCACTGCGATTGATGTGGCCCTTTCAGCGTGATCTGACTCCGCTGGTTGATAAGCTCAAAGAGAAACGTTTCGATCCGGTGATGCCGCCGGCGTTGGACGGACAGGTGACGCTCTGTTTGACGTTGGCAATCGCTGCGGTATTGGCAGTCCTGGCACTGGAACGATGGGGTAGCGGCGAAAAAGAAACCTCACCGCCTGCGTGATCACGGCATTGCTTGCTGAGCGATCGAGCGTATTTCCGCCTGGATTTCGTCGACCGCGCGATCGGCTGCCACCACATGAAACGCGTCACCCAAGTGCGCTGCCTCCCGCAAGAAGCCCTCTCGGAGCTGTTCGCGATACTCGTTGCCGCGGCTCTCCACGCGATCGAGTTCGTCTCCCATTCGCTCCAACGCGGCCGCAGGGGACATGTCGAGCACGAAGGTACAGTCAGGCGATAACGCGTCCGTGGCCACGCGCCCCACCTCGCGCACGTCCTGTACTGCCAGCCCACCGGCATAGCCTTGATAGACGACATTGGCGAGCAGGTAGCGATCAGAAACAACCGTTCTACCGCTGGCGAGTGCGGGTCGAATAACTTCTTCCACCAGCTGAGCTCTAGCTGCCATGTAGAGCAACATCTCACAGCGTGCCGAGATCGGCGTGCTCTCGTCACTGCTGAGGACGATTTCGCGCACGCGTTCGCCAAGAGCAGTGCTACCGGGGTCGCGACAGGTCACAACCTCGTGGCCCTGATCGGTTAGCCACTGACAAAACAATTGCATTTGCGTTGTCTTGCCAACTCCATCAATGCCATCGAACGAAAAGAACATGCCCCGTGTTGTAGCTGAATCGTCGCAGCGAGCCTAGGGCCCCGGCATGGTCACGGATGGGAGTGGTTTGCCTCATTGTAGATCTTGTGCATTTGCTGGACGCGCCGCGCAACGAGTTTTCGCAACTTCGCCGGTTTGATGACTTCGGCGAGATCACCGTAGCCCAGCACCCACCAGGCGATTTCATCCAGCCCCGACACCGTTGCGCGATACTCCAGGCGGCCGTTTTCCAGGAATTTGAAGCTCTGCGTCTTGTGCCAGACCACCTCGGCGACGTTCTTGGCGACCGCCGACTCGAACCGGATGACGACCTCATGGTCGGGTCCGCTCCCTGGGATCATGACCCAGGCGTTGCCAAAGTGTTTGTCCAGACTGAAACCGCGCGGGATCGAGTACTTTTCACGCAATTGCTTTAGCGACGCGATTCTTCCGACGTTGAATGTGCGAACCTCGCGATGCAACGAGCTGCGACCGATGACGTACCAGCTTCGCTTAATGAATACCAACTGGTACGGTCGTAGCTTCGTATCGATCGTGTGCCACTCTGTCAAACTGCCATACTTGATACGAACGACGCGTCGACGGGCAATGGCATCGACTAGCTGCTGATAATACTGGTCTACGCCAGTCAGTGTGTTGATTTGTCCGGCTTGGATCTCAATGGAGCGGGTCATCGTGCGCAGCTCTTCGCGAAGTGCGCCTGGTAGGCTGCTTTCGAGCTTGAGGGCCGCTTGTCGCGCCGGCCCATAAAACGGCAGTCCCGACTGCGCGCCGAGTTCCCCAGCTAAGGCGATGACCGAGAGTGCTTCCTCAGCGGTGAAATTCGTCGGCGGCAGAAAGAATGAACTGGGTATCGTGTAGCGATCTTGCTCTTTGTCGAACTCGAGCGGTACCCCCGCTTCTTTCAGAGTTTCGAGATCGCGAAAGATCGTTCGTCGGCTGACACCACACGCAGTAGCCAGCGCTTTAGCGTTCAGCGCCTGGCCAGACTGTAGCGTCTGGAGAAGCTTGAGCAGGCGTGTGATTCGTTTGAGGTTCATTGACGGGCAAGCTGTCGGCAGCCCACGAGTTGGTGAACGGTTGCGGTTGCGACAATCGCAGTGGATTCGCACCTGGCAGGGCGCTCGGCAGTCCACCGGTGGTTGAATCCATCCACGATTTCAATTCTTGGCGATACGGATTCGTGTGCACTTCGGGTTGCTGTTGAATCTGGCTGGGAGCAGGGAGCTCGACGGGTACCGTCGCGACAGGCGCCTCGACAAACGCCAATGTCACCGCGGAGTCATCCCGTGGGTTCGCAACACTCATGCTAGGCGAGTTCATCATCGCAATGGCCGATGTGTTGTCGGCAGTAAAGCTCGCTTGTTCGATTAAGGCGGTGGTAGCCTGCAGATCTGATGGGGGCGGTATCACCTCTTGTTCGGGTTGTTGAATTTCAGGGACTGTATTCTGGTTGGAGTTATCTTGCAGCGGCGTCGATTCCTCGATGAAAGGCCCTTCGTCAACCGGCGTCGGCTCGATGGATTGAGGAGCATACTGCTCTGTGATTTGCGCGTGGGGGCCCTGGCTGATCACGCTTGGTCGAGTAAATCCGTAGTCGAGATAAGTACTCGCATCACGCTGGCGAGCTCGACGCAAGGCATCGAACTGCGCTTTGCCGGGCCACGGCCCTTCGGCGAGGTACACGCCGTTGTACTCCAGCAAAGACCCCTTGCGGAAGTGCACCCGCATTATAGCTCGGTTGTAATCAACCAGCGAGCGGTAGTAGGCAGATTCGGCCTCAGCGCGCCTGCGCTGGTTGTCGAGTACCAAGTCAAGCGTGACGCGTCCCGAATCGTAGACCGCTTCGGTCGATTCGACGGCATCTTGTTCAGCCACGCGACGGTTGAAGTTCGTTTGCGTCAACTGGAAATTCAAGGCGATATCACGGATCGAATCGCTCAGCTGGTGCGAAATTTCCAGCTCCAAGTCTTGCAGCACAGCCCGCTCGCGAGCAAGCAGCAATTGGTGATGGCGAACTCCGCTCAGAGCTCGACGGAAACCGATTGGCATGGTGAACTGCACGCCGGCTTCCCATTCTTGGTATCGACCTCGCGTCAGCGATTCGACGGCGTTGGAGCCAGGCGCGAATGGCAGCAGGCCAGTCGAGGTGTCGTCCCATAGCTTCTCACCCGCTCCCAACCAGCGGTAACGTCCCACCAGGTCCATACGCGGTAGCAGATTGTTGCGTGAGGCGATCAACTCCAACTCACGGCGCTTAACTTGCCATTTTTGCCGACGCAGTTCAGCGCGACGCATCAGGGCCTCGCTGTGAATCGACGGCCAGTCGAAAAAGACCTGTGCCGTGGTCGGTTCGTCGATGGGACGAATCAAACGACCGTCTGTCGCAGCGAGTCCCATCATGTATCGTAGTCGGTTCTCAACTCGGAACAGGTTGGTGAGCGCCGTTTCGACCTGAGAGCGAAACAGATAGTATTGAGCCCGCGCCTGTGATTCCTTGTCAGACTCGCCACCGGATCCGCCCACACGCTGCAAAGCCTTGATCTTCCGCCAGGTCTCCAAGGCACTATCTCGCCCAACCTTTCGTGCGTCGAGATCGCGATAGGCGAAGTACAGTTCCCAGTACGCTTCTTCGACGTCGCGCATCAGGTTGCGAACACCCGCTTCGAAGTCGGTGAGCGTGATATCATGTCGGATTCGTGAGATCATCACACCATCGATCTGATTGATGACGCCACCGGCCGCTTGTTGGAACGTTTGCGGGCCGGCAATCCGGTTGACCATGGTTCCCGCGCCGCGTAACAAGGGCTGCGTGTAAGCCGCTTCCAGATTGGTGAAGAATTCTTGAGCGCTCGCCCGGGCGGTATTGTTGTTTCGATCGTGGTTAATGTTGTTACGGAACTCGAACTGACTACCATTGGCGGCTGTCTTCGCGATACCGGTCGTGAAAGTCCCGAGGTCTTGTTCCAGATCGGTCGCGAAGATCACGGCACCGCCGCCAGCAAAGTTCTGCGGTCGATTGTTTTTCTGCCAGGTCGTGCTGGCGTCCCAAATCGCGTCGAACTCAGCCAACGCGGCCTCAACGCCAGTGCCACTAAGTTGACTGCCTGTGCCAGTACCATTGCCGGTTTCAACCAGCGACGGATCGTAGGTGGTGATCGCACCGTTGGGATTGTTTTGCAGTGTTTCTGGAGTGGCTTGGGCGATGTTGCTGCCGTTGTCAGTGATCCGTCCGCCTAACTGCCGAATCACCTGGCTGTTGGTCAGAGTGATGCGCGTAACCTCTTCCAGTGTGAAGTCCTGCACCTGGAAGTTCTCGGCATTCGCAATCGTCAGGGGAGCCTGGGTGAACGTAACTTCATCGAGCGAAGCTTCGTTGACGTCGGGGTATTCGACGTCGGTGGCGATATCCATGTAGTGGGAAAGATCGCCCGGCCCCAGCAGGTTGCCGTCTTCCTGAAAGAAGAACGGCTGCGTCGGCTTGCAGCCGGAGACTAACATCAGGACGCAAAGCGCCATCGAAATTGTGGACCGAATGTGACGGTTCATGTTGCTGCATTCCTAGCTTCGATGGTCCGCAACGACGCGCATGTCGTTGCCGGGCGGGTGCCCGAGTTCGGTACGCACAGCCTAGCGCATCCAACTGGAATCGCTTTGCCTGGCGTCGCCGGTTCCCCCCGGGCTACCATCCGCTAGCACTGTCGCGGACCTGCAATAGGTGCGCAGCTGCCGCCGGAGTAGTCAGCAGATTTGTTATCGTCGTTAGAATCGGCAAACTTTGACCTACTTGCCAAAGTTCTTGCGTGTCGCGCGGGTAAGAAGAAGTGGTGGGCGAAGCTTAGTAAGTGAAGATTTCCTGCATCGCCTGTGCGACGTGCTGCGGATTTGCAAGCATGTGCACGGTGCTAACAGTGATCAGAAGCACAGCTGCTAGCAGAATGCCCAACGCACGCGGATTGGGAGTGACCTGCAGCGGCTTGAGTCGCTCGTGAAGTTCGCCGCCAAGCTTGCGCCAGCCTCCAAGGTCTTGAACGTTACCCGAGGAAATGAGTGAAACATTCCGCATCAGATCAAAAGGTTCCAGATGTAGCTGTACACCCAGTGTCGGCATGGCGAGGCTATCACCAGCCCACCGGGCCTGCGCATCGATCGTACGTGCTGTCTCGGCGAGCACGGGTCTAAGCTCCTCAATGCTGATGTTGTAAATAACCAATCGAGGTTTCGCTAGCAACACGGTGAGCAGCACGCACAGCCAATAGAACACCAGCATGAACACCCACACAAACCGCCCATACTCGGCGGATGCCGCTTCCGGACGAAACAACTCGATGGGACCCACCAGAATCAGCCCGGAGAGGGCCGCTCCAAGCGCTGCCAGATCAGCGCTGCCCGTCGTGATGAACGGACGTCGGCGGGCGTTGAGCAAGCCGATCAGCAAGCAGTACGATGCTAGCGGCACCAGGGCAATCGAAAGACGTAGTGGGTCGGGCAACATCGGCAGCGTGTTTCTGAGTCGGAGTGATAGCTATCATGCTACTGCATATTCCAGCGACGTCTAGCTGGACGATATGCGGGCGAGGCTCGAGTTACGACTTCGTGGAGTCTGATCGGTCGCTCTCCACGTTGGCTCGCCGCAGTTCGCCTGCGATCTGGTCGAGTTGTTCCTCATCGTGATAGCGCCGATTGGCCACCATGTCGAGGCAGCCCAACCAGAGGATCCAACACGTCATCAGCACCAGCGCGAAGAGATAGGCCGTCACCGAAAGCGGCGTTCTGGGCACGGTCTCGAACGCCAGCAATGTGACACCAATGACACCCATCAACGAACTGGCGACCGTCCGTCGACGGAGCGTGCGCACGACGTGAGACTGCCAGCGCGGTTTCCGCGTTCGGTTCGATTGAAAATCACGCCATTGCTGCCAATGCGTGGCGAGCAGCACCGCTGATAGTCCCACCAGTAACAGTCCCAGAGCGTGCGTGGAGTTCATCAATCCTTCTCATCGCTCAGAGTCTGGTCGACAACCATGCTACGCTCACGCGACCCACTTTTTCCAGCGAAGCAGCACTGCAACGTCCCGGGGCGTCGGCAGTCGTGTGCCAATACCGATTCCGTGGGTAGTCGGGGTAAGAAAAATCGATCACGTTGCAGACGGGGATCTTCGCAATCCTATTGAGTGGCAGGTGATCGTCCCTCACTTCATACTTGACGCGTGGGATGAACTCTTTCACTCCGAGACGTTGAGCTGTACCCCAGATTTCCTTCACCAGCGGTCGCGTTTGTTTCCAGGTAGCACTGTACGCTTCCTGATAAATGGTCAGATCAGCGTCCGCCACCATGTCGAATAAAACTCCGGCCGTGTACTTAAACCTGGGCGGCTGTTTGCTGTACTGATTCGCGAACCAGGTACTACCAAGAAAATACTCTCCGATGTCCTCCCGTCCGTCAAAATAGACCAACTCCTCACCGTCGAACATGACGAAGTCCAGACCGTAGTTCTTCGGCAATTGCTGGACGTGATGCCCCAGTTCCATCAGCAGGGCCACGCCACTGGCACCATCGTTGGCACCAAGAAACACGCCGTTTCTGCGCAGATTCGGATTGAAGTCGCGATCGGGCAACGGACGGGTGTCGTAGTGCGCACAGAGCAACAAACGTTGCTTAGCTTCGGGTCGCCACTCCACGATTAGATTCGCCATCGGCACGAACTGGCGCGTGTTGAGCGGATTCTCCGCCTTGAAACGTTGGTAAGTGACGGTCGCCCCCAATCGCTGGAAGTGCTGCGCGAGCAACAGTTGCTGCTGCTTCATGCCGGGGCTGCCGCTCATGCGATTGCCCAAGTTGCAGAGGGCCCTCAAGTACCCGTAGGACCTTTGGCCATCAAAGCGAATTGGTTGTTGCGCCCCTTGTGGCTCGGCGTTGGCAACCGCAACTTCAATGGCTAGTGCTTCAGAATGAATGTTACTCGCCACAAGGCAAAGCAGTGCCAGAACTGACTGGAAAGCTCTCCCAAGGATGGGAGATTTCCCTCTGTGGACGAAGATCATGAGAGTTCCTTGCATCCTGCCATTCTACGCGTTCTGACCGGAATATCCAACGCGTCTCAAGGCGCGACGCTAACCGGCCCGTTCGACCGGTGGCCTGGAGAGCAAACGCTCACAGACGAGTCTCGCGCAGCGGCGTGCTTCGTCGAGTTGCTCGGCCGGCGCCAGCAGCCGGGTTCCCGGTGGCCAGTCTGAGAATCGGGTGACCAACTTCTGTTGCACGAGGGATTCAACGCCCGCGGCAACGCGACCCTGTTTCTTGCTGCGAACTTCGAGCAAACCCACGGCCGCTCCACTGGTTAGCGATTCGTAGACCATCGATACGCTGTCCTCGCTGACCCACACTTGCGACGCACGGGCGAGTTGTTGCGGAAGCCAATCGTTGGTGGTCTGTTGATGCGGAACGAGTTCGACATTGATGAGTCCCCGTCGACGTAGGGAAGGGAGCAGCGTTGCGGGCGTCCTGCGTGAGGTCGTCAATTGCCATCGCATCGAGGGATCACCGTCCGCAATCGCGACGACCTGATCGAGCATCGAATCGTCTGACCAATCGTGGGCGGCCGAGGGACCACCGATGAGGAGCAATCCGGTGTGCTTCTCCTTGCTCGTGGTGGGTCGAATAACGTTCAACACACCACGAGTCGTTACAACGCTCGCCGAGCTTGGCACACCGTCATGCTCAGGCACAATGCACAAGTCGAAGAGTGCCGTCGGTAGCGAAGGCTTCATCAGGACGATCGTCTTGCCGCCAAATGCCCGTTGGGCGGCCAAGACCGCCAGATGCGTCGCATGACCGGCCCCCACGATGAGATCGGGAGCAGGTAGCTCGTCTCCGGGGCCGAAGCGTTTTGCAAACAGCGCCCTCAGGCAGCTTCGTCGTCGTGGTGCGCGGATGGAGTGCTGCGCAACTGGCACTAACTCCGCCAGTGCATTGGTTAATCCGCGGAGCTGGTTACGATGCCCCGGTTTATCGTCGTGAATTTGCCAGATGACGATCGGCTGTTTGTTCATAACCACTAGGCAGCGTGACGGGCGGCGGTACTCAAGTGCTCAGCGATCAGGCTGTCCGCGATTTCTCTGGGGCCGCTGTCGCCGCGGACCGCGCGCTTCTCGGTTAGGTATTGCAACTGCTTGCTGACAAATCGCTGATAAGGAACCGGCGATGCGTAATGTCGTAGCGTGGTGTGTCGATGGAGTACGCCAGCCACCCGTCGGTAATTCTCCGGCATCGTGAAATCGTTGCGTTGGACGTTTACCGCCGCTGGTCTGAACGTGACATGTACGTGATCGGCCGAGGTCACAAGTTTCGATCTGTGGACGGTTAAGCCAGCCTTCGTCCCCAACAGCTCAAGAGTTGGAGGATTGAAATTGTACAAGTGTCCTACGTGATAGCGATTCTGAGGCGCGTGATAGGTTGCTTCGACATTCGGGACTTCCACAACCAAGTAGCCATCAGGCTTCAGCCACTTCCGCAGCTGTGCGAGCGTCGCACACGGATCTTCCACGTGCTCCAACACATGGTTGAGTGAAATGAAGTCGAAACACTCCTGCGGAATATTCACGTCTTGGAGAAAGTCATTCGTCGTCGGCACACCGAACGTCGACTGGGCGTACTCTGCGAAACCTTGATTGGGCTCGATTCCCTGAGCGTCGAGGCCTTGCTGGCGAGCGACATAGGGAAAGAACCCACCGCCGCTTCCCACATCGAGAAGCTTCATACCCGGGCGTAGCAAGGACGCAACCGCCTGATATCTGGCAATCGCGCGCAGCGTCTCACGATAGACATGTTTGCGTTTTGGCACATACGTTGCCTTGTACTGCAGCCGATACTCTTCCGAGTAGAATTTGCGAGTCTGCTGGCTATCGGGTCTCGGGTCGGTCCAAACCAAACCACAGTTCTGGCAGAGGACGGTGCGAAGCGGCTGACCGTCGCGATCGACCGAGCCGACCTGTTCGGCGTGCTCGCTGCCGCAGAGATTGCACGGTGTAGAGCAAGAAACGAGAGTCATTGAACAGATTCCTGAGACAAAAATATGAGAGACGAGATTAGCCCGCGGCGGCCAGTTGTCTTCGTTCGCACGCCTCAACCAACTGCTTGGCAATCGCGTCGGTCGCTGCTTCGTTGAGGTGCACGAGATCGATGTAGGCTTTGCTGGCGGGCAACTGAACGACGATGTCGGTCGTGTCGACGTAAATGGACTGTGTCTCTTCCGCTACGGACGCGAGGACTCCGTTGTACTTCTGCAGATTGATGTTTCGATCTGGGTCAAACTGCACGGGCGGGCTACCCCACAGCAGAATTTTTACGTGCGGACTCTTGTCTCGCGCGAGGGCGATCATCGTGCGCACGTTGTCGGCATATTCGTCGGCTGAGACCACCGGCCCCACGGCAACAAATCGGCGTAGTAGGGGCGATCGTAATCGTCGCTTCACGAACTTCAGCAACTTGCGGAGCCGCTTACGCACAAACCCATCGGGGTAGTACAAGACGTAGTACTGCGGGATGGACGTAATCCACGTGTCGACAAGTCCGAAATTGATCAGCAGGATATCCGCGGGCTGCGCGTCGAGAACCATGAGCTGAACGCCCTCGCGCGTCGTGCCCATGCCAAACCCCAGGTTCTGCTTCGTGGTCTGGTAACCGAGCTGTTCGAGCTGCCGGCAGAACTTGTCGAGGATCGTATTGCCGAGCGGGCGCTCGTGGATGCCCCACGTGTTGCAATCCCCTACAGCAAGGACACGTAATGCTTGTTGACTCATAATGCAGTTAGCCGCGTTAGATTGCCGGAGAACTTGTTGCGTCTACGCTGCTCGCGAGAAGAACAGCACGTCCTTGTGAGATTCGGACATACGCAGGTGAAAACCTTGGCGAAGCAAGTTGGCGATCAACCGACTGATGGCTTCGTCTCCGACGATGTGAGGATGCATCTCGATGCATAGTTTCTTTAGCGAGCGCAGATTCAGCTGTTCATCGGCCAGATCAACCTCGGCTCCTTCGATGTCCATGATCAAGAACGACGGCTGCAGTTCATCGATGAGGCTCTGGATTGGCACCGAATCGAGAGTCTGCCGCTCGCCTGCGTAGCTGTCCGAGTTGTCATACCGACTTGAGAAGACAAATCGATCGGCGGCAAAGAACTCTTCCTCCCCGCCTTTAAGCGAGACCATCTTCATTTCGAGCTGCGGTGAGACTTGGTTCAGCTCGAATGTCTTACGCAGAGCCGGTTCCAATTTTCGGTTTGCTTCGAACGCGTGTACACGCTCGGAGCCAATCTGCTGGCAGCAAAGCGTCGTGACGACCCCTAGGCCAGCCCCGCACTCGAGCACGGTATCCTCGGGTTCGAGATTTCGTGCGACAATCGCCCGTTCCTCAGCCTCGTGGGTATCGCGATAGATCGAGCGAGCATAGCGAGTCTGTGCTTGCTCTCCCAAATAGATCTTGAGTCCGCTATTGCTAACCGTGCGTGGACGGAAGAGCTTGCGATATTGGTAGCGCAGCCACGATATCGCGGCCGCCGGCTTCATGGCCATTTGATTTCCTTCTGGATTAGTACGCTACTTGTGCATTATCGCGGCGGACGTGTGGTATTCCCATTTCCTGAACGTGGAGTGCAGTGGAAAACCGGTAAACAGTTCGCTGGCACGATAGTTGTCGTACACGACCTTGTTAATGATCGCCATATCGGAGTCGAGCAGTCGCTCTTTGAACTCTTCGATGCACCGCAGGACGCGATTCATCAGTTCAATCACTTCGGTGCGTCTACCGCCGAGGATGCCAGGATTGACGATTCGCCGCTCGGCGTAGAGCAACGAGCCGAACTGGTCTGTGACATCCGTGCGAATGCAGCGGCTCTCGCGGATAGTTTTTCGCTCAGAGCCGATGAACAGCCGGTGCGCGTCTTCGTCCTGCGCAATGAGTTCAAACGGATCACGTTTGAACGCCACGTCAGCGATGTCCGTGACAAAGACGTACTGCTCATCGATTTGCTCGAGGTAGTCGCGCACGACTCGGTGGCGGTCGTGCAAGATCGGCAGTTCGCTGCGGTCGACAAGTTCGAACCCCGTCCGATCCGTGGTTGCCTTGTCGATGCAATCTTCCGGCAGCCCATCGTGCAGGATTGTGCCTCGCAGACCAACACGATTGACGGTTGTCCACCAGGGCTTCATGTAATCAAGGTAGTCACTACTGTTCTTCTCGCCACATTGCGGATCAGGCGTCGGCTTCATCACGACCGAGATCACGCGTCCCGTGGAATTCGTCGCGGGGGAGGTCTCTACCGTACTCAGTCGGTGCAGCCGCCGCTGATTGCGACGGGCCCGCCAGCGCCGGCGCTGTTGTTTTGTGAACCAGGGCATTGCGCATCCAAAAATTGATCCAATCGAAACGACGAAATGGGCGGGAAGTCTACGGAGCCTCGCTGTTCACGGCAAGTCGAAAAACTGGTAGCAGCATGCATGGATGCGGGCAATTGCACTTGTTGGCCCCAGCGGGTTTCAGTACTTTCCGCCACGCTACCGATCCCTTCGTTCCGCCCTCGAAACACGCGCCGCTCAGTCCCATGCCAAGCATGCAATCACTTCGAATCGCCCAGGTCATGGCCAGCGGTCCCGCCTACGGCGGTCTGGAAAAGCACTTCGTCGAGCTCTGTAACGGCCTGAGCCAACAGCACCAGGTCCAGGCAATCGCGCACAAGGCGCACCGCCGAGGAATGAGCAAAGCGGTGGACTTCCAGGCGATGGACCTCACGTTCAGTCGGCGCAGTCCCCTGAATTTCTTTCGTCTGCACCGGGCGCTCAAGAAGTTTCAGCCAGACATCATCCATGCTCACGCCAACAAGGCAGCTTCGATGATCTCGGCGCTCGGTCGATTCTATCCAGCCCGCACAGTCGGGACCGTTCACGGATTCAAAAGCAACAATCGCTCGTTTCGCAATTTCGACACCGTGATTGCCGTCAGCCCAGCGATTTACGAGCACATCAACATCGAGCACGCACGCGTCATCTGTAACGGCATCCCACTAAAGGAGCCACCACCACACGATCCGCAGTACTTCGTCCGTCAGTTCGGACTGACGCAAGAACGCCCCGTCGTGGTTGCGGTCGGACGCTTGGCCGACGTGAAGGGGTTCGATGGGCTGATCAAAGCTTGGCCGGGAATCGATGCCGACTTGCTAATCGTGGGCGAAGGTCCTGAGCGGGAATCGCTCGTGAAGTTGATTGAGGAATTGAACCTGAGCGATCGCGTGCAGCTGACCGGCTACCGCGACGATGTGCCGGCGATTATGGCACACAGCGATCTGGTTGTGATTTCGTCGGAACGCGAGGGCTTTCCGTACGTGATGGTCGAGGCATTACACCTGGAAAAACCAATTGTCGCGACAAACTTCCCAGGTGCTGAGACCACTCTGCCGCACCAGCATGTTGTCGAATACGGTCGACCAGTGCAACTACGAGCCGCCGTGCAAGCCGTGCTATCGAGTCCAGAACAAGCGGCCGCTGACTATCAATCTAGCTGGCAAGCAGCGAAGCAGAAATTTACCGTCGAGGCCATGGTCGAGCAGACCAACGACATCTACCGACAGTTCTTCCGCGCGGCTGCCTGAAACACTGACTCCCAAACGCCTACATGCCCATGTCGAACTCGCCAAACCTACTCACGCCGCTGCAGAAACTTCGCTACGCGGTCACACCGTTGAAACTCTATGCGGCCTACCGTGCCCGTCGTAACCTGCGGCGATACGAACCGGAACTGCATATCTTGCCGTTCTTGGTCGACCCTGATCGAGTGAGCGTCGACGCCGGTGCGAACCGAGGTTCGTATACGTATTTTCTGTCGCGGCTCACCAAACACGTTTACGCCTATGAGCCCAACCCCGCCATGCGACAGCTACTCGAGCGCGCGACGGCCGACAACGTGACCGTCTCGGACGTAGCGCTGTCCGACCGTACGGGCGAGGCGGAATTCGCAGTCCCAAAGACGCAGCGCTCGTATGGCAACAATGCCGGCAGCCTCGAAGTCACTCAGCTGGAGGACGGCAATGCGGAGCTGATTCGATTCAAGGTCCCGACGCGCAAGCTTGACGACGAAAACCTCAAGGACGTGGGTTTCATTAAGATCGACGTGGAAGGCCACGAACGCGAAGTACTGCTCGGTGCTCGCGAGATCCTTCGCCGTGATCGACCCGTGTTGCTGATGGAAGTGATGGAGGATCTCACCGGTGAAACCGCGGACGAGAGCATTGGGTTCGTCGAGCAGTTCGGTTATCAGTGTTTCGTTTTGCTGAACAAGCAACTGTTGGACTATAGCCAATTGGCATCCCATCGCGACCCGGGGCAGGGTTGGGATCGGGATCGGCCGCATCATCGATCGAACAATTTTATCTTCCTCCCGGTGGATCGTCGCCGGAATGCGGCCTAGCTATTGCGATCGAAGAAACACAGGTGAGTCTCGGATTATCATGACGTCGAAAATCCCACTATCGGTTTTCATCATCGCGAAGAACGAAGAAGATCGGATCGGCTACACGATCAATAGCGTCGTCGACTGGGTAGACGAAGTGATCGTCGTGGACAGCGGAAGCGATGACGGCACCGTAGAACTGAGCGAGCTGCTCGGCGCGAAAGTAGTCTTCCACGAATGGCCAGGCTACGGCGAGCAGAAGATCTTTGCCGAGCAGCAGTGCAGCAATCAATGGGTGCTTAACCTAGATGCGGACGAAGAGGTGAGCGCGGAAGCACGCGCGGAGATTCTTCAGCTGTTTGACCAGCCGACCGGGCCGGACAGGAAGGCCTACTTCGTCGATATCAAGACGATCAAGCCAACCGAAGACGCCCCACGACGGTTTGCGCCCTTCAACCGATTCATCCGTCTCTATCACACCGAATTCGGCTCGTTCAATAGCAGCACCGTGCACGACGTCGTTGATCTGCGCGATGGCGTCCGAGCGGGGATGCTCGCGAGCGTGTTTTATCATCGCTGCTTCCGGTCTTACAGCCATGCGGTCGAGAAGATCAACTACTACACCAGCATGCAAGCGCACGACATGTTGAAAAGGGATCGTGTCCCATCAATCTGGCGGGTCGTGATAGAACCTTTTCTTTCGTTCTTTAAGATCTACATTCTCCGTAAGCATGTGTTCCTGGGGGTCGATGGTTTCCAGGATAGCGTGATGTACGTCTTCGCACGGACCATCAGGCTTTCCAAGGCTCGCGAACTCGCGAAGATCGAATCGCGAGCGAAAGCGGCCTAGCCGACCAAAGATTCGTATAGGTCGATTTCTTTGTCGACCATGATCGATAGTTCGAACTCGTCAGTTGGCTGTGGAGGCGCGAGTTCGCCACGGTAGACTTCGGCGAGTTTTGCGGCCATACCCACGGTGTCCTGCAGCTCGACGCGTCCTGCGGGATACACGGTCGAGAGCACTTCGCCCACGCCGCCGTGTGCGTAACCAATCGTCGGGCGACCGAGTCGAATCGCTTCGAGCACCGTCCGGCCGAAACTCTCGGGCGGCTGAATCGACGTCGACACGACCGCGTCGGACACGCTCATAATCTCTCGAATATCTGAGCGATGCCCCGTGAATGTGATGTCTGCGCTCAGCTCGGTTCGCTCGACCTCTTCGTACAGGCTTTGCGCGTACTGCAAGCGCCTGGGATCCTCTCCGCCCACGATCAAGCCATGTACGGGGATTTGCTGTTGCTTGAGCTGCCGCACCACGTTCAGGAAATCGAAGTGTCCTTTGACCCTCGTTAAGCGGCCTGGCAGCAGCACCGAAAATCGATCGTTAAGCTGCGGAAACTCGGCCCGCCACTGCTTCAGCCACTCTTGATTCGGCTGATACCCGAACGGAAACTGCGTGGATTCAACACCGCGGTGAATCACCGTCACTTTGTTCGGATCTGTGGTGGGATAGTTGCTCAGCACGTAGTCTCGGCAACACTCCGAGACAGCGATCACGTGCTCGCCGTAGGTCATCACACGGCTGTAGAAGTTGACCGAGTTCAGACCGTGCACAGTCGTCAGCAGGCGTGGACGGTTGTTTTTCGGCAGCAGCTTCCAGGCGGCCAGAGTCACCCAAGCTGGCATTCGCGAACGAACATGGATCAGATCAGCCTGCTCGGCCGCGATCAGCCTGCGCAGTCGGCCGGTCTTTAACAACGTTAACGGATTCTTCTCCCTCAAATTGAGCGTCAGATGCCGTCCGCCCTGTTCTTCAAGTTGCTTGACCAGACGGCCGCCTGCCGAGACCACCATGCTGCGGTGCCCTCTCGCGACTAGAGCTCGATTGATCTCCAATGTCCCACGTTCGACGCCGCCGCCCTCAAGTTCGGGCAGAACCTGCATGACAACGAGTGCGCGACGTGCGTTGGTATGAATAGACACTCGGGTACGATTTCGCGAGTTGTGACGGTCGGAGTGCACGTCCGAGCGTAACAATTGTTCGGTCTACCAACAACCGCGAGTAGTTTCTGGCCAGCTCATCCGCACTTCAGAGGAGATTTGTGTTGCGACTGTGCTGGCCTTGAAAGATGATAAAAATTCGCGACTCACAATCGACGAATCTTCACCTCGGCCAGAGAAACTCATGCCAAAACGTGTCGCTGTATTCATGGGCACACGGCCTGAAGCCATCAAGATGGCTCCCGTGATCGCCGCACTCCACAAGTCTGAGCAACTCGAGCCGCTGGTCATCAACTCCGGCCAACACAAGGAAATGATCCAGCAAGTGATCGACTTGTTTGGCGTGGGGGTCGATTACCAGTTGCAGGTGATGCGCGAGAATCAGACTTTGGCGGGTCTGACGTCGCGACTGATCGAGAAGATCGATGCGGTGCTGGCCGAGACCAAGCCCGATTTTGTGTTAGCCCAAGGCGACACGACTACCGTCCTGTGTGCGACGTTGGCCAGCTTCTACCAGCACATTCCCGTCGGCCACGTCGAGGCGGGGTTGCGGACGGGCGACATTCACTCGCCGTTCCCAGAGGAGGCCAATCGCCGGTTGGTCAGTCCATTGGCGAGCTTGCACTTCGCGCCGACCGATGCGTCGCGCGAAGCACTGCTATGGGAGCGCATTCCTGACGAAGCAATCACGGTCACGGGCAACACCGTCGTCGACGCCCTGTTCATGGAACTGCGGCGGCAGGAACAAGAACAAGTCGGTGACGCCTTACGCGCACGGCTAGCCGACCTCATCGGGGAAGATTGGCTTCAACGTCCGTCGATCCTGGTGACCGGGCACCGACGTGAAAACTTGGGTGGCGGCTTCGAGCAAATCTGTGCGGCGCTGGCGGCGCTCAGCCAGAGATTTCCCGACTCGCTGATTGTCTACCCCGTGCACTTGAATCCAAACGTATTGAAGGTAGTCCACGGTCAGTTGGCTGATACCGAGAACATCCGCCTGATCGAGCCTCAGCCCTACGCCGAATTCATGATGCTGGCAAAGAGTTGTCGAATCATTCTGACCGACTCTGGAGGCGTGCAGGAGGAGGCTCCCAGTCTTGGCAAACCAGTGCTGGTGATGCGCGACACGACGGAGCGGCCCGAGGGTGTCGCAGCAGGCACCGTAAAGCTAGTTGGTCCCAGGGCGGATCGAATTGTCAAAGAGGCGACCGAACTGCTGACGGATTCGGCGGCCTATCAGGCGATGGCCAATGTGGCTAGCCCCTACGGAGATGGGCGTGCCGCGGAGAGAATCGTCCAGCGCGTCGCGAAGTATCTGTATCCTCGGTAAACGCACAAATACTGGTCCAAATGCTAGGTTCGTTTCATTGAGGCTTCATCTCTCCGGAGAACCCGCAATTTTCCTAGAATCCGCCACGAATCGCCCGACTTAGCAACTGCCGGAAACCTTGATAAAGTAGCGGAAAGGGGCGATAATGGGGCTAACTTCCGAAGGTACAGGGGTCTGCCTGCGGTAGCCATACACACGGAACAGGACCGCTGAGTAGATGGCGTGATCGGCCATCGCGACAGCCCGCGCTGTCAGTCTCAGCTCAGCTATTGGCAACCCCACATGAGTTTTCTGATGCCGGGACTAATCACTCGTCGCGAAATCTGTTTCTGCGTTCGCATCTGCTTAGCCATTGTCGCGATGCTGGCTAGCGAGCTGCCTTTCGCGCGAGCGGAGTGGCGCGAAGAAATTGGCTACAACAAACTCGCTGCCCTGCTAGGCGACGCATTGCCCAGAGGCGCTGGTGTGCCTATCTCGCTCGTCGAAGCGCAAGTTGCTGGAACCATGCAATACTTTCCTGACGTTACTCTGTCTGACTTTAATGAAAATTTTGATCCACTCTCAACCGCGGTAAACTTTATCGACGGAAGTGGCGGACGAATAAACGGAAAGTCAAACCACGCTAGCGATCAGGCGCGTTTTTTCTTCGGCAACACCACAAGCGTAGCGCCCATCGCCAATGAAGTTACGGTTTATGAGGCGAACGACTGGCTGACAGACATTCTCAACCTCAACGCCAGCACCACCGAACCAGACGCACAAGACTTTCGTGTTCAAAACTTCAGCTGGATCGGAACATTTGCGACACCCAATGATGGCACGCCGGAACCGACAGCCGCAGAACTGGATAACGACCGTAAGGCTCTCAGGAAGTTTGACTTTGTGATCGAGCGTGACAACATTACGGCATTTGTCGGAGTGCATAACGTCGTTTCACCGCTCCCGCATCTACTTAGTCATAGTTACAACTCTATCGCCCTCGGTCGCTCTGATGGCGCTCATAGTACAGGCCTGACACATTTGGAAGATTACGGGATCGGGCGAAGTAAGCCGGATCTGGTCTCCCCTCAAGCATCTACCAGTGCGGCGACCTCTAGTGCAAGCTCTGTGGCTACATTTCTGCACAGCTCTGATACTGTGCGTAATACAGATGCTGCGCAGTCGCAGACGATGAAGGCTATTCTGCTCGCTGGCGCTTCTAAAGATACGCTACCCAGCTGGAGTCAGCTTGACGGCAGTGGAGAGTGGCATCCCCTGGACGAAACGTATGGTGCTGGGGAGTTGAACATGTTCGACAGCTATGCGATCACCGTTGGCGGACGCGGGACCGGCACAACGGCGACACCCACCCCAGTTGCGAGCCACGGATGGGATTATCAGGTGATTCAACCCGGCACTGGCAACGAGTTGCTCTACGATCTGATCATCCCCACAGGTAGTACAGCCGCAGAATTATCGATAGCGTTGGCATGGAACGCGCAGATCAGTTCTCCCTTCAGCACGGGCGATCCGGTGGTCGCGGATCTGAATCTGGAGTTGGTCGATTCTAACGGCCTGACCATCGACACCAATTTGGCAGACACTTACGTAGATGGATTGAGCGCGAGCGATGTCGATAACGTTGAACATATCTATCTCACCGACCTGGGACCTGGCACGTACACGCTTAAGGTATCGAGCGATGACTTAGCCAGTGAGTTTGGTTTGGCTTGGCGAACATCGACTCTTTTTGACTCGACGACTGCGGACTTCAACGATGATGGATCAGTAGACGGGTCGGATTATCTCGCCTGGCAAGTCGGCTACGGGACACTCGTTAACGCTACGCGCGCTGATGGCGATGCGAATGGCGACGGACACGTTGATGCTGACGATCTTGTGATCTTCCGCGATACGCTCTCTACTGTGAATCCGTCACTTGCAAGCTCCCTGTTTTCCGTTCCCGAACCATCGACTTTGGCGATCGCTGGCTGCGGATTCCTGCTGTATGGTGCTGGAAGGATCCGTCGTCTCTTCTCTCGGTGACCTCGACACGACCAAGATCTCGGCTGTAGTCGTCAGCATCCGGAGACCGAGTTCGTCCTTTGATGCACACCAATTCATCACACTCCAGATCGGAGTCAATCGTCGCGAATATATGGGCGGACATTTCATCGTATTGCGCCGCATCACTTACTTGCGTGTTCGATCAGTTTGATTTAGCGAGCGTGACGCAGAGCGCACGCATAACCACAACCATTTACGATCGTAAATCTGCCTTCAAGGGGTGCGGAACTTGCGCGGCCTGTGTGCACTAGCTCAGGCTGGCAATCGCTATGGTGATGTGCGGGCGCTAGCGGTGCGAGAAGCTGACCAAGTGCAAGTGATCGAAGCTTCAAGCAATCCTTGACGTTGCAAATTGCCACGGATATCATCTGAACCCAAGTTACACAGTTCCTAAGCCGCCAACCGCTAGTATCGGCTGGGCCAAAGTTGTACCCTCGTTGAAAGAGCAACGTCTCTCGCAGGTCCCGTAGCCCTCTGAGTGATTGAGAATGCGAAAAAGCATCTTGTTGGTGGGCCCTCGCGCTCGGCATGTGAAGACGGGCGTCGGTGTCGCATTCGAATTACTCATTGAGAGTCTAGAGGCGCAGAACCAGAGCGTGTCGATCGTCAACACGCAATGGGGGGGAGCGGTCAAAAAATCGGGCACGTTTAACCTGAAACGCGCTTTCACTGTCGCGGCAAGTGTTGCGCATGCATGGTGGAAACTTCCGACTGCCAAGACTCTTTACATGCCCATCGCCACATCGAATCTTGGTGCACTACGAGACTTCTTGATCATCGGATTCGCCGCGATGCTACGAGTTCGGATTGTCGTTCATCTCCACGGCAGCGGCTTGAAGCCATTCTACGAGAATTCGGCGTCTTGGATGCAGAATATTTTGGTCAAGACATACTCTGTAGCAGACTGTTATGTCGTATTAGGAGAACTCCTAAAGGATCAGTTCAGTTTCGTCCCGAACTGGGAAACCAAGACGAAAGTGGTTCGGAACGGCACGCCAATCGACACTTCTGAGATCCCTGAATCGTATACCAAGAGAAGCCCCGAAAAACGTGACTCTTGGCGATTCTTGTTTCTCTCGAACCTGATGCCGACAAAAGGCTACGTCGAAATCGTGCAGGCATGCCAAGACCTGCTGGACGAAGGGATCACTAACTTCCATTGCGACCTTTGCGGAGAGTTCTTGAGTTCGGTAATCGAACAGTCCGAGAATACCGTTGAGGAGCAGAGGGAATCCCTGCTCCAGAAACTGCGTGATCCGGCAATTGCCGGCAATGTAACCTATCATGGAGTGGTAACGGGAAAACAGAAGACGAATTTTCTTCGCGATTCCAACCTGTTGCTGCTACCGACCTACCACCCCTGGGAGGGGCAGCCCCTCTGCATTAACGAGGCACTCGCATGGGCTATGCCGGTCATAACGACAAATCATCGAGGCATTCCTGAGCAAGTCATTGACGGATTCAACGGTTACTTCGTCGAGCCGCGAAGCACTGAGAGCCTAGTCGAGTGCTTGAAGCAGTTTCTAACCGATCAAGCGCCATACGAACAGCTGAGTGTAAATGCAAGAGAACATTTTGAAAACTGTTTTACGAATGAGCAGCACGTTGCGAACTTGTTACCGCTTCTGACAAGCGAGAATTCCTGACGGACTCCAATACTGAGAACCGTCGTCCAAGGCACTACTGCATAACGCAGGATATTCATCAGCGAGTTCAAAGTGGAAGTAAATGGTTTATGGGAACACTCCGATTTCAAGTCGAACGTGCAGCCAGCTTTCTGACAAAGCAGATCGGACGGTATTGGGGAGAATCTTTTCCCTTTTACTATCTGGCCGAGTATCCGAAATCAGGAGGAACATGGCTAGCCAATATGTTGGCTGACTATTTGGACATTCCCTTCCCAAGGAAAACTCGTTTGCCCATCGGCTTCAGCTGCATATTACATAACCATTGGACTTACGATCCTAAGCTCCGGCGCGTAGTGACCCTCTACCGTGACGGTCGAGATGTGATGAACTCGCTGTTCTATGATCGAATCCGTGTTGGACAACATTCTGATGAAGCCGGCAGCTACAAGGTACGGGAGATTTACCGCAAGGTTCTAGGTAGAAACGCAAGCGCCGACGACATTGTTGAATTACTTCCTCGATTCTTGGAGTATGAATTTAGTAATCCAGGGCGTGGCGTCCATGCAACATGGGCCGACTTTGTATCGGGCTGGCACGACAAACCACACGTCATTAGCGTAAGCTACGAGGAGCTCCTCCAGGACACCTATGAAGCAATGAGTCGGGTGCTGCAAGAGATTACCGACCAAGAAATCGATCGTTGGCGACTTGAGACCGCGATTGAGAAGTATTCGTTCGAGCGAGTGACCGGACGTCGCAGAGGAACATCGAACATTGCTACACACGCTCGAAAGGCAATCATCGGCGACTGGAAGAACTCATTTAGCCGCGAAGCGGCAGAAGTCTTCAATCACTATGCCGGAAAAACATTGGTAGAACTGGGCTATGAAGAAGATGAACAGTGGATTGATCGCACGGAATTCGTCGCAACACGAACGTAAATGGCAGCTCGTACTCATCTTATTCCCGCATCGGATCCAATTGGTTGTAGTATAGAGCTCCGCGATTCCTGTGGCCGCTCAAACGATGTTGAACTTATTGCCGTACGCCACATGTTCCGGCGCGGATCGCACGATTGAGTTGATTGCGCACGCCCTTCAATGGCGAGCCCCGACAATGTATCTTCAGTTCTTCACTTCTAGAGATTCTTGCGAATAAGGCGTTTTCATATGCCAGGTGTAATAAAGAGGTTTCTTAAGCAGGGGCTTGCTTCTGGATTTCAACTAGGGCAAAAACTTGGTTTCGATGTCCTACCACGACACTTTTACTCAGAGATACCCCATTTGGCGGAACTGCGTCGTTCGAGTCATTGGAGAAAGCCGCTTTCACTCGTCGACATCGCTGGAGCCGAAGATCTGGAAGGGCAGATTGGGTTCGTCCGGCAGTTGGTTTCTGAAGAAGTGTCTAAGCAGCTCGAGGCGGAAGACGTTCATTACGAAGCATCCCGCCGAAACGGGGAGACCGGCTATGGGAAAATCGAAGCGCAGTGTCTGTATGCTTTCGTCTACACCTTACGACCATCAAAGATCGTCCAGATCGGGTGTGGCGTCTCGACCTCGCTATGCCAAATGGCCGCAGAGGCTGCAGACTATCAGCCAGAGATTACTTGCGTAGAACCCTATCCAACGGATTTTCTGCTGCGTGAATCCGCAGCTGGAAGAATTCAACTCATCGAAGAACAAGTCCAAGCCCTTCCATTGGATTTTTTTTCAAACCTAGATGCTGGCGATCTCTTTTTTGTAGATTCCACGCACACTCTTGGGCCCGCGGGCGAGGTAACCCGCATTGTATCGGAAATGCTGCCTAGAATTCGTCCGGGGGTCTTCGTGCATTTCCATGATATTTGGTTTCCTTACGACTACGCTCCGACATTGCTGAGCGAGCCATTGTTCTTTTGGCACGAAACAGCTCTGCTGGCGGCATTTCTCAGTGGAAATCAGCGATATCGGATTGAAGCATCCTTGGCGCAGCTGCACTTTCTCAGAACCAATTCACTCCAAGAAGTCTTTGTCGACTACAAACCGGCCGAAATGGAAGATGGCCTGCTTGTTGAAGCCGGAGATTACCCCACTTCCATCTATCTGAGGAAGACGGACTGACGAGGACAGCATTGCCTGGGGAATCGCGGTGCCAAGCGCCTTCCGGGCTAGCAGTTGACCGGCCCTTCGGCAGCGTTCCTTCTAGCCTGTCTCAATGTGATTTCGGACCATTGATTGCATCCGATCGTTGATCTTGGCGATCGTACTGTGCCAGCGCAGGTTCTCGCTGACTAGCCGTCTCCCCGATTCAGAGACCTTCTCCAGCCGTTTCGGATCCCGCAACACGTCAATCAATAGCCTCCGCCATTCCTCGGCGTTATTGAGCTCAAATCCGTGGACTCCGTTTTCAAATCCAGGAACTCCATTGAAAGCCCTAATTCCGCTGCACGGGACACCGGCTGCCATTGAATCAAGATTCTTGTTGACCAGCCCGGATCGCATGAACATTGGAGCTACTGACATTGTGGCAAGTTGAAGTATGTCATTGAGATTCTCGACAAATCCATGCACGACGACTCCGGGAATCCGCCCCAAAAAATCACGATCGCTCGGAGTGACGGAACCAGCCAGGTGGAGTTTTACCTCAGCGACTTCTTCGCGAACATTCGTAAAGACCTCGTTGACGAACCAAAGCAATAGGTCTCTGCGAATAAGCGCTAGTGGGCCGATGTGAACAAGGTTCTTGCCTCCCGCAGTCAGATAAGGAAGTTGTAAAAGTTCTTCCTTAATGCCGTTGGGTGCGACAAGTAATCGATCGGACATTGACGCGCCACAATCAGAGATCACCGCATCGCGATCACGAGGCGTTTGCACAAATACTAAATCGAATTGCTCGAGCGTCTTTCTTTCAAGACGTGGCGCGTAACCAACACGTGCACTGCTCAAAGCGTAAGATATTCTCGATCGAAGACCGAGGCTGCTCATCCGGGCTAGGTCAAACCGGCGTCGATACATTTCACTGAGCGAATCATTGAGATTCAGCACCATCAAGGGCCTGCTGGGCAACACTTCCGCGATCGATTTAGCCCAAAGCACGACAGAAGTCGGCGCTGCATACAGAGCATCGTACGTCTGACCGACCAACAACTCCTTTAGCTTCGACTTCGCAATGGGCGAGTGATGCCCATAGGGAATCCCACGAAGGCATTCTCCCCATAACCGCGCGCTTCGTCCTAGCGGACGAGCAACTGCTTCAAAGACCTTTCCAAAAGCAAATCCGTTGTCCTGTGGCACGACGACTTCGTCTTCGCCTGCGCCCGATCCGCGAACCAGCAGAAGATCGATGTCCCAATCAGGGCTGAGCCCTCGAAGGTGGTTAGCGATCGGATACGAAACTCCGTCATTCGGTGGAAACGGATTTCGATCAAGAACGGCTAACAACCTTAAACGTGTCGACACGGGACCTGCAATTCTGGAGGAGTTTCGAATAGACAATCTGACGGAGAGCTACAATCCCCTACATTCATGTTCTTGGTGTGTCAGCGAAGGAATTCAAGTTATAGTCATCCTGGCAAGGATTGCCAGAGCTCGTCACGACGAAGCCAGCTAGCCTACCGGCTGTATCGGCCAAGGATGCTGAACATATGAAACGTCAAACTGCTCAGTTCGCCGGCAGAACCAACTAAACACCAGACAGGCACACAGAAGCATCAATGCTTCTTTCGCATAGAGGAGGATCGCGCCGTTGGCCATCAGGAAGTTAATGAAATAAACCGTCACATTACATCCGATTACTGTCCTGACGAATGTCACTTTCGATCGATTGACGAAGAACTCCGACAGTAAGCTCACCGCAATGCCGAGCATTAACCCACCCGTCCACAGCCAAGTATCACCGACGATCATCGCCCAAAATCCCCAATAACTCGATGAGTAGGCCGTGACTGCTTCCTCTGGGACACCCATGATCTCGTTTGTAAAGTAGTTCCCGATCGACGGATCAAGGACTCTCCCAATACCGAGAGGACGGTCTTCGGTTGCGTGAGAGGCAATGACGTACATGTCCAAGCCGATAATGCGATTCAGGATTTTACCGATATCAGCGATAAAATCGTCCGCATTGACATTTTCTAGAGCAAACGCCTGGCGCGCAGCCTCCATCGGTTCGAGACCCTTGCGTAGCATATGGCGATACTGCAAGACCGGAACGAAGATAAGCGGCGGCAGAAGAATCATCGTCAGTAGCAGAGGACGCAGTCGTGTCTTGAACTTACTACTATCTATCGCAATGTAGAGCCACATAACGCAAAACGGCATCCGGAAGAGTGGGCCTCTCCATCCCCCCGCGACGTCAATCACCACATACAGAGCCGCCGTAAATAGCGCGAATGCGAGCGCTCCATAGGACCGCTTACTGAGTGCCAGCGCCACCAACCCTGATACAAAGAGGAGTGCAACCTTTGACGCCAAGAAAATGAGGATACCTGTCAAGTACGGAATGCCGAGCTGGGCGGCTACCACACCAGGAGCACCAATCTTCATGTAGTGCAACAAAAATGCCCGCAGCGTCAATAGGGCATAACAGACAATCGCAACCGCTACAAAACCCGATACCTTAGTCGCGACGAGGTTCTCAGAGCGCTGTCGAAAGAAAACGCCGAAGATTTTTTCGACGAATAGCGAGGCTATTGCAAATGGTATAAAGGCAACGGCTACCAACAGGTATTTGTCATAGACAATAACAGATAATTCTGCGCCTTCCTTCCCGAGGACTTCCAGGTAGGTATTTTCCGGAAAGTTGATAATGTATACGAGCTTGCCTGTGTAGTTTGCCGCCAGGAAGAAAGCGATACTCTTGAGAACCGGTGACTTGGAAAAAATAAATACTAAGGCAGTGGCCAAGCATGAGCTCGCTACGCCAATGAACAGCGGGCCCATGCAAGACGGAGGCGTACTTCTTGAAAGCGCACAGATCGCCAGCACTATGAAGTGAAGCACGACGACTAGCCACACCAGTCGTGATCGCCACTTAGAACTCGGGGCGATGTGCTGATCTATCGTTGGTTGTGCGTACATTTTTTATTACAACAGCTCCGACCTACGACGAAAACCCAACGTCATTATTGTCACTATTGGAAAATCCTGCACCAGTTGAACAACTTCGTTATGTCTGCCGTCACCGTCATCCGCACTTACCCACGTCCAACTCTAGCCTGCCATACATGGGCGACAAGTGATTTCCTGCCGAGAGCGCAAGGGAAATAGCCTCTTTCTTGCTTTTTCGCCGCCTAAGACGAACCTACCTCATACGACCCTTGATATACCGAACTAGAGTAATTTTTCCTAACGCTAGTTTTATCTGATCTGGTAGCCGGTGATACAATCGGTAAAACGCGGACATCATGAGACCAAACGGCGCGTATAAGTATCGGACTAGTGGCATTGCCGGTTTCCACAAGCCCGAGTAGGCACGCTCAAGGCCCAGTCGGTCGAGGGCACCTCCTGCGATCGATTCGAAGAGCATGATCGACAGTGGGGAAGAAGTGCGACGCCAGACGCCAATGTCATCCTTGATGAGCGGTTTGATGAGCTTTCCCTCATCATGCCTTGCAGGTGGAATGTACTTATCTCCAGCGATTGGTGTCTTCGAGTGTTCTGTCAGATTGTCGCTCGCATCTTCGTAATACGCGAGCATCGATGGATAATACTCTTCACCTAAGAATTCGCAAACCTTACGTAAGGTCTCTTCGGGTGAACTGACAAGATCCCCGAAGTACACGCTTAGGTAGTGCGAGTCGCTGAGCTTCGCACCAGCTGCACTTGCGCTGTTTACGCGATCGCCCCAATAGTGCGCCCGCTGATACTCAGTCCAACCGCCCCATCCTCGTTGCTTCAATGATAGACTGACATCTCTTCCATCGCGGTAGATGTGGATAAATTGAGCATCGGTAATGACCCGCTGAAGGTCATCGATTTCTGTTACGTATTCCGGAGTTTTGTCACCCCAACGCGGTTTACCCGTGTCTGCAGTTTCCAAGCGAAATACGACATCAAAGACATCTCGCAAAGTCGGTTGCTCAAGATTTGTAATCGCGTCACTCATCGCAGACTCGTCGGTGTTCCACTGTTGGAACCTGGACGAAGCGGCAATCAAGTCGATAGCAGTCTGCTTATGCTGTTCAGAAAGCACGCATTGTGCGGGCAGATGATCCATCAGGTCCCGCAGAAAAAACGACTCATAGGGAATACACAGGCGTGGGTGGCGGTTGAGCATCAGACGTAGCAAAGTCGTCCCCGATCGAAACACTCCCACCACGAAAAATGGACTTTGATTCATCTGCACATGCTCCAGTAAACGCTATTGAACCGCTGATCCTGAGGCAGCGGCAGTCTTGTTCCAAATCAAACAAACCTGCAGAGCCACGAAAAGAGTACTACAAATTACGAGGGTTGCCGCAACTCCGTTGCCTCCAAATCTCGGAATCAGCAATTGACCAAGCAGGATTGCCAGTACTCCTTTGGATACGGAGAGCGAGAAGAAGTAACGATTTAGCCGCAAGCAGATCAGGAACTGATTCGTAACCAAACCTAATCCATACGCAACACACCACATCAATAGAATGCGAAACGCTCCTAATCCTTCATGAAATTCTTCTGGTAGCGCAAATCTGATAAAATACGGGCCAACGAAGAACAGCGGGACGATGAGCGACAAACTGGCGACACTCGAGTACCCGAGAAAGCGTATCAGTCGCGAGCGGACCATATGCACCGGACTGCCGTCTTGTGTTACTTCTGCAATACGAGGTGCCAGCAGGCGCGCGAACAGCTGCTGCATCAGCTGAACGACGGCCATAATCTGAAAACAGATGAAAAACTGCGCGAGATCCTCCACTCCGTCCTGCCGTGCCAGTGCGAGTTGGTTAATGTAGGGTGCCGCCACGTTCCCGAGGGCAGCTCCAAAGACCCAGATGTTCTCATAAAACAACCACCTGACATTCTCTTTGAGCTGGGTCTTCGATGGCGACCAGCTCTTGCTAGCGATTCCCCACTGCAGCGCGAAACCAAGAACGCGGGTTGCAAGCAGGCAAGATGCCACCCCAAGTGGGCTTGCTTGAAAAGACTTTGAATAAAAGAAAACGACTAGCAACACGCCGTAGAGCAGCTTTTCGAAACACGCAATGGCGGCTTGGGTGTGCATACGGTAACGAAAGTCATACCAGCCCTTCGGCGAGAGCCCCGTCGCGACTCCGGTAAGCGAGCACAACAAGACCGGCAAGAAAATCCCGTCCATTGACGGATCAAGTGCCAACCACGCGACGCAGCCAAGTACTGCAACTATAGAAACGATGCTCCGCAGCGTGATCGAAGCTAGTAAAATATCGTCACGAGCTTGGGAATGAGTCAGATCTCTCACCAGCGTCGTGTCGCTTCCAAAGTTAACCACGGTGCTTAACAGCGTCGCGGCAACTAGACCCATGCTGAGAACTCCGTAGCCACTTTCGCCAAGCAAGTTGGCAACCCATAGATTGAGCAAGAACGTAATCGCAGCTTGCAGATAATTCAAAAAGAACAGACCTGCGGCAATTCGTGCCACAGGCGTACGCAGCAACTTGGATAATATGGATTTGATGGTCAAATCAGATTCCTCAAGACCATCTGCATATCTGCGACAAAGCTAAAAAAAAACACTTGATGGCTGCTGTTGGATTATCTGTCGAAAAATGTCTAAGT
The DNA here is from genome assembly GCA_028285205.1 of Bythopirellula sp. Lineage (GTDB taxonomy): Bacteria > Planctomycetota > Planctomycetia > Pirellulales > Lacipirellulaceae > Bythopirellula. Next base: position 14,117 of record JANQQA010000142.1, on the reverse strand, counting down.
ACGCACCCAAGTATTGCGGTACAATCGGCCGCCAACTCGCAGTTCTGAGTGCATTCGCCGCATTTTCAAGCCCTCAGTTTCGCACACGCACCATCATCTTCTAGGACCAAGCAAGTTATGGCCGCTAAGGATTGTATGTCTCGATACTTCCCCGAGAGCGAGTTCGGCGGCTTCACCGATCTCGATGGCACCATCGCTTTCTTTCTGCATGTCAATTCGCTGATCAGAGGTAATGATACCGTTCTGGATGTAGGGTGTGGTAGGGGCGAGTACGCTGACGACAGTGTGGCGATGCGGCGGGACTTGAGGTCGTTGAAAGGCAAATGCGAGAAGGTTATCGGTATCGACGTAGATCCTGTTGCCGACACGAATCCGTGTATTGACGAGTTTCGCATTATTTCCGACTCGCGTTGGCCGATTGACGATTCTTCAATTGACGTCTGCGTCACAGATTTTGTTGTTGAGCATGTCGCTGACCCCGACGATTTTTTTAGCGAAGCCTTTCGTGTACTCAAGCCTGGCGGGTTTTTCTGCATTCGCACTTCAAACGCCGTCGGATACGTTGGCATTGGTTCTCGTCTCATACCAAACACTTATCACTCGAAAGTCGTTGATAAGGTTCAGGATAGTCGAGAAGAGGAAGACGTTTTCCCAACCTACTATCGTTGCAACACGGTTTGGAAACTACGTCGTTTGCTGAAGAACCACGGGTTTCAAGGTTGTGCATATGGATACGAAGCGGAACCCGCCTATCTAGCCTTTTCGAGAATTGCCTATTATCTAGGAACACTGCATCAAAAGTTTGCTCCGCAGTCGCTGAAAGTGACAATCTTCGCGTTTGGAAAAAAGCAGATGTAGATTCTGCGTTGGTCGCTATGAATTCGCACTCACGAGGATTCAATTACACTGGCATCTGCGAAGATAGCTCGGAGCCGACCTCTGCATGAGCTTGGTCGGGAGATTTCTTCTTCAGAGTCGATGCTAAACTGATAATCTCCGACTCAATGGGTCCGAGAAAGTTGATTAGCTGATCGATTGCATCACAACTCGTAACGCCCGGCTGCACACGGCCATGCGCCACCAAGCGCCCGACGACGTGACCGTTTGCCATCAGGGGCAGGACCGTCTGCCAGCGTTCCAGCTTCTGGCTGGAGCAGGGCCGTCTCCAGGAGGCGTGAAATCCTTCTTGTGCTGCTGCTAGATTCAGATCGAGCTTGATTTCCACCAGCTGATTCTTCTCACCGTATTCAACCAATGACTGCCAGATGGATTCCCATTCTCTGGTCCCTTGTAACTGGAAGGCCGCTTGGTAAGACTTCCCTCGAGAAAACAGCATCGACTTCACGCGACTCATCAGCATCTGGACCTCCACATGCCCGAAAGCCTGAGATGCTACGAGGATACCGAACACCACAAGTACTGAGCCCACCGCGACAAGATCGTTTTGGATCAAGATGCTAACTAAAGCTCCCGTGCAGGTCACCAGGCAACAAATCGCGACCACAGCAAGCACGGCTGTGTTCTTGCCAAGCTTCGCCATCAATCGATGATGCAAGTGTCCCCGGTCCACCGCGTAGATGCTACGACCTGTTAGTTTGCGGCGCACGATCGCAGTAAACGAGTCAAACATTGGTAGCGCCCAAATCGCGATCGGTGCGGCGAGACCGACGGTTGCGGTCGCCTTAATCGAGCCGCCAATCGCTAGCGAGCCGACGACAAGCCCAATGAGCATACTGCCCGCGTCCCCCAGATAAATAGAGGCAGGCGGGTAGTTGAAACGCAGGAAACCAATCAAGCTGCCTACGAAGATCGCCCCACAGATTGCGACGCCGGATTGGTTAATCATCAGCGCCATCACGGTAATGGTGGCACACAGAATGATCCCGATGGTTGTCGCCAAACCGTCGATTCCATCAAGTAGATTCAGGGAGTTGATCGCCCCCAGCAACCAGAAAATCGTAAATGGAACGGAGAAACCTCCCAGAACAATGACATGTCCGAACACGGAAAACGTGTGAATCTGCAGCCCTGAGCTGATCACGATCAAGGTCGCAACTAACTGGCCGGCAAGCTTATAGTGTCCCGGCATTCCGAAGCGGTCATCGTAGAGGCCGAGGCAGACGATCCAGGTGCAGGCAACGAGCAGACCACCTAGGAACGGGGTCTCTGATTTGAGGGATTCTTGCAGCGTGGCCGACGAGAGAAACTCGACCGCAAACGTCACCGTGGAAGCCAGAAAGACTGCCACGCCACCACCGAGGGCGACCGGCAACTTGTGGCTCTTGTGGTGCCCATCAGGACGATCCACGATGTCCCATTTCTGAGCCAAAGACGCTACAAAATTCGTCAGTGGATAGCTGACTACAGCAGCGATAAAGCCAACAGCAAATAAATATAGCATCTGTGTATACCCGTTCCCCGCCATCGTGAGTAGCGAGAGTAAGACTTGGACTTCCAAGTGTGGAACCGCCGATCCAAGTCAGTGTTCTCTAGCTATCTCGCGCCCTTTTCGACATGAATCGCCGGTTTCTATGGACACAAGTTTTGTCGACTACCGAACCCGTAGACTACGCAGCCACGTCAGCATACCAAAGCTAAAGGGGGTTCTCATGAAGATCCACCCAGCCGAGGCCATTCGAAAGTGAAAGCAATTGTCGGGCCGTTTCACTCAACCATGCCACGGGTCGTCGCCACGCCATCATATGCCGATGCCGCAAACTGTTGCAAAATAAAGCCTTACGACGAGACCTTCGCCTGCAGAATTTGGATGCCTCTACATGGATTTTTGACTCTCGCACGATCGTTGTCAATCAATCTGAACCATCTCGCCGATTGTTGATGCAATTCTGCATCATCTCGCCTAGTGCACATCTCACAGCAATCGCTTCATCGCGAGCGAAGATCTCGACTCGTTGTCGGAGGATGGTAGTTCGCCTGTCATTCCAACCACTCGTTAGCAGGGACTCAGTTCGAGGTGATTTCGACTCGCAATGGACTCGATCTGAGGTCCGCACTGGTCGCAATGAGCTCGATCGGACCAACGCCAAGTTTTTCGGTCGATATTTTCAGTGTGCCCGATCCAGCTGGGAGTTGGCCGATTTTCCGACGGTTGCAATGTAATTCGACAGCACCCGGCTTCGTGGACACGACCTTCACGGCGAATACTTTGGAGGAGTACGGAATCGTTGAGTCTTTGACAGTCATACCGATCGCGTCAATGCCATTCTTCACTCGTACGTCGACAACGAGCCTGCCCTGAGTCTCAATTGGCGTATCAGCCGTCGCGACGACCCTGACTTCGTGATAGCCGTCTTGCAGGGACGTCGTATCTAGGCTGAATTTCTCGCCCAACCGACATCGTTGTACGCTTTGGCCATCAACGAACAACTCGAAGTGACTGACTGCTTCGTCTTTCCCCGTCTTTGCTTCGGGGGAAATCTCAGCTTGGCCGCTGAGCATCGTTCCTTCGCGCAATTCTCTCGCCTCGACTTTCGGCACGCTGGACCAAGGTTGGCACAACGGGTCTCCCACCAGAAGTTGCTGGTAAGGCCCCGAAACCGATTGATAGAAGGATTCGCCCAGTGAACACCCACTTGCATAATGGACGTGCACAGATGGATGCGGGAATTTTTGAGCGTTCGCATAAGGCTCGAAAACCGTGCCACTTGCGCCCGTCCCTCCATGGCGCACAAAGTCAGCAACCGTTAGCTGGTACTTGTTCTTCTTTCCTGTCTTAACATTTATTGGGGGCAAGTACTTACCGAACATTCCTCCAAAGCTGGTAAAATTGTCACAAAAGGCCCCGGGAACAAAGCGGCATCCCGAAGTCCCCAGACTCACATGAGCGACACCACAGGTTAGCCCGGCGATCGCTGGCCTGTTCGACGGGAACACACCATCAACCACCTGAGCTGCCACACCACGCGTACGCAACGATGCGGCTGCATTGGCGAATCCTTTGTGACGCGGTGCGGATCGTGGACCTTTGTGTTTCATAAAGTACACGGTCCCAGGTGGCTTGGTGCCGTCTGCCTGGCGAGAGCGACGCAAACAATTGACAATCTCAGGCACCGTATTGCCACGAACGTCAGTGACACCGAGCATCGACGAGATCATGTACGAAAGGCCATTTGCACCTGCCCGTTTGCCGCCCTGCGTCCAGCGATATCGGCTCCGAAATGCTCGTGAAACGGTGATGCCATTCTTAGGCTCAATGAAATACAGGTTCGCATTCGGGCTCACTACCTCTTTTCTCTTCGCTTTCACAAATGCTGCCAGGTACGTCAGGCCAGTCAATGAACCGCGGGGTGCAAACTGCGGAGGCAACTTCGCGTCAGGAAAATCCGACTTGAAGAATATTCGCCAAGGGAAATCACACGAATAAACGATGTAATCAATCTGTGTCGTGAGCTTTCGTTTCTCAATCTCCGCCAAGGTCGGGAGCAGAATCTGATTCCGAAACGCGACGCCAGAGATCTCGGTCTTGCTTCCCTTGTAAGGCAAGTAGAAAACGTTGGTGCCTGGAATGTCGCGAATCTTAACGTAGTGGTTCGCTACTGTCATCGAATCCTTGCTGGTCGAATTTACGAGCAAGAAAACACTCTCGGGCCCCCCTCCTCCATGGCAGCGAGGCGTTAAGCTGGCGAGGCCAGTTAGCAGCACGACAGCGTAAGTGATGAGCCTTGTCACCCGCACTGCTGCGACACCACGGAAGGTGCTTAACCGACAACTAGGGAACTTTGGTACGGGCAGCATATCGCTCTATCGGTTTGCACTTCTTCCATGGACGGAGGAATCTCGGCGCAGTTGAAGCGCGAGACCACACGGCAAGACCCAATTCTAGGCAGTGCCCACTATGATGGCCAGTCATCCGTGGGCGGCCACCGCCACCGCGCCCCAACGACTGTACTGAAGGCATTCCGTCCCACCGGCGCACCAAGCATTCTCAGAAAAACACCTGCCTATCGCTGGTCAGCCGTGCCGATTATCATGGTTTGTTTGCCCGGTCTTCATCCCCCAGTGAGTGGGGTGGATCGAACAATGGAAGTCCATCTTGCTGTTTGAATGTGGATTGCTGAGGAAAGTTTGAGCGCAGCAATGAGGACTGGATTCCTCGTAGCCACGGAATTACGTGAAACCTAACGAACATGACACGTCGAGCGCTAATTACTGGGATTACTGGTCAAGACGGATCGTATCTGGCCGAGCTACTGCTGAACAAGGACTACGAAGTTCACGGGCTTGTGCGCCGCAGTAGCACCTTCAATACCAAACGCATTGACCACATCTACCAAGATCCGCACCAGAAGGACACTAAGCTCTTTTTGCACTATGGCGATCTGACGGATGCTCAGAATTTGACGAACTTGGTGCTGAGAACTCAGCCTGACGAAATTTACAACCTCGCCGCTCAGAGTCATGTGCGCGTGTCCTTTGATGCTCCAGAGCACACGTTGCAGGTCACCGGTGTTGGCGCACTGAACGTCCTAGAAGCTGCTCGATTGTTGAACAAACAGAAGCAAGTTCGGGTCTATCAAGCGTCTTCATCTGAAATGTATGGAGACGTGGCAGAAACGCCCCAAACGGAAACGACACCCTTTAGGCCACAGAGCCCCTACGCCTGCGCGAAGGCCTATGCCTACCACCAAGTCGTAAATTACCGTCGCGCTTACGATTTGTTCGCGGTGAATGGGATTATGTTCAATCACGAATCTCCGCGTCGCGGGGAGACGTTCGTGACTCGGAAGATTACTCGTGCCGCGACACGGATCAGTCGGGGACTTCAAGACAAGTTGTTCCTGGGTAACCTAGATGCTCGGCGAGACTGGGGTTACGCCAAGGATTACGTCGAATCGATGTGGCTTATGTTACAACAGGACGGTCCTAACGACTTGGTCATCGCCACCGGTGAGACGCATTCGATCCGCGAGTTTCTAAGCTTTGCCTTTGGCGGTGTCGGTCTCGATTGGGAAAATTACGTAGAGATCGATCCCAAGTACTTCCGTCCGACCGAGGTACATCTGATGCAAGGTGACGGATCTAGGGCCAAAGAGTGCCTCAACTGGGAACCGACGGTCCGATGTCGACAGCTAGCCGAGATCATGATCGAAGCTGACCTAGAGCTCGCCAGGAAAGAGGTCGAACAATCGCTGAATAGCACATAAGGAACTAGCGAATTCTCAACGCCGCGGCCGTTCTGGCACCGGCAATTTGTGTACACGGTCTCGGAACCGCGAAGGCTTCGTTGCCGGTCAGGTACTATGACGTACACTTTCCTAAATCTAGCCACCCATATTTCTCAATCAACTGGTGATGACTGACAAAGATACCGGTACTCTTCTGATTACTTCGCAAGTATACCCACCTGACCCTACGAGCGTCGGCCAGCATATCCATGACGTCGCCAAGGAAATGGTCCAACGCGGTTATCGCGTGATTGTTTACACATCCCGTCGTGGATATGAAGACGCTTCAGTTGTCTTTCCTCGACGTGAGATCGTGGACGGTGTGGAGATTCGTCGGATACGCCTCTCGAGCTTTGGGAAGGCCACAATCATTAGACGCGTGATGGGCGGGTTGTCGTTTACGCTGCAGTGCGCAATCAGAGGTCTATTTGTGCCACGGTTGAGCCACATGCTCGTCAGTACGTCTCCACCAATGTGTCCGTTGGCGGCAATTGTGATCGCTGCATTTCGCTCGGTCGCTGTCACCTACTGGGTGATGGACCTAAACCCAGATCAGATGGTCGCAATGGGAAAGCTCAGCCCCACCTCGCCGTTCGTCAAAATATTGGATTGGCTGAACCGCATGATCCTGAAACGCGCGCGGGCGGTTGTCGCTTTGGACCGATTCATGGCGGATTTGCTAAACAAGAAAGTGGACACATCACACAAGATGTTGGTAGCTCCTCCATGGCCCCACGAAGATCACGTTGAGCCCGTGGCTCATACAGAGAACCCGTTTCGAAAAGAGCATGGATTATCCGATAAGAAAGTAATCATGTATTCGGGCAATCTCTCACCCGCTTCTCCGGTAACTACCATATTGGAAGCCGCTCGCAGAGTTGAAGATCTCGAAGACTTGGTCTTCATGTTTATCGGGGGAGGGCTTGGCAAGGCGGAAGTCGATCAATTGATTACCAACCAGAACCCACCCAATATCCGGTCGCTCCCGTATCAGCCGCTGGAGACTCTGCGATTTTCACTGAGTGCGGCCGATGTCCATCTCGTCTCGGTCGGCGAGGACATTGTTGGAATATGTCATCCTTGCAAGGTCTACGGTTCCATGGCCGTGTCGCGCCCGATCTTGCTCTTGGGCCCGAACCAATGTCATGTCTCCGATATCTTGGCGAACAGAGATATCGGTTGGTCGGTCAACTACGGCGAAGTCGACAAGGCAGAATCCGTCCTTCGAGAAATCCATGCGACCTCGAGCGATCAATTGCACACAATGGGATCTGCCGCGCGGCGGACCGTCGACGAGCAGTTCACAAAAGAGCACCTTTGCGGGCAGTTTTGCAACGTTCTCGAACATGGCATTTCATCGGCAACCATTGAACGCACTTTCGATTGATTGCCTCGACAATCTGTTCAAGGCGCTGGTTCCTTCTTGGCATTTGCCGTGGCGATGCATTCTTATGCTAAACTTGCTTAAAGCTACTTAGCGTTCGACTGCGGATCCGGTAGGGCGGGGGTTAGTTTCACCCTCGGATTCGGAATCCAGGGCTATTATCGGCATGCGCCGAAAACAATGCGGTTGCTTCGATTCGGCAAGACTTATTTGTGCCGTTTCAGCTCCGGAAATCGAAATATGCTCGCTACCAGTGAGGAACCTAGAGACTTCGCCCAACCGCGAAGGCTCCCGAGGCCGACTATATGCCGACGGCAAGTCACAAGAGAATTCTGATCACCGGCGGCGCCGGCTTCATTGGTTCGGCCATTACTCGCCGGCTACTCCAATCAATGGACTGTCAGATCTTGAATCTGGACAAGCTAACCTATGCTGCGAACATATCGACGCTGAACCAGTTTCGAGACAATCCGCTTTATCAGTTTATCCAAGCGGACATCTGCGATGACAAAGCCTGTCGGCAAGCGATTGAAGCTTTTGAGCCGGAGGCAATCATACATGCCGCTGCCGAGACTCATGTCGATCGGAGTATCGCCGGGGCTGCTGACTTTGTCCAAACGAATATTCTCGGCACCTTCAATTTACTGGAGGCAACTCGAGAGTACTGGCGGCGACTCAAGCCCCTGCATCGAACCAGTTTCCGCTTTCTCCACGTTTCGACCGATGAAGTTTATGGAAGCCTAGGCCCGACGGGAGCGTTTACCGAATCGACTCGCTTTGATCCCCGGAGTCCATACTCCGCGTCCAAAGCAAGTAGTGATCATCTCGTAATGGCTTGGCATCACACCCATGGCCTACCAGTTCTACTGACACACTGCTCAAACAACTACGGTCCTTTTCAGTTTCCCGAGAAGCTCGTCCCAAGGATGATCCTGTGTGCGGTAGCTGAACAACCTCTGCCATTGTACGGTGATGGTTCTAACGTCCGCGATTGGCTGCATGTCGATGATCATGCAGAAGCAGTCCTGTTAGTCCTTCGCGACGGACTGATAGGACAGACCTACAATATTGGAGATTGCAACGAGCGGACCAACCTCCAAGTCGTGCGGTTCATCTGCCAGGCGCTTGACCAACTGCGTCCACGGCCAGCTGGTGACCACACAGAATTGATCACTTTCGTTCAAGATCGACCGGGACACGATCTGCGTTATGCCATCGACGCTAGCAAGATCCGTGAGGAACTCGGCTGGCAGGCGAGCACAGACTTTGAGTCAGGACTTAGAGAAACGGTCGAGTGGTATCTGAAGAACCCATCGTGGGCTGTCGATACTGGCCGCTGCTAGGAAGCGCGGCGTACAGGCGAATTCGCTAGAATTGCCGGGAATTCACGCTCGGAGAGATCTCTGTTGGCTTGTCACGGCAGACCTGCAATTCCGCGGTAGCAGGTTCCTTGGAATTGCAAGAACTATTAGCGCATTCTGCCGGAGCCGCAAAAACCGGCACTACGGCTACTCAATCTGATCGCAATGCTCGCCCAAGCTCTCATGCAGTATGGAATGTGCGGGTTGCGCGGCCAATTGCCTGCCATTCGGATCCTCGGCGTCTGGCAATCGGCAATGTTAGAACACGAAAGCTGAATTTGTTGCGGATCCAGCCAATATGGTCCATAATAAAGGATTCTGAGGCGTGTCTGATCGCGTATAGGCACGTATACTTTCGAGGCGGAATTCGCCGCCCGAAGCGACTGACCCCTGTTCGAAAGCGGATCCAACTTCAGATGAGTAGCAAGAAAATTCTAGTGGCCGGTGGCGGTGGTTTTATCGGTGGACATCTGGTCGCACACCTGAAGGAGCAGGGTCATGACGTACGCAGCGTTGATATCAAACCATTCGACCAGTGGTATCAAGTGCTCGACGGCGTCGACAACGTCGTCGCTGACTTGAAGGATCGCAAGAATTGCCAAGACGCCTGCGATGGCGTGGGCGACGTCTACAACCTGGCTGCCGATATGGGCGGCATGGGCTTCATCGAAAACAACAAAGCCCTCTGCATGCTGTCGGTGCTGATCAATACGCACCTGCTGCAAGCCGCTCAAGAACAAAAGTGCGATCGGTTCTTCTACGCCAGCTCGGCGTGCGTGTACAACGCAGACAAGCAGGTTAGCGAAGACGTCGTTCCGCTAAAGGAAGAAGATGCTTATCCCGCCATGCCCGAAGATGGCTACGGCTGGGAGAAGCTGTTCTCTGAGCGCATGTGCCGCCACTTCCGCGAGGACTACGGCTTGTACACTCGCGTGGCTCGATTCCACAACGTCTACGGCCCGCTGGGCACCTGGGACGGCGGCCGCGAGAAGGCTCCCGCCGCAATGTGCCGCAAGGTAATTGCCGCCAAGGCAAACGGCGAGACGGAAATGGAAATTTGGGGTGATGGGCATCAGACCCGCAGCTTCATGTACATCGATGACTGCATTAAGGGCATCCGCATGATCATGGACAGTGACATCCTCGAGCCGATCAATCTCGGTTCCGACGAGTTGATCACGATCAACGGTCTTGCCGAAATGGTCCAAGTAATCGCTGGCATCAAGCTGAAGCACAACCACAACCTGTCGGCACCCAAGGGCGTGAACGGTCGCAACAGCGACAACACGTTGATCGATAAGTATCTCGGTTGGGCCCCCGGCATCAAGCTCCGCGAAGGTATGGAACTGACCTATAAGTGGATCGAAGAAGAGTACAACAAGAAGCACGCCGCCGCGACGGCGTAGTTTCGGTCGCCTAAGTATTGAGCCCTAACCGATGCTCTCGGTTAGGGCTTTTTCTTTTAGTGCACGATCTACACAGCCGCTGCAGCTACCAAAGGCTCGTCAACGGCGGCGAAGGTCTCTCGTAACACCTGCTGCCGATACTCAAAGATCTTCTGCACCTCACGCTGAACGAACAAGCTGTGAATCAGATCGCCACCGGGCACGCCGTAGTGGACGATGTCGATCACGCGGGTGCCGTCTTCGCAGGGCTCGAACAGGTGCTCGTGGTGCCAGAATTTATAGGGGCTTTTGAGAGCCTCGTCGATGAACCGCTCGTTGGGCTCCCAGGCGGAGATCTTGGTTTTCCATCGGATTGGGATGCCACGCAGGCGGAGCTTGTAATCGATCAGCTGACCAGCGTGCATCTCGATCGGCCGCGGGGTGAGAACGCGGAAATTCAGCCAGGGCGGCGTGATCGCCTCGAGCTGGTAGGCATCGGCGAAAAAGGGGAAAATTTCGTCGACGGATCGCGGCAAAATGCACTCAGCGCGGAGGACATAGCCTCCGCGCTGACCGGTGTTTTTCTCGATGCGAACGGACATGGCGGGCCACAACCGGGGTTAGCAATTCTTGGAAAAGCTGCTTGCTCGGTGTGGTAACCGCTGTGCGCCAGCCAACTTAACTCTTGGCTGTCTCGGCCTTGGGAGCCACTTCCTGCTTCGGCATCAGCTTGGGCTCCTTGGTTTTGGTATCCAAAACGTAGGTGCCCGTGGGGCCGACGAGCTTGATGGCTGGGAAACCAGACTTTTTGGCGGCGGCCCAAAGTGCCTTCGGGTCGAGTTGCTTCTTGGTCTGCGGCGTCACGACAGCCACATCGGCCAGGATATCGGCGCGGACCGACTTGACACCTTTCACGGTGACCAGCTTGCTGGTGAGGCTCTTTGCACAGTGCTTACAATGCAAATTACCGACATAGACGATGGTATCGCCCTTGGCGACCTTGAGCTTCGTTTTGGGCTTGTCCTTGAGCGACTCAAGCGACGTATCTGCCTTGGGCGGCGCGTGCTTATGTTCGTGGTGCTCAGCTTCTGCCGTCGTGGCAGTGAAGACGAGTGTTCCAACAATTAGTGCCGAAAAAACTGCGTTGATGCTTCGAGTCATGGTCGCGTTGGTCCTAAGTAAAAAATTGATTTGGATAGATAAACACTATCTGCGCACATACAGTCCACGGGCGTCAACGACGAGAATACCACCGTCGGTGATGCGAGCTTCGCCGCTCACCACCACCATGTCGTGTTCTTTCACATCGAACAGCTCGCGGGCGTCGGTTTGCAAAACTTCCCCTTTTTCGTCAACAAATCGCACGATTGCTAGCAAGTCGGCTTTGTCAGCTGCGTGCGCCGCGCAGAAAGCACATTCTTCGCCAGGCGCGTGCTTGTGACCGGCCTCTTCGTTTTCGATGAATGCTTCAGGATCGGCGAGGAAGAAGATTGCTTCGGTCTTCTTGAACGGGTAATCACGGTGAGACTCGGCCCAAGGATTGGCCAATCCACCGATGTTGCCGAGCATCACGACTTCGTGGGCCTGATGGGCGTGCTCGTGTCCGTGCTCGTCACCTTTATGGTCGTGGTCGGCATCTTCGTCGTGGCCTGCGGTCTCGTCGCTGTGGTCGTCCCCATCTTTGTCATGGTGGGCATGTTCGTCGTGCCCTTCGTGATCGTCACCGTCGTCGTGACCCGCGACTTCGTCGCCGTGACGATCGCCGTCTTCGTCGTGATGGGCGTGCTCACCGTCGCTATCATCGTGATCACTGTGGTGGGCGTCGTCCTTGTCGGCGTCAGCGAGGGCGTCGTGCTCTTCGGGGCTATGGTCGGGCTTGCCGTCGCCATCGTGGTCGTGGGGCACTGCAGATTCGCCGAGGAGCGTCAGCCGTACGTCAGCGACCGTCTGAATGCCATCGGGCTCGTCGGCGAGGGTGAACTTGGTTCGGTAGGCAGCGACTTGCTCGGCGTCCATCTTCGGCGCGTCACCACAGCCGACCGTGATCAGCAGCAATCCGAAGGAAACAAATGTTGCGGAAATGACGGTTCGGGACATCTTGCACCTATGGAATGGGAGAATTCGCTGACCTTGCGAGCTTTGGGGCTGATTTTACGGTTTTACGCATTTTTGCCCAGATGGGAGCCGCTTCGTCATACGCAATCGGTTTGCAAAAGGTTCGTTCTACACAGGAAAAATACATCACTCACGCTTTTTTGTAAATTTTTTGCTAGCGATCCCAAGATGCCCCTGCAGGCCACGAAATCCTCTGTAGCAGGCCCAATTGGTGGACCTGGGACTAGGTTGTCCAGCAGTTTTTCGAGGCCCGGACGTTGCCGTGCCCAATTTCAGTCGGAGGGCGAAAGCCATGTTCAAGAAATGTATCGTTGGAGTTTTGGGATTCGGATTGGTAGCGGGATTGCTGCTGGGTGGAAATCTAATGAGTTATGTGACCACCTCGTACGAGCGCGTCTCGCAATCGGTGGAAGACAGCGTGCCCACAGAGTTTCAGATTGATCGCGCCCGCAAAATGGTACGCGACCTGGAACCTGAAATTCGTCGTTCGATGCATGTGATTGCCAAGGAAGAAGTCGAAGTTGAACAGCTCGACGAGCGAATTGAGGCCGCTCAGGTGAAGGCCGAAAAGGACAAGTCGGAAATCATGCGGCTGCAGTCGGACGTTCAGACCGGGAAGTCGGTATTCCGCTATGCCGGCCACACCTATACTGCCGACCAGGTCAAGCAAGACCTTTCGCGTCGGTTCACTCGCTACAAGACGGCCGATGCCACGCTTGGCAGTCTGATGGACATGCGTGCCGCACGTCAGCGGAACCTGGACGCTGCTCGCCAGAAGCTAGAAGCAATGATGAGTTCTCAGCGTCAGCTCTTGGTCGAGGTCGAGAACCTCGAAGCAAAGCTCAAGCTTGTGGAAGTTGCTGAAGCTTCCAGCGATCTGCAGTTCGACGATAGCCAATTGGCACGTGCCAAGGGCTTGATGGCCGACATCCGCGCGAAACTCGACGTGGCCGCCAAGTTGGCCAACGCCGACACGAACTTCCACGACGAGATCCCTTTGGACGGTCCCGCTCCTGAAGACATCACTGAGCAGGTAGCTGAGTACTTCAATGGCGGCAAGACCGCTGAGGAAACGGAAATCGCCTTGGCGAAGTACGTCGACTAGCTCGTTAGTTCTCCCTCTCGCGGTGCCCGCTCCAGCGGGCACCGCCTTCCCTATTGCCTCAGGACTCTAGTCTCGGGACTCTAGACTCAAAGATGTTTGCTTGGCGCTTGAAAATTCGTGAGGCTCGGATGGCTCTGAATGATGGGCGTCCTGAGGAAGCAAGCCGCATCCTACAGCACGAATCCGTGCGTGACTTCCTCCCCGCAAAGCGACTCTCTCACGAGGTCGCTAAACACCTGGTCGATCGTGCCCAGCAACGTATGCACCAGGGCGATAGCATGGCGAGTTGGAACGACCTCCAGCAGGCAGCCCGGCTCGGAGGCTGCGATCAGCAAGTCGCCGCGTTGCGACAAGCGCAAACCGATCATGGGCTACAGCGTATTCGCAGCCTACTCGTGCGAGGGGAAACCAAGTTGGCCGCACAGCAAATCACCAAGCTCGAACAGCGGCACCTTGGCGGAAACGAGCGGCGCTCGTGGAAGCAGATTGTCCACTTGATTTCACGCTCTAAGGAACTGTCCGACCAGGGCAAGCCGGGAGCCTCCGACATGCTTGAGCGCGCGATCCACTTGTTGCCCACGC
>JANQQA010000138.1 GCA_028285205.1 Bythopirellula sp. | reverse complement strand
GCTCATCTCGCGATTCGGGATGCCGACCGATCCGACACACTACTGGTACGAGAGTCGATTCGTAGAGACGCATGCTTTTCGGGTAATGGCGGCCGACGTTGTTCCGCTACCCGGTGCAGCGTGGCTACTTCTTTCCGCGCTTGGTGTTGCTGGATGGATCAATCGAAGCAAGGCGGCTCAACCACGTAACTAGCGATCAACGCGACCGAGGCGGAGCCATTTGTCGGCCCGATAGTCCGGGTCTGACCGATTGCAGCCATCCCGGCCGGAGGTCTGCAATATGTCGTCTTCGCGGGTGCTTCGACCCAGTTTCGCTACAATCGGAGCTATGGAACACAAGTCCATAACTATAGGAGCGATCTATACGGCATCTCGCTGTCTGAAGAGCTTTCTTGTCAGATCTGGTGTTAGCACATTGCAACACGATGCAGTTTTGAGTCGCTGACCATGCGCGCGACGAGACGCTTTTTTCTTGCGCTCGGACTAGTTTCCGTGCTGGGCGGATGCAGCCAGGCCTATATGCTGCCGGACGTTGACCTTACACAAGCCGATCTTCCTGAAAGTGCTGCAATCCCGGAAGACGCGTTCTTCGTAAAGAAGCCGCACCCAGATGTTAAGTCGGTTCAGTTCGTCGTCCTTCTGGCGAATTCCAGCGAGGACCCAGTCGGGTATGAAAATCTGATAAGAGAGTCTCTGACACGGATCGGATTTGCGCGAGTCTTGAGTCGCAACGAATACACGAAGTTCCTCATCAGCTCGGGTTTGTACAAGGACGTGAGCTCAACCTTCGACCCGATCTCTCTCTATCGAGTTGCAGAGAGCGTTGGCCCTTTCCTGGTGATGACGTTTGACCTCCACCACGGTGGGAATGCGGTTTGGCACAACAGAGTACAAATATACGATCCGACTATGTCGGAATTGCTTCTCAAGTTTGAGTATGACCGATTGAATTGGATGAGCTTGAACTATGAATTTGTGTATCCCGCTGTCAATGAGGTTAGAGATTGGTACACCCTTCCGGTGTCAGGTTCTGCGGAGGGCGGCCTAGTTGAACCGGAATCGCTCTAGTGCGCAGTTGCGGCATCCGCATTGACTGCTTGTTAGCCCCGCTTGGCTAACAGCGGATAAACCTTCGCCTAGATTGCCGGCTTGTGAAACTCGAGCACGTTACCGTCGGGATCTCGGATGAAAAAGAAGTAGGCGCCTTCGAACTCCACTCGCTCCGTGATTTCGATTCCGGCAGCACGAAGTTGCGCTTCGACCGATTCAGCATTGGCTATTTCCAATGCGATATGCGTGTACCCGGTGTGCTTCCGGGTTTGATCCATCAGCAGGTTCGTTGGGGAAGAATCGGGCGAAGCGTTCAGTATGAAATTGATGTTTACCCCGGAAGGGTGCTCCATGATCGCTACGGGTTCGGGACCCACCGGTCCGGCGAGAAACTCGAATCCCAGTCGCTCATAGAATTCGCGAGTGACGGCCAGATCCCGGACGCGCAAACCGACGTGGTTTATTCGAGTGATTTCTTTCAAAGCGACTTCTCATTTGGATTAAGTGGGAGCCAGATGGGCGAATAGCCGATATCCGCTCCGGCCCGGGACCAGACTACCAGAGCGTTCTGGAGGGCTAGACTCACCCGATCAGGTTGCTACGAATCTCCCGGCCAGAAGCGCGCTTCGAGGTTGAAGCGATAACCCCCCGAGTCCTTCGCAGACCCAATGCGGACAGTTGGGTTGCGACAGGCGCACGCTTTCGGCAGGGTTGAAAGCCGTAAAGTCAGGAGACGTCCAGCACATGACAGCCGCCCTCAAGAGAGTTGCCTGGACCTTACTCCTTGGCGCGTCAGCGGTTGTGTTGGCTGCGGTTGGATTCGTGGTTTGGGCGGGTACTACCAAGCAAAGCGTTCCGGGACCCGAAGCAATGAGAGCCCTGGAAACCATCGAGAGCAATACGGCGGTGGAGGTGGAGTATGGCGACTGGTTCGTGATCCGGCCTGTCGCTGTGAAGCCCGTCGCCGGGCTGATCATCTATCCGGGTGCGCATAGCGCGGTGCGTGGGTATGTGAAGGTGATGACCCGAATTGCCGAAGCCGGCTACCTCGTTGTGGCGACGAAAATGCCCTTGGGGTATGCCTTTCTGGCACCTAACCGAGCTGAAGAGGTCTTTGAGGCCTACCCCAACATCGAGCACTGGTTCCTGGCCGGTCACTCGCTCGGCGGGGCGATGGCAGGACGCTACGCCTCGAAAAACGGTGAGAACCTGTCAGGACTGGCTTTTTGGGACGCCTATCCCCCGGATGCCAACAGCCTTGCGGACTCAGACGTACCGACCATCCTGCTTTATCGCGCAACACTGGAGGGGGAACCCGAACAGAAGTTCAATGAGAAAAAGCACCTGTTTCCGGAGTCAACGCAATGGATTCCCATAAGGGGAGGGGATCATGGGCAGTTCGGAGACAACGTGGGTGGCATGTTCAAGGAGTTCGGCATGCTCATCAGAGGCATGGATGAAGAGGAGTGGGAAGCGACCCAGTGGAAGGCATCGATCAGCCGTGACGAACAGCAGGCCATTATTGCCGAGGCGATGGTCAACTGGTTTAAGAGGACGCTGGCGTCTGATTCAATAAGTAGTCTTTACTAGCCGCCAAGCGGCGACAACATTCCTTTCCAACAAAAGAGGCTCTATGCCCCAGCGCATCTTCATTCTCAATGGCCATCCAGGCCCGAGCTCAGTCACTCGCCAGGCAGTGGACCGCTACGCTGCCGCGGCAATTGCGGCGGGGCACGATGTGCGCCTGTCACAGCTGAGCGACCTGAGCTTCGACCCCGATCGCGGCAGGGCGGGTTATGCCAACGCCAAACCGCTGGAGCCGATACTCGAGCAGGCGCTGGAAAACCTCGAGTGGTGTTCGCACTTCGTGCTGGCGTTTCCACTTTGGTGGGGCGGGTTTCCCGCCAAGCTGAAGGGCTGGATCGACCGCGTCTTTGTGAACGGCCGAACGTTTACCACCGACAAGACTACGTCTATCGGACTGCCTGCACCGATGCTCCAGGGCCGTTCGGCGCGGGTGCTCATTACTTCCGACACACCGCGCAGTTTCCTGTGGCTGGCCTATCGCGACGCGATTCTGCGCCAGCTCAAAGGCCAGATCCTTGGGTTCTGCGGTTTCAAGCCGGTGAAATTCACTTTCTTCGCGCCCGCCTCGCACCCTAAACCCGGGACCGTGGACAAATTGCTCGTTCAGATGGACGAGCTTGGGCGCGCGGGGCGCTAAGGTATTCCTGGATCAGAATCTTTGCGACGAGTAACCAGGCTGTTAGGCTCGCCAGGTGCAGAGCTTCTGCGAGGCTTGGATGAAGCGCTTGTACCGTCTGATGACTGCCCTGCTGTTCGGGTTCGTAGTTTCTCCAGCAGTTTTAGCTGCCGAGGGCGAATCCGTGGATTCCGAAGAGCACGGCCACGCGCATCACAAAAACACGGTGGCCGGTTTCGTCGGCATCACCGGCGAGGAGCGTCGCGAGCGGGCGCTGACGCTTGGAATCGACTACGCGCGACGTCTGAATGACCGATTCAGCCTGGGCGTTGGTATCGAACGGGCGCTTGGCGACCTGGACTTTACCGTTGTCAGCGTGCCTTTATACGTTCACTTCGGCAGCTGGAAATGGATTATCGGGCCCGGTGGCGAGTGGCAGGACGGGGAGCGGGAGCACTTCCTGGTTC
>JANQQA010000137.1 GCA_028285205.1 Bythopirellula sp. | reverse complement strand
GTATCGTGATCTGCTGGGTGTGGTGAAGGAAGAGTACGAGAACATCGTCAAACTCGAGGTTCAGCGTGCGATTGCAGCCGACGAGGACGCACTCGTGCGTCTCTGCGGCAACTACATCGACAACGTCAAGGCCTACACGCAGAAGGAAAAGGTCAAGAACCCGTTCACGGGTCAGTACGACGAACCGGACGAGCGACTCATGCGTTCGATAGAGGAGAAAATCGACATCCCCGACAGCCGCAAAGACGATTTCCGTCGTGAGATCATGAACTACATCGGAGCCTTGGCCATCGATGGCAAGAAGTTCGACTACCGGACCAACGAGCGTCTCAACAAGGCGCTTGAGCTAAAGTTGTTCGAGGACCAGAAAGACACGATTAAGCTCACCAGCTTGGTCTCTAACGTGATCGACGCGGAAACGCAACAGAAAATCGACGTCGTCAAAGGTCGGCTCATTCGCAACTACGGTTACGACGACGAAAGTGCGACCGACGTGCTCAACTTTGTTGCGAGCATCTTCGCACGAGGTGACACCAAAGACAGCAACTAGGAGAGATTTACTGACCCATCAGTGCTGGCCCTGCAACTTAGAACTGACAGCTACGAACAATGGAAATCGAACGCGACCAACGCCGATTTAAGCAAATCGTCCGGGGGCGGATCCGAGAGAATCTACGCAAGTACATCACCCATGGCGAGATGATCGGCCGCAAAGGCAAAGAGGCCGTTAGTATCCCCGTGCCGAAGCTCGATGTGCCGAGATTCCGGTTCGGCAAGAACGGCTCCGGCGGTGTCGGGCAGGGCGATGGCGAGGAAGGCGACGCGGTTGGCAAACCAGGTGACGGTCCAGACGGGAGTGGTGGAGCAGGTAGCGAGCCGGGCAGCGGTCATTTGATGGAGGTGGAAGTCTCGCTTGAAGAACTCGCAGCGATGCTGGGCGACGAGTTGGAACTTCCCCGCATCGAACCCAAGGGGACCGCGAACGTGGTCGCGGAAAAGTCAAAGTACAACAGCGTCCGTCAGACGGGTCCCGAATCGCTCAAGCATTTCAAGCGCACCTACCTGAGTGCCCTGCGTCGACAGATTTCCACTGGGAATTACCGACCGGACGATCCGAAAATCGTCCCCATCAAACGCGACAAGAAGTACCGCAGCTGGAACGACATTCCTAAGCCGCAGGTCAATGCGACGGTGATCTACCTGATGGACGTCTCAGGGTCGATGACCGATGACCAAAAGGAAATCGTCCGCACCGAGGCGTTTTGGATCGACACCTGGCTCGCCAGCCAATACAAGGGCGTCGAGAAGCGTTACATCATCCACGACGCGGTGGCCAAGGAAGTCGACGAGCACACCTTTTATCACACACGGGAAAGTGGCGGCACGCGCATCAGTTCCGCGTACCAAGTCTGCGCCGATCTGATTGAAAAATCGTTCCCCGTCGCCGACTGGAATATCTACATCTTCCAATTCTCAGACGGCGATAACTGGGGCGACGACAACCGCCAAGCTTTTGAGTTGCTCGGCGAAAAACTTCTGCCAGCATCGAATATCTTCTGCTATGGCCAGGTTGAAAGCCCCTACGGCAGCGGCGACTTTATCGACGCACTGCACCAAGAGTACGGCGAAAACGAAAAGTTGGTGACGTCTGAGATTCCCGACAAAGACGGGATCTACAAATCGATCAAGAAGTTTCTAGGAAAAGGCAAATAGCACCTCACGACAGCAAAATTAGACTTCTGCGAGACGACGAACACAAAAATCGGATCGTCGTGTCGTGCTGGTTAATTCGACCTCCGAGCAGCCGATCATGACCCTCGAACTTGGCAACCTGACTCCCGAACTGGCCGCTATTCAGGTGGAAGTCGAGCAATACGCGCGTGATTACGGGCTCGACTTCTTTCCGACCATCTTCGAATTGATCGATGCTGATCAGCTCAATGCAATCGCCGCCCGTGGTGGCTTCCCTACGCGCTATCCGCACTGGCGCTTCGGTATGGAGTACGAATCGCTCAGCAAAGGCTACCACTACGGCCTGCAAAAAATCTACGAGATGGTCATCAACAACGACCCCTGCTACGCCTACCTGATGCGTTGCAACGGGCTGGTGGATCAGAAAATGGTGATGGCCCATGTCTACGGTCATTGCGACTTTTTCAAGTGCAACCAATGGTTTTCCAAGACCAGTCGCAAGATGATGGACGAAATGGCCAACCACGGCAGCCGCATCCGCCGCTATATGGACGAGGTTGGCGTCGCCGAGGTCGAGGATTTCATCGATGCGTGTTTGAGTATCGAGGATTTGATTGACGTCCATTCGCAATTCATCAAGCGAAGCGATACCAAGAGCAAGTACGAATTCGCCAATCAAGACGACGAGGGCAAGAAATCCAGGTCCGATCGCCTGCCGGCGAAGAACTACATGGACCGGTTCATTAATCCGCGCGAAACGACCAGCAATGCCGCCGACGAGTCCGACAAAGAGCCGCCCCAACGTCGAGTTCCGGAGCACCCTGAGCGCGATGTGATGCTATTCCTGCTGGAGCATGCCCCGCTCAATGGTTGGCAGGCTGATGTGCTCTCAATCATCCGTGACGAAGCCTATTACTTCGCACCGCAGGCACAGACGAAGATCATGAACGAGGGCTGGGCTAGCTACTGGCACTCGACCATCATGATCAATCAGGGCCTCACCGGTGCGGACATCGTCAACTATTGCGACCACCATAGCGGCACGATGGCCAGTTCGCCCACACAGCTCAATCCCTACAAGGTTGGCATCGAGCTGTTCCGCGACATCGAGGATCGCTGGAACCGCGGTGCTTTCGGACGGGAGTACGACGAATGCGACGACCATCAGAAACGTAAGACTTGGGACACCGGCGCTGGGCTAGGACGCGAGAAGATTTTCGAAGTCCGTCGGATTCACAACGATCTGACATTCATCGACGAATTCCTGACGCTCGACTTTGTGCGCGAACACAAATTCTTTCGTTTTGGCTACAACCAGCACAGCGAGGTCTACGAAATTGAAAGTCGAGAGTTCCCCAAGGTGAAGCAACAGCTGCTCAACTCGCTGACCAACCGTGGCCAGCCCATCATCAGCGTCGTCGACGGCAATCACAAGAATCGCGGCGAACTCTACCTGGAGCACACCTATTCGGGTGTTGAATTGCAGATTGACTATGCACGCGACACACTCGAGAACCTCTACCGGCTCTGGAATCGTCCAGTCCATCTGGAGACCACGCTCGAGGATGCGAAGATCGTCCTATCATTCGATGGCTCGGATCACGAACTGGAGCACGGTGGACTCTACGATTTGGCCGACGATAGTGAGGATGCCGCATGACGCTCCGAGAGAATATCCTCAGCCAGCTGCCCAACACGATAGGCAAACAGCATCAACGTGTCGTCGCGATTGACGGGCCACGGACGGCGCGGTGTGAGGTCGACCAATGCGATCAATTAGCTGTCGCAGTATATGAGTTGGTGCTCGAGACCAGCGAACTAGCAAACGTCGAAGTCGCCGCGCTGCACCGTGCGAGTGAAGCACTATGCAAGCGCGTGACCTATCTGCTTGAACCGATCTCGCCAATCGAGACCGACGCGGACAGTTGCATCGTCCAGATGCGTAGCTCACCGCCCCAGCAGCACGAGAACGGCCGCTTCTACTACGAACTGATGCTCCGCCGTGGCGGCGCGGTCACGATGTACCGCTACGAAAAGCAACCAGGTTCCATCCGCCAACGTGTGGCAGCGAACATAACCCACGAAGTGCTTGGACGCTTGGTTGACGATTTCAATACGACGGTTGAAGAGGTAAATGGCGCGTGATGAGAGTTGTAAACCGCCAAGAACGCGAAGTTCGCCAAGTGAAGATGAAAGTGAAGCGTTACGGCTTCCACTTTCGTGGCGAACCTGGCGATCTTGGCGGTTTCTTGTTTGTAGAGGACTCCCCCGAACGCTCACCCCTGACCCCTGAAAAGGAGATTTGCTACGATGCGGACTGATTATGGTGCTTTCCTTCGCCTCTTGGAACTAATCAAAAAACGCCATGAATCGTCCGGTAGGGGTAATTTTAGTGCATCTCCGCTCATGGGTCAGCGAGCTCGAAGACGCTGTGACGCGCAGTCGCAACTCGCTTGGCAACCGGTTGTCGCCGTTCGGCGTGAGGCCAAAGTCGATCTCCGACGTCCTAGCCGGCGTAAGCTGGCTGGCTAGGTGGGGAGACTAACGCATCGTGGGTGAGGGCGACTCAAACTACCATCCGTTGCGCGGCCCAGCACTCTGGATTGCCGGCGCTATTGTCGTCGGTGTCGCTGTCGCTTCGGTGTCGATGTTCTCGATCACTATGGCAGTGATAGGCTTCCTGCGGTCGTCGCAGGAAGGCCCCACTCTTTCCGATCTGCATAGTGAATTCGCGGATCAAAGTATCGACGCCGGCTTCGAAGAACCGCAGTTACTCGCCGACGACCCACTGCTCGCTCGACGGATAATCGTGCTCGGCCACGACGTCAACGCGCGTACTGCAAAAGATGTCATTGCACGTCTGCTGTATCTTGATGGCGTCGACTCTGACGAGCCGATTGATCTGTATATCACGACCCTCGGTGGCTGGGGTGACAACGCATTTTCGATCATCGACGCAATGCACATGATCGAATCGCCCGTCAACACGTGGGCCGTTGGTGCTTGCTACTCGTCGGGCGCGATGATTCTCACCGCGGGCACAGGTCGCCGGCATGCCACGAGTAACGCGATCATCATGGTGCACGCCAACTCGATCGAGAGCGACGAAAAGTTTTCGATGGACGCACTCGACGCGCAGCGTTACCGCGAGCTGTGGCGAGACTATGCCCAGTTGCCCGAAGAGTGGTTCCCGATGACCTTCGACGAGGAATACTATCTCTCGGCGGAGCAGGCGTTGGGCTATGGACTCATCGACGAGATTGTTCCGGCGCAGGCGGCGCCCCTGGTTGAGCAAGAAGCGGCGGCCTCCAAGGAAGTCGAAGAATAGCGGGTTCGCTAGGCGAGGCACTCGACGACTGTGTGTACTGAATCGACCCTATCCGTCCGCCCTGCGGGTTTGATACGATGATGGAACTTGTAGTCCATCCGATCGTCTTAGACCTGTGAGTTGATTTCACCGTGAACCGTCCCGCACACGCCGCCGAGTCGACAGAAATTTCTTTGGAACCAGCCGAGGGAGGCTGGCACTGCAGTCATCTCTACTACTCGTGGAACCGCGGCGTACTGGCCACGATGCCGGCGGCCAGTTGTTCCGCC
>JANQQA010000135.1 GCA_028285205.1 Bythopirellula sp. | reverse complement strand
GGGGACCCAGTTCCGCTTCTTGTGGCCCGCTTTTCCTTCCTCGAGTGACAGTCCGTTGCCGACGACGATGTCGTCGGCCAGCTTGTTGGCCGGATCGATCCACATGTCGTTGCTGTAGGGAATGCCGTAGTAGGAATCGAAGCCCTGGTACGTCGGAAGACAGGGCGGCAAGTGACCCAAATGCCATTTGCCAACGCACGCCGCCTGATAGCCCACGGTCTTGAGCATGTCGGCAATCGTCACTTCGTCAGGATGCAGCCCTTGTTTGCTATTCGGGAATAACACGGCATCCATGCTCAGCCTGCGATAGTGCGTGCCGGTGAGCAGCGCGGTTCGCGAGCCCGAGCACACCGCACACCCCACGTAAAAGTCGTTGAAGCGCATCCCTTCGGCGGCCATCTGGTCGAGATTGGGAGTGCTGGGCCCTGTCGCGCCATTGAAGCCCACATCGCCATAGCCCATATCATCGATGAAAATGATGATGAAATTGGGACGCTCCACCCCGTAGCAGCAACTCGACGCTACGAGAATGACAAGGCCGATGCACGCGCTAAGCAACAACCGGACAAGATCGTGAGTGGCGACGTGCATGATGTTCTCCTGAAGCCTTCTAGATACTGAGGTTAACGAAGCATCCACTAAACTGAAACAAACAGACTATTCCATTCGCTTCGCCTGTTGCCGCACGCCGTTTTGGAACAGCTCTAGTGCGGTGCAGCGGCCTTGGCGATCGAGTTGAAACGTGAGCGTCGCGTCCACGACTTTGTAGTACCACTCGACCTCGCTGCGGGGATAGACGCGGAATGTCTGTTGCCCGGTCAGGCCGACCAGCAGTTTGTCCCCTTCGGCGGTGACTGTAAAGACGATGCCGGGTGCGAGTTGGTACTTGCCTGCGTATTTCTTTAGCACTTCCGGCGCGACTGCAATCTCTTTCTCGAACTTTCGAGGCTCCTCCGCGGAGCCCGCCGCCATGCGCATGATTTGCTCGGCGAGCCTGTCGACCTCCATCGTGGCGGTGTTGGCCAACACAACCACGGCCGTGTCGAATTTGCGATTGATCATCAGCTGTGCGTGATAGCCGCCCGTCTGTCCATTATGCCAGCGCGTGGAGCCGTCCCGCGCGACGTGCCAACCCAAGCCCATGGCGAAGTCGGTGTCTTCGATCGGCTTTTGATGAATCAGCCAAGCGAGGTCGATTGCCTGACCTAACTTTCCCTCGGGCGGGTTAAGATTCGCGCGTGCGAACTTGAGCATATCATCGACGGTACTGCGAATCGCGCCCGCGCCGGCCAACTGTGCGAAGTCCCACGAGTAGCCGGCGACGCCACCTTCGGCGTGTGGAGGTGCCAGCCGGGCTTGCCGGTCTTTGTCGATTTCGATTCCGGTGTCTTTCATCCCCAACGGCTCGGCGATCCGCTGCTGCAGCAGCGCCTCGTACTTGGTTTTGCTTTCGAAGCACAGCAAGTCTCCCAGCAGGCCTCCGCCGAGGTTGGAGTATTCGATCGTCTCGCCGGGCTTCTTGCGCGGTTGATACCTGCCGAGGAATGCAGCGAGGCGTTTGCCGCTGTAATCGGCGTAAGGATTGTTGGGATCGGCGGGCTCAAGGTTATCGGGCAGTCGGGGGAGCCCCGAGGTATGCGTCGCCAAATGCCACAGGCGGATCGGCAGTGCTTCGTCGCGACGCGGCATCTCGATGCCATCGGGTAGAAGTTCGTCTGCCGGAGTGACGAGCGAGACCCGACCCGAAACGACCGCGTCCGCCAGCAGCAGACTGGTAAACACCTTCGACACGGAACCGACCTCGTAGATCGTCCGTCCGTCGGGCGGCTGGGACTTGTCGGCTGACAGCCGCCCGTAGCCGCGCGCTATCGTCTGGTCTCCCTTGATTAGACCAATTGAAACGCCCATGACCGTCTCGCTATCGACGTAGGGCTGCGCCAATTGATCAATCTGTTTCTGCAAATCGGCCGCGCTGGCAGTTGAGTGTATCAGTAGCGCGACCAGGGCAACCCACACGACACGTGACATGATTCGTATCTCCGCAAAGGCCATTGTTCTCGCATTCCCTGCACGGGTTCCGTCGCTTCAGCTTCGCTTGGCATAGAGAATTCTTGCAGCAATTCTCCCATATCTGCGATTTCGTTTGAAGCCTTTCGCTAGCTCTCGTCACGGCCCTTAATCCGGCGTGGAGCTTTGTTACAATGGAAAACCAGTACGGCGCAGCATCCCCTCGCCGGCGCGGGTGTGGCGGCTAGTGATCTAACCCTGAGGATTCTTCTCATGCTTCGACGCGAATTCATACGTATTATCGGGGGCGTTGCGCTCACCTCGA
>JANQQA010000124.1 GCA_028285205.1 Bythopirellula sp. | reverse complement strand
CCCGACCGATACTCCCCCCGGATCCTCGACGTCCAACATGTCTCATCTCGAAGTGGTCGCCGTCTCGACGCGGCGCGAGCGTAAACTCTTCTTCAACCTGCCCTGGGATCTGTACCGTGGCGACCCGAACTGGGTGCCGCCAATTCGTATGGTGCAGAAAGAGCTGCTCAACTACCGCTATCATCCGTTCTACGACGACGGCGAGATTCAGACGTTTGTCGCTATGCGCGACGGCAAACCTTGCGGTCGTATCGGGGCGATTGTGAATCACGCCCACAATCGCCAGTACGGAGAGCAGCGGGGATTCTTCGGTTTCTTCGAATCGATCGAAGACGAAGAAGTGTCAGGAGCACTGTTCGACGCAGCGAAGAAATGGTTTGCGGAGCGAAACATTGAAGCCATTCGTGGTCCGGTGAATCCATCGCTGAACTACGAAATCGGCCTGCTTGTCGACGGTTTTCACGAACCACCGTGGTTTATGATGACCTACAACAAGCCCTACTACGACCGGTTGATCACGCAGTACGGTTTCCGCAAGGCGCAAAACATTTACGCGTTTTGGGGTCACATCGACATGCTGGATGAGATTTCCAAACGACTGTATTCGATCAGCCACAGCATCTTGGAGCGGCTGAATCTCACGTGTCGGGCGATGGATACGTCGAAGTTCAATCAAGAGATTGAGACGTTTCTCGACATTTACAATAAGTCGTTGGTGTCGACATGGGGCTTTGTGCCTATGTCTGATGGTGAGGTCAAAAAGCAAGCGGCCGGATTCAAGCAGATGATCGTACCGGAGCTAACCACCATCGCCGAAATCGACGGCAAACCGGTCGGCACGATGTTTGGCTTGCTCGATTACAACGGGCGGATCAAGGAAATCGACGGCAAACTGTTCCCGTTTGGATTCTTGAAACTACTGCGCAAGCGTCAACAGCTAAAGAAGCTACGACTGATCAGCACGAACGTGCTGCCCGAATATCAAAGCTGGGGCATCGGCTTGGCACTGGTCGCACGGCTGGTGCCCGACGCGCTGAAGTGGGGCATCGAGCAGGCGGAGTTCTCCTGGGTGTTGGAGAGTAACGACCTGTCGTACAAAACGCTCAAGAAGGGCGGCGCTAAAATCACCAAGCAGTACCGCATCTACGATATCGGCCCTCCCGACGCGACAGCGAACGCGAAGTTCATGAAGGATTGACTGCTAAGACTTCCAGCCGTACTTCACGATGCACCAGATCGCGTTGATGCCGTCGCGGATGCCGATTTTTTTGCCTTCGTTGTAGCCGCGGCAGTCGTAGCTGATCGGCACTTCGAGAATTCGTTTCCCCATCCGCGATAGTTTGGCGGTGATCTCGGGTTCGAAACCAAAACGGTTCTGTTGGAAGTTGATCGCCTGGATCACTTCGCGGCGGAACACCTTGTAGCAAGTTTCCATGTCGGTGAGTCGCTGACCGGTCAGGAAGTTGGACAAGGCCGTGAGGACCCAATTGCCGAAGCGGTGCAAACTAGATGGATCTTGATGCGCGTTCTCCAGGAACCGTGAGCCGTAGACCACATCGGTGGCGCCGTTTTCGATGGGGGCCAGCAGCTTCGGGTAGTCTTGGGGATCATATTCTAGATCGGCGTCTTGAATGATGACCACATCGCCTTCCACTTCTGCGAACGCGGTCCGCAGGGCAGCGCCCTTGCCGCGGTTGTAGCCGTGCATCAACACGCGAATGTCGGATTGCTGGGCCAGCTCCAGCAGTACGTCACGCGTGCCGTCGAGACTGTAGTCGTCGACGATCACGATCTCCTGGTGTACACCGACAGCCTGGACGCGTCGGACGATTTCAGCGATCGTGTCGCGTTCGTTGTAAACGGGGATCACGACCGACACGGCCAGTGCGGTTTGCTTTTCGTCGCGCGACGGGGCCTCGTCGCCGATTTCCAGGCCCGTCGAGACGACGTCCTCCGCCGCGGTGATCGCATCTTCGAGCCGCTTGAGATACGTCTCATCCGCGGTCGGCGCGAGCGGTGGCTGAACCGGCATGGTTGACGGTTGTTGCGTTTCTAATTCCGTCGACATGTTCTTTGGCCCCAAAGCAAATGTGAAAATGGTTCGCCTAATTCAAAGTTCCAATTCAACGGCAGTTTCTTGCGGATTGACGATTTGCTCGGCCAACTGTGATGTCGGTCGTGAGCGGATCGGCAAGGCCGGCCATTGCACGGCGCCTTCGCGCGGACTCGCGTCCAGGACCCGCGCGGTCAGTGGTAGGTAGTCCGCATGCGTTGGATCGTCGTATCGATCGCGATGCCCCCACAACTCGGCCACGCGGTCGCAATACAGCAGAGTCCATTCGGGATCTTCGCGCTGTGATTCTGCCTTCATAATGGCAACCGGATTTTCGTAGCGACGATCCACAAGCACCAGATCGGGTGACCCGTGCTGTAGCACGCGTGTTCCATCAATGGGCCCCGAATCTGTGCTCCGACTACGATTGCCACCGTACTCGCCAAGCAGAAAATCGAAGTGCATGTCCACGACTTCTTGCGGGTAACACGTGCGGAAGCGTCCGTCGAACGCGACCCTCGTATCGGGGGCGAGAGCTGCGATCGCGTACTGGGCCCAGTTAAACGAGACGACCAGCTTGCCTTGCAACTGTCGGTCGGCCATGTATTGCAAGGCATCGACCGGAAAGCGGTTTCGTTCAACGGGAAACTCTGTGAACTGGCACTTCAAGGCGTAGGACTGCAGTCCGATGGCGGCCACCAAAGCGGCGACGGCGAGCCGGCGTAGCCACGGCGAGAGCGTCATTACAGGCAGCTGCGATCCGTCGGACGGGCGCAACCGCGATAACGCCGATTGCAGATGGACCGGCAACCAGAATCCGCAGAGCAGCGCCAAGAAGGCGATGTGTCGCAAATGCAAAGCCGACTGCCAGGCGACGATCGCCAGAATTGCGATCTGCACCCAATCGCGCTTTTTCCGCGTTGCCCAAAGGCTTACCGTGGCAACGCCCAACAGGGCGATCCACTGCCAATAGATCGGATCAGACAGCTTCGGCGGCGCCCATTCGGTAATCTCAGGGCGGGGTTTGCCAAGCGAAGCCATCAACCACTGGTGCATTTCTGCGCCGTAGGGATTGGCAAACGTCGCTCCGATACAACTTATCCCCAGTACACTCAGCGCCAGCAGCCGCGGCCATGCGGCAAGCCGATCGCTAATCAACAGCTCAAGCATTCGTCCACCAAAATACGCACCAACGATGCACAGCCCCAACACAAATCCACCGTGAGCATTCACCCAGACGATGAACACCAACGGCAAAGGCCATAGCGCGCGACAATGGATGGTCTTGGTTTCGGACCAATCACAGAATCCGCGATCGAGCAACACCAAGGTGATCGCGCACAAAGCAAAACTCAGCAGTTGGGGTCGGAGCGGAAAGAACGCCTGCAGATTGGCGGCAACCAACAGCATCAGCGCCCACACGGTAAATGCGTGGACTCCGTGTCGGCGCGCGACCCAAACCATCGATAGCAAGATCGCCATGCCCCACAAGCACTTGGCCACCAATAATCCGCTGGTGCCCAGTTTTTCGTAGCCGATCGCAAACGCTAGTTCGGCCAGATTCTCGTGGTTGATCCACGGATAGTCGACGGCGGTAAATGTGTGCGAAGCGGTCCGGGGCAGTTCGCCTTCGGCGAGCCAGTCTTGTCCGTAACGGACATGACCCCACAGATCGGGATCGACCAGATTCAACGACAGCGGAATCGCACAGCCAAGCGCCATGGCGACGATCGTCGCTCGCTTGAGCAATCGATACTCGCGGCGCGCACCGTCTACGCGAGTCATCGACGGGACCAACTCAGAGGCTGGACGCTCGCTGGAGGTCATGCGTCACTTCGTGGAGGGATTGGGGAGGGAGGTTCGAGGATAGGGTGTTCCCCGAGGGCGCTTGTGGACGGTTGTGCCACTTAAAAACCTACACCACGACGGTGGTCAACGCGGACTGCGCATGAGCAATTGCACCAGTTTGCCGCGCGGAACCCATTTGCCTAATCGGCGAATCGCTACGACGCGCACAAACCGACATAAACTCCAGGGGAAATCTGCCATTACCCCATTGGTTGGGGGCGACTCAATGGTGCTGCTAGCAGGCGTAATGTGGCCCGATTTTTCACGCTTGGCAGGTCTCCGGCCATTTGGTAGTTTCCTATTCCACTCGTCGAGTACTTCTTTTTTTGAGTAGCATGAGGCAGGGTGGAATCATGCGGCAGGACGCACGCCAGAGGGACGTAAAGCAGTTTCCAAACAAGCACAGTCCCTTGCGGCGAGACCCGTCACGACGTGGCTGGCTAAACCGCCTTAAGGACCTTTTCGCGCTCAGTCACTACGGTTGGGGATGGAGCGATTGGGTCGGGGCGGGGAAATCGTTGTGGACTGCACATAGCGAGGGAAGACTAATCGGCGGCGATGGTGCCCAGGAAGGGACGGTTCGCTCTTGGAAAACCGATTGTTTAGGGACACAAGTCAGCCGGCCGACACGGAAGGAGGCCCAGATGAGTACAGGTTCAAAACGCCCACTCTCCACGCAGCGCTCATCGGATCGACGTTTGCGGGTGCACATCCGCTGGATGATCCGTCGCGACATGGCAGAGGTGCTGGATATCGAGCAGGAGAGCTTCGAGTTCCCCTGGTACGAAGACGATTTCATTCGTTGTCTCCGCCAGCGCAACTGTATCGGCATGGTCGCCGAATATGGTGATCGCGTTGTTGGGTTTATGATTTATGAACTACACAAGACTCGTCTGCACATTCTGAATTTTGCCGTTGCCAGCGAATATCGTCATCGCGACGTCGGTCGACAGATGGCAGAGAAACTCATCAGCAAACTATCCAGTCAGCGCCGGACCGAGATTTCGCTCGAAGTTCGCGAAACCAATCTGCCAGCCCAGCTCTTTTTCAAGCAACTTGGCTTCCGCGCGACGGCAGTCATGCGATCGTACTACGAGGATTCGCCAGAAGACGCGTACCTCATGAAGTACTACTACGAGGCCGAGGAACTGGAAGCGACCATTCCCCTGCGCCGCAACCGCATCGATCGGCTAGCAGGTTAGAGATTCACAATCGTCGCGGTCAGTTCGGGCAGCTCGACAATCGCGATCGAATGTGGGTTCGCGCGATAGATCGCGCCTGGGTTGAGTACCAGCGTCTCGCCGCAGTGTTCTAGCTTTGCTCTGTGGGTATGCCCATAGCACACCAGGTCCCACTCGCCGTTGGTGCAAACCTCGTCGAATTGGCGGCGATCATCGCTATGCAACAGCGCAATCCGCCGGCCTGCGATTTCTAGCGATCCGAACACTCCGTGGCACGTCTGGCCGGCGGCTTCGATGGCCGAACCAAGATCGGCGTGATTGTAGTCACAGTTGCCAAACACAAAGTCGGTTGGCCATTGAGCGAACATTTCAACGACCTCTGCCGAGCCGATATCTCCGCAGTGCAGCACTCTTTCGACGTCCAAGCTGTCGAGCATGCGGATGGCCGGCCGCGTGAGTTCGACGTGTCCGTGCGAGTCGCTCACGATTCCTAGTCGCATACGAAGTTTCTCCCGTAGAGTTGCCGGTCCATAGCCTCGACGCCAGCTCTCAAGCGCGACATAACTTCCTCGCAGGAGCTGCCTTTGGTGAACAAAGTAAGCACCGGCTGTCCGGTGTTGATCTCCGTCCCCGCATTTGGAATATCAGCGATCGTGGGCCAAGGCAAATCCCCAGTTTGTTGCAACAGGGTGTCGCTGAGTCTGGCCGACACGACGAGTGGTGCTTTCGCGAAGAGGACGACCTTGCCGTAGCAGGTCGCGCCGTGGCTGGTCGCGGGCGACGCTGTTTGATCAGCTCGAAACACCGAGATGGCCTGACTTTGTTCAACGACTTCCATCGACGCGGTATAGCGTGGATTGATTTCGATCACCCAAAGTTCGTCGCCATCGTCAACGAGATCGACGCCAAAGAGATGAGTGAGGTCGAACTGTCCATGCAATACTTGGCCGATTTGCTCCAGCGCTGAGAGTTTTCGAGTGGCAAGTGGCCAAGGAGTGAGGGTGCCACAGTACTGAAACTGCCCTGCACCTGCCCACGCTTCGCCGACGAGCTGACGCGTGACACCGAGCAATTGTGGGCCGCGAAAAACGGCCGACAGTGAGGTGCCTTCGACAAACTGTTGCCAGTAGCTTTCACGCTCGCTACCGACGCAGGTCTTGGCGATGTGCCGAGGTGGTGCCTGCGGGCCGGCTGCCAAGACTGTGGTGGGAAACCTGATTCCATGCCGGCCCAGAACACTCTGCAAGCGAAGTGGATCGCGTACAGGGCGTAAGATGTCGCCACGATGGCCATACAGCGGTCGCGAAACCGCCAAGCGGTCCACCAAGTCGGCGTGATTTTCCAGCGCGCCGGTGTAGAGCCAGCCGTCGCACTCGGTCGCGGCAAGCCACGCTTCAAATCCGTCGGGATAAGGTGAAACCTGAGTTACCTCGCATCGCCTAGCGAGATCCGTGTCAGCGAACATATCGGACGCCACCACCCGATAGCCCGCACGCAACAACGAAAACGCCGCCGCCCGCGCGCTCGCCCCAACGACGGCGATTCTTGCATTCGTCTCTGGAAGCGGCGGTGAGTGTTTCAAGGGTTTACCACGGAGGCACGGAGAACACGGAGAGAGGAACGGGTTGAGGTAAGAACGCTAATTTGCGCTAATCCTCGCTAATGTCATAAGCGCAGCTTAGCGGTCCGTCAGGCAGTTGTTTTTCTCTGTGCTCTCCGGACCTCCGTGGTAAAGAATCAGTTGGACTCTTCGATGATTCCAAACTTGCCGCGAAACTCTTCGGCTGGGTACTTTTTGGCGTTCTTCACCATCTTGGCTTCCAGCGTGGCAGCCAGATCGATACCCAGCGAGTTCGCCATCGCCACGGTGTAGGCCAATACGTCGGCCAGTTCTTCGCTAACTTCGGCCAGTTTTTCAGGCTCGTCAGTGACCGCGCGCGACGCGTCGATCGTGATCCACTGAAAATGCTCCATCAGTTCGGCCGCCTCGATCGCCAGCGCCATCGAGATGTTTTTGGGCGAATGAAACTGCTGCCAATCCCGCTCGTCAACAAAATCGTCGACGAGCTTGCGTAGCTCGCCGACGGTAGTTTCTTGGTCATTCATGCCGCCAATTGTCGGCGACCTGCGCGGTTGTGTAAAGCGCCCGCGAAGGGAATGGAACGCGGATGACGCAGATTTGGCGGATGGATCCGGCTTTGGAACGCGGTTGTGCCCTCGCAGCTATTTGCGGCGAATGAAGGAAAACAGATGCAAGAAGGCGAACATCACGTAAAGTGCAGCGCCGATACCGATGAATGATAGAAGTGTGTTCAGACTTGTACTACCGGACCAGCGATTCACTTCAGGATTTAGGAGAGCTAACGCCACACAGCATACAGTCATGATGCGCATAATGCTTAAGATACTGACCTGCCGACTCTCTTCCGGAATGGTGGGCTCGTAGGCATCAGCGTGTCGAAAATTTGAATCGACCTTACCAAGTTTGTCCGTTCCGCATGACCAGCAAACACCCATACGGTCGCCGACAGTCTTCCCGCATTTCAGACACTTCCAAGCCATAAACCTAATTCTAGGAGTGACAGAACCAGGAAGCAAAAAGAAACGCAAACATCTAAGCCGCGTCGAACCCTGGCAACTCCAGCTGCCGGGGTGGGTGCTTGCGCTCGTAGTAGCGTTGGCGGTAGCCGTCGGCGAGGTGGCCCATGACTTCCAGGACCAGCAAGTCGGCGCGGTTCATGACGTGGCGGGCGCTGCGGTTGCCGAGGCCTTGTACCAGCTCTTCCAGGACGTGTACGTGCAACTGCATGGCACATTGGGCAGAGACATTGGCATTGGCGAGCATCTCGGCGAGGTCCGCCATTTCGTCGGCCAGGTTACCAGCACCCATGATGACGTAGGTGCGTAAGAGTTCGCGATAGTGACAGATGAGCGTTGCCGGCAAATCGAGTTGCACATGGCTACATCCGGTGGCCGAGTGTGCTAACGATCCTTCGACGTCGGCGACGTCCCGTGGCTGTGTTTTCGTTCCGCTGCCAATCGTCTCGAGATCGGCGATGACCGCGCGCTGCTGATCGAGCAGACGCTCGGCTTCGAGATGTTCCTGCTGGAGCCGTTGCCGCTCCGCTTGGACAAGGCGACGATTCTCGCGCACTAGCTGGCCGCGCTCGATCGCGCGGGCGAACTTCCACAGCAGCCCACGGACGGTCGTTTCCGCCACACAACAATAGTCGTCGGCGCCGACTTCGTAGCACAGTGCATCGATGTCTTGCGCCGGGAGCGAACCGAGCAAGATCATCGGTTCTTCATTGCCGCCGGCACGCAGGCCTTCGACCAAATCGAGCGCGTCGAGCACGCCCGGTTCGTGGCTCACCAGTACCGCGTCGAACACCTCGTCGCGCAATCGCGACAGGCCCGCCGTCACGCCGACTACTTCTTCGAGCAGAATCTGCGCTGCGCTGTCTGCGGCAAACGCCTCGGTCAGCCACCCACCAGTGCGATGCAAAGTCGTGATGTAGAGCACCTTAATCCGCGCAGGCAGCACACCAGCGATGGGCGGCTTAGCAGGCGAAGGCGCGGTCAGGGACATGATAGCACTCGGATGACTGGAGCAGATTCGCGAGAACTGTAGCGATCTCGGCGGCCTGCGTCAACGTTTTTCACCACGGAGTCACGGAGAGCACAGAGTTTGTACGCAAATGCTCCGTGCTCTCCGTGACTCCGTGGTGCTATTCCCAGCATGCTCCAAGTTTCACTAAAATGTCCGTTTGACTCAGATCCCCAACAACTTGCGAGCGTCAGATGCGGATTGCTTATCTTGATTGTGCTAGCGGCGTCAGTGGCGACATGATGCTGGGTGCGCTGATCGACGCGGGGGTGGAACTCGCTGCGGTGCAGGCGGGGATCGATTCGCTGGGGTTGCCAAGCTGTCGGTTAGCGTTGGAAGAGGTCAAGAAAAAGGGCTTTCGTGCGTTGCAGCTGACCGTCGAGCACGAACCCGAGCACGCCCATCGGCATCTGCACCACATTGTCGAGATGATCGAGCGGAGCACGCTCACGCCGTCGCAACGTGAATTGGCGCTGCGGATCTTCCATCGGCTGGCCGAGGCGGAGGCCAAGGTGCACGGCTCGACGATCGAGAAGGTCCATTTCCACGAAGT
>JANQQA010000104.1 GCA_028285205.1 Bythopirellula sp. | reverse complement strand
GACGAACCGGGCCAGGCGTCCAACACCCAAGGAATATCGGAAAGACTGCCGCTCGATAGAGCCTCGCGTGTTTCATCGGCAACGAGTAGGAGTGTTTCTTCAATGTTCTCCGGGCAGCCAAAAGTCGTACATCGTGGATCTGGGTAGGTTGTTTCGCGGGTACTTGCAAGAACAAAATCGCTTCCTTCTGCTTCTGCAGGGTCCTCATCGACCACCAGCATAAGGTCGTCGGGTAACGGTATGACTAGATCATCACCAACCCATACACGCATGCGTACGATGGCGCCAATGAACAGTGGAGATCCCGGCAGCGGAGCTATTGTGTCGTCATACGTGAACTCAATCCGCATCCGCGAACCGGGAGCAGGCTCCGAGATCGAAAGCAGCGCATCCGGGTCGGAATACTCGCGCACCGTGCCTTCGGCAATGACCTTGATCAAGGCTGCATCTGCGATAGATGCGAACGCCGCAAGAAACAGTACGGCAGCGAGGTTTCGTAGAGCCTTCATCGTTCAACCCTGACAGTTTTTCCTTCCCAATTTCGAGACTATCAAACCTGCGATTCGGAAAAGGTATCTCTTTTACGTAATTGATAAGTTCAGTCCGACGGGTCTGACGGCGTCACTTCACCGGCAAATACCTCCGCATGCGGCCTTCGCGCTCTCGGCCCAGCTCATAGACGACGAGGCCTTCGCCTTCTTCTGACAGCCCGCTCATGTACTTGATGCTTCGGAAGGCCAGCAATCGCCCGGGAGCGGTCGCTTGTCTTTAGCTACATTGCGAGAAATAGGAACAAGAATAAGACCGCAAAGCCGTAGACGAGTGCGATGCTATAGACGATTGCATCCAGTCTTTCTTCTCGTCCCAGCCGGTCTAGCCGCTGCAACTCCTGCTCGAAAGCCTCCGAGCGAAGAATCCAGAAGTGATTCAAGCAAATCAACAGAATCCAGACGACGGCATTGGTTGGCCACGCACCAAAGGTATCTGCGATCGACGGTTCGTGTCGCCACGTGCTGATTGCCTTATCAAGGAGGAGGAACAGTAAGAGGAGTGGAAGCGATTGGTAGCACGAGGCAAACCAACGCGCTCCTTTCGCAGTATCCCCGCGGCCAGCCTGTAGTCTCCAGATAGCAGCGGCCGAGACAAAGTAGCTCTGTCGAAGACTAATCAATTTGTGATCAGAATTTAGGTCGCGATTTCAGTGTCCGAAAGACCGTTTCGGTTCGAGAAGAGATTACCAGTAGGCCGTAGACAGCTGGAACCGCGCGATTGAGGGATGAATCGGCCTTTCGGATGCCTGCAGTCGGCCAGAAGCCGTCACTCTAGTACGCGCAGCGGCATAGTGCTCGTTGACCGTAACCAGTCAGGTTCAGACGGGTCTACTTCCGGCCTACACCTATCCATCAATGCTGGTTCAGTAATTCGTTTGATCTCTATGACGTCGAACTGTCGGTCGGTGGTGAAGCCCCAGGGGTGTGATGTGTTGTCGTTCGGCCAGCCGACGACTGTGACCGAGACAAAGTAGGAACGATCCTCGCTGAACATCGGATACTTCCATTAGGGACGCATTTTTCGATACGACACGTCGAGATAGCCGCTCTCGTCTATCAGTCCTAGGGCCTCATCGGTATCGCAAGGGAGAAACAAGTTATCAGAGTAAAGCAACCCGGTGTACTCGAGCGGAGTTCTAATCGGCTCAGTTGAGAAGGGGACGCTCAGTATGGCCAGCATGACAACAATGACAGCAAGGCCAAAGATGTAAATCGATGTCGAGTAATTCATCACCGTCGATCGAGAACTAACGCCTTCAATCGGCCAGGAGCAGCCAACCAGGAATCATCGCCAATAAGTCGTCTTTATGACTTCGTTCGTTTTGGTGGAAAAGACAATAGTCGCGCAGTATTTCAACGGACAACCTCTCCAACCGGCGTACTGTTCAGTCTCTAGTTCTTCTGGAAACACGTCAACTTCACAGGTTTCTTCTACGCAAGAGAACCGCGCCCGAAACTTATCTGGATCGTAGCACTCTGATTCGATTATCTCGGCTACCGCATCCAAAGCAGCAGATTGATCGGCCGTAAGCGTTGCCCGTTCGGTAAGAGGAATGGATTCTTCTGCCACGCAAACCACCGAGAGCAGCAGCAACGGGACCGTAAAGAATCGGAGATTCAGCAATGTTTCTAGCGTCTGCTTTAGTCAACTAGAGACTACCAGTCGGCCTAATACGCCTGGAATCGCCCGTGCAGGCTAGTTCCCGGCGTCGGAACCGACACCTCGCGGCCAGAAGCCGTCGCTCCAAGGTAGATTAGCCGTCTTCAGCAGGCCCCCAAGTCAACATCACCGACTCCGCACACTCAGCATCGACCCGAGCGGATTTATCCCTCAGCTCGCTCATGATTCTTGGACCGATGCAGTCGCCCCACGGACCAAGAGTAGTCATCGGGTCGGTGTCGAAGGGCTTTTCTCCCGGAAACGGGCAGACGCTCAACGCTTCGGTGATCGCCAGTTTGCAACGGCCGCTACTCAACTTCCAACAAGCAAGCAGCTCTTAGCTGCAAAAACGCTCCTGAAGACCAAGTTCAATCTCTTCTTCCGCCGTAATCGCCCTTTCCCGTTCGTCTACGCCGCACGCGAATAGCGTCGCAGTAACTGCGACAACGAACAATTGACTGAGCCCACTGTTCACAAAGTTAAATGGGAACTATCGGCCAAAACCGGACCTAGCGGCCGCCGCTCGCTCAGTTCAAGCGTCACTCGATGTTCGCCCGAAGGTTCTTTCAAGATCGTCGTTCATGCTGTCGCCGCGAATCAACCACCAATCGCCATTTCTAAATGTGAGTCGAAGCGTAGGACGGCTGGAGTGTAGAAAAGACAGGAGCCACCAGCGCAGTTTGATCATGTAAGGCTCCAGAGACGCAATATCGGACTTCGCGTAAGACTTTTCTCTTCCTATGTAGTCAAGAAATATCAGTTCGCCCTCTCGTTTCGATATTGACCAAGGTGCGTGAGGCAGCTCAATCAGGACAATCCGAAGCAGCGAAAGTAAAAAGTTTGATAGAACCAGTAGAGTCGCTACAAAAATGGCTGCGGCACTCAAATTTGCCCATGTATCCTCGCTCGGACTGAGAAGAACCGTTGCAATAGCAACGATGCCATATGCAACAGCTGGACCGCAGAAAGCGACGAGGGCGAGCGGGAACCAGCGCCACCTAACATATTCGTGATCGCTCCAGATGTCCGTCAACGACCAAGTCCAATACACCTAAACGCTGATTTTATGGCCGCTACAAATCCTCATACACCTAAACACTCTTACAAATGTGGCAAGAAGAGAAAGACCAGGCGAACCAGCGATACAGCGATCCCGAATGGCATCACAACTGCTATTGCCGGGCTCAGCCACTTCGATAGCGGATACATTAGCAGCACGCCCGGGTGTCGAGCGCAACGCAGTTGACATTCGCTAGCTCGACCAGGAAACCAGATGCCGACAGCTATTTGAACGCTGAAGTACCAGACAAAGACGCAAAGCGCCAGCCAAAGCACACTAATAAGCACCGCGAAAAACATCTAGAACAAACTCATTCGGCGGTTTTCGGCCAATTGCAGTCAGCTGGCCGAACCGAAGGCGATAATGGCAAAGCTCGTTCAGCTATCCGGCCTTTCGCTTGATCAAGCGCTCAATCGCAAGAGTTAGCCCGGAAATCGCGAACGACACAAAAAGTGAGACTGCGACAGAAATCGGCCAAAACATGTCTACATGCCCTTCCTCAAGGTAGAAAACTACTTGAAGTGCAATAACACCAGCAATCGTAGAAAAACTACATGCAAACCCGACAGACCCAGACGCTCTCTCCAATAGGAGAGTTAGTGGCGCTACGACTATTACGAGAATAAAGATTCCGGCCAACACGAATGTCCGTTAGGGGTCAGCAGCCTACCAAACGCTGCATCAAGGTCTGACTTCTCTGATTAGGCACTAATACGCTCATGGATTTACCTCATTGATTAAACCCTGACGGACGAAGTCCTCTTGACTTTTTTGAGTGTTAGCCTGGTTTTGCGCGCGCTGCCTGGCCGCCTGCTCTTCTTGCCGCCGCGCCTCCTCTTCGGCTGGAGTTAGAGGTTCAGGGAAGTTGCGTTCGGAAAGCTCGTGATGTTGTTCTTGCGTGATGTCGTCCGGCGCAAAGTCAGGGGTCGAGGCAACGCAGCCGATGAGCGGCCCGACCACACACGAGTAGATGAGGAGAACAGTGTGGGCTTGTGACGACGTAGCCATAACACCTATCTCAGTGTCCGCATCGGGTCATGAAGAGACTACCAGAGCCCTCGAACCGGCTGGAATAGCCCGACTAGGTTAGTTCCGGGCCTCTCCACCGGCTGGACTCGGCCAGAAGAAGTCATTCGGGCAATTCCCTGATTTCAGTCACTCGGAGTAGAACTGGCGTTCGATGATGGCCCGAATGCGCAGAGAATAGTGTTCCTGAGACGTAGACCTTCCGGTTCAGCCAAGCGGCGCTGTCATCCGAAACGACTTGCAACTCAAAAATTGACTCGAATGATTCGGCATTCAAGGCGTCATCGATGCTCGCGCGGACACAGGTCTCCTGCTCAAGGACGACGATATGGGCTCTTTCCAGAGTGTCGTTTAGACTCTCACCATAGTTCGGGGGGCCTCTGAAATCACGGGCGATAAGCGTGCCCGAAAGCTCGACTCGCTCTGGCTCGAAAGGTAAGCAGTCGATCGACGCGAATGCCGGCCAGGGGCTGAGCGCCAGTCCAATGAGGAGTTTCAGCTGCATCCGGCCACGAGCGGACGCATCGCTGCCAATCGCGCAACCGGATCGACCCTGTCCATCAACGATCATCGGACTACGCAAAGCGTTTCCGGAGCGTGTAGCCCAACGCCGAAGAAGCGAAGCCTGGCACCAGAATCAGAACGTGGAACCCCACAGCTAACGGTAAGAGACTTGCTTCACCGACCGCGGTCAACAAGGCGAAGAAGAAATGTGGCGTAAGCAGTGCAATTGGCCAATATGCGATGAGCCTTCCCGCACCGAATGCGAACACACCCGCCAATACTGCTAGCAACGGATATACCAGATACCAATAGCTTCGCGTCGATTGAGGGTCATTCTCACCAGTCAGCCAGACAGACAGTAACCACGTCGCACCACTAACAATCAACGCTGTGACGGCAAGAAAAAAAGTCCTCACGTCACGAAGTCCCGCCTAGCTAGCAGCGCAAAGACCGCACGCAAGAGTCGAACCAATTCTCTACAAGATTCATGTGATCTGCTGGCCAACCACCGGCTGCTTCGGGTCAGAACCAGCCTACCAGAGCGTCTGAGACTGGCGAAATCACGCGAACAGACGACCCAGGACGCATATGACGGGCAGGTTTCGGCCAAGAGCCGCCACTCGAATCGCTACCCAGAAACATCAAGGCGGACCTAGAAAGACAGAAAAACCATTAGCGCCAGCAAGCTCCATCCTACGTATCGCAATATTGGAAAGCGTTGCCGAAAAGAGGCGATCAACACCACGGGCGTCGAAACGATGGCGGCGAGTCCAGCAAAAGAAAGCGCTCGGGGATAGCCGTTTATCTCCTCCGGAGCAATGTTCGGCCATTCGACTGCCAAGACAAGAAGTGCCACACCGATTGCGCAGGCGTTCTCAATCCATGCAGAACGCATAGCGCTGGGCATCATTCGTCTAACCTGATAGCCACAATCTCAGATCACCCAAGTGAGCGCTCACGGCCAGAAGCGGACGAAGCGGTCCGGTGCTTGCTCTCTTTTGACGAACTGAATGAATGCCTCATCGGGTGCGCCTCCGCTTTTTCAATGCGGCCCCGATCGCCAGCGAGAGGAAACGTAGAACCATTGCATAAACAGCAATCCCTGCAAGAAAGATCCAGTCGTTGCCTAGCAACGTCCGAATGTAGCCGGAAAAGACACCCAAGAGGGCAACACCCGCCAAGAATACGCCGTACGCTACAAAACCCTGGCCATCCGCTGATCGCACTGGTTATGTGACATGTACGATATCAGCATGGGCCTTAAGGTCCCGGCGAACACCGTGCCCAAGTGTCTGCAGATGGATTCTAAGCCCCTCGCGTCTGGCGAACTTGAAAGCAGGAATCAGGTCGCTGTCTCCAGAAACAACAACTATTGAGTCGGCAGTTCGTTTAAGTGAAATGCGGGCGATATCTAGGCCTATCCGGAGATCCACGCCTTTCTGGCTGATATTGGGTACCAGATCTTTTGCCTCAATTGCCCTGGGCTGTCGAGTAAGGTTTTCCATAGCCCGAGAACCTACCGCCCATCCGTTCGCGACGGTTTCCCCCAATCGCACGGCGAAGTTGGGTCTCAGTTCTAACGTGTCAATGAGCTGTTCGTGAGCCCGGTAGATGGAAGTCTGGGATAAGTTGAGTGCTGACTGGTCGATTGGGTTTCTTAGTTCTTCACTCGCCGGACGTGCGTGATAGAAGTAGATTCTAAGTAGGCGGGATTCGGCTAGGTAATCCGATGTGTTTATGGAATGGCAAAGCTCTTCGATTTCGTCCGCCGTAGGGAAGCGATGATTGGCGTTTTGTAGTTTCTTAATTACGAAACCACCATCGAGAAGGAGAGCATGTCGCATTTTGGGTGGCCAAAAAAATAGACCGCGCCCGTTCGTGGCGCTATTAACGCACTTACATCAGTAACGAACGGGGCGGTCGTGTTTCTATCAACATCGAGTCTAACATATGCGGCAGCGCAGCAACAACGCTACTGGTTCACATGACGGCAGATTCTATGGCCGCTGCGATGTATCGAAGAGCGGCTGTCCAATGTCGAAACTTGATGGCTCATTATTCGAATTGTACTGAGCATGGCGCCGCCGGCTCTCGAATGCGACTTTTCTCTGCGGCTCATCTCACCGGCCGGATAGGGTCAGGAGCAGCCTACCAGAGGCACTGTGGCCACTGAAATCACGCGTTCAGGCTATCTAGAGTGCTTGTGACGGGCGGGTTACGGCCAGGAGCAGACGAATCGGTCTGCTACTTGCATTGATCAGGGCGCAGATCAACGAATGGAGCTGTAGACGACAATTAGCGCGACTCCAGCAGTGATCAGCAGCCACCCAAGAATCGATCCATACTCATCAGTGAGGTCGGTGAACGCAGGCCCTACGCGGCCCAGAAGAGCCCGTGAAAAAACTACCACTCCGGTTCCGAAACCAAGTATTAGAAAAGAAACGTCCTTCTTTACTCCCCAGCCCATTACGGCTTCAGCGCCATAGGAAACCAAAAAATATGTGACCAGCGCAGTGCACGACAGAGCTATCAGCTTTCCGCGCGACCAAAACGAACGGCGTTGCCAAAAATTTGGTTCGTATATTCGATGGTGAACGACGCTTCCTACGATAACCGGACCCAAAAGCGCGAGAATTGCGAGCATGGTTCGCATCTAGGCCGACCTAGCGCCTGATGGCGGCCAAGAGCGGTCGGATCACAACACTCCCGACACGGCTTCGACGAATCGATCTACCTGCCAGCCCACAAGATCGGAAACCTGACCGTCACCCAACTCTACGATACGTTCAACGCCGTCGGCCCTAGTGGCTACGTCGATACTGAAAAGTCGACTACCAACTCGCGTTGCGCACTCCTCAACGACTCGGGGAATCGCCTCCGCATCCGGACCCATAGGCTGCCCGTCGACCACAAAGTACCGAATCTCGGAGCCCGCGCGGAACTCCTCGAATTGACGTACACACAACCCACCTTCAATCTCGCCGCGGTACTTGGCCATTTCTTCGACCAATCTACCAATGTCTCCCGCGTCGGTGATTACTGACCCCATCGATGTCTTCAGGGACTTTACGTAGTCTTTTACGAAGAACTTGGGCCAATCGAGTTTGCGAAGTTCTGCCTCATAGTTCGTGCCCTCGGGTAAAACGATCGTCTCTGGTGTGTACTCAGTCACCAAGGGATACCAATTAGGAATATGGTGCGTTAGCAAGTATCCGTCCAGAGGCGTGAGCGGTTTGGCATTGGATGCCTCAACTACACTCACTAGCTGCTTGTAGCTCGCTTCGTTGAGCATCCATCCGCGATAGACAACAGTTTCCTCTGGTTCAGGTTTCGGGACCAGCTTCGCGGTACTTAGATCGTCAACTGAAACCGTGGAGACCGGGACTCCGGCCCTTACGAACGCCGCTGCTTCGGACCGGTACTGTTCATCAGGCACGGTCTTTTCAAAGTAGTCTGCCGCGAATACGACTCTCACCGGAAGGCTCCCTTTTTCCAGGCTCGACGCGCGTTCGCTTCGGCCA
The DNA here is from genome assembly GCA_028285205.1 of Bythopirellula sp. Lineage (GTDB taxonomy): Bacteria > Planctomycetota > Planctomycetia > Pirellulales > Lacipirellulaceae > Bythopirellula. Next base: position 2,805 of record JANQQA010000104.1, on the reverse strand, counting down.
TGGCGAACGGCGGCATTGGGTCATTTCCCGCCGTTGGCCCAACTATACCGCCCACCTGGGTGATTTCGGGCCATTCTACGGTTCTGGTAGTCTGCTTCTGACCCGATGCTGCCGGTCAGAATCTTTAGAAAATCGATGTGGCAATTTGGCAATTTGATATCGCGTTGGTCCCGGAAACAGCACTCGCCGCAGACCCTGATCTGTTTGTGCATTCGGTGACACCGGAAGGCGTAGAAACCGCTGCTTGGTGGTCTTCAATTTCTGTTCCGTCAGACCTCGAATCACGGCTTGGCGAGATTCTCCCCAAGGGCGATTCATGGTCCGATGAGCTATCAGTATGGGGCACTGATGACGGCCACAGAATTGATCTGTGGCTTATTGGGGACGCGATTGAGTCGCTCGCTGTGAGAATCGACGCCAGAGAAGATGCGTCTGATTTCGTGAAAGCCGTCTGTGCGTTTGCACAGTCGATGCAATGCAGGTTTTATGGGTATGAGTCGCGCGCCGAAATTGAACCTACGACCGCCGCACTGCATGCTGCTATTCAGGTGTCGGATGCGACGAAGTTCGCAAGAGATCCTCGGGGTTTTCTAACGGAAGTCGCAGAAAAAGGTGGTTCCTAAGCGACCGGTTCTGGCCGAAAGCTGCCCGTAATACACGTCCCGGATCGCCTGATTGCGTGATTTCGGCGGCTACGGTGCCTCTGGTAGGCTGGTCTTGACCCGTTGCGGACCTAGTGGAACAGTCAATCGAATCATTCAATCAGGAGGATCTCGAGCGTATCGAGAACCTCCGCGAATGGGTGATTGGGCACTACGAGGACCCGGCAGCGTACCAGTCCGTATCGGGCAAACTCCGATTGGTGCAGACGATTCTCGACAATGGCTGGATAGCAAAAGACGAGACGTGGAAGCTTCAATCGTTGGGCATTGCTTTCGGAGATGCCCTGGAACAGGAGGTTCCTGAACTGTCTTGGGTCGTATTCAACGACGAGTGGGGTAGGGTCCCGGCTTTACGCTGGTCGGATACAAACACACTGTCATTCCCGCTTACAGCGATATCCAAGCGCGTTGAGGATGACGTCCCGGTCGACGTGTATGAGCTTTTCGGCGGCTTCCAGAAAGCGATCGCCGAGGCAGTTCGTAAATCCGAAGGTTGACGAGCGAGAAAGCGCCGGGGGGCCGCTCCTGGCCGAGGGCAGCCACCGAGGGCCCGCGAAAGTAGTCTGAACGGGTGATTCAGGCCGTAATAGAGCGTCTGGTAGTCTGGTCCTGACCCAAACCCGACGGTGGCAACGGTCGAGAGATAGCCATTCTCGAACCCTAAAATGGCGAACATATACACGACTTTTTTGAACGCAAAAGGCGCTGCATTCGCTTGGATTGGAGCCTGGCTGGGCCCTTTGTTTGCTTTTGTGGGAATGGTTGAGGGGTCGACTAGGCACCTGGTTTTCGGATCGGTAATGATTGCGTTGCCGCTCTTCTCAATCGTGAGTCACTTCAGGGCCCGAAGATCTCGAGTTCCACTCTCGGACAGGATTGTCTTCGTAATCGTTCCTGCAATGTCATTGGTCGGTGGCGCGATATTGGCTTTCGTATTGGCTCGCGGGCAATAGCATTTTGTCGGCTACCGGAAACCGAAGCTCAGACTTTTGCTTCCCGATGTAAAGATAATGATGCGGGTTCTCATCTTGGTTTCCTTCTCCCTCCTGGCAAGTACCAGGAATCTCGGCGCGACAGAGGCCGCCTGTGAAATTGAGGTAGATGGAGAGAGCATTCCGCGAGACCTAGTCGACGCTTTACAGGCTTACTACGGTTTCGAGTTCGAGGGCGACTGGGACTCAGCATACGCCTATCGTTCTCCATCGTTCCAACACGCAGTCTCGAAAGACTGGTACTCCGAAAAGATGTCGCAGTACAACGCGGGATGGAAAACTCTCAGCTGCTCTGTTGTTAACGCTTCGAAGGATAGTGAATCATTCGTTTTCGATATGGTGTTTGTCGAAAACGTCCCAAAAGACTCGAACCTTGGGCGAATGCTTGGTGGTGAGGAAGAATCTGTGTTCAAGGATACGTCTGAGTGGCAACGTATAGGCGGGAGGTGGTTTTGTCGTTACTGCGGAATACGATACCGCCTTCGTTTGAACGTTCCACTCGGAGAAGGCATGAAGAGCGGCAGTTAGTGGCCATGGACTGCCGTCTACGGGCCTCCTGTGCCGTCCAATCAGATGACTCAGGCTGTTACAGAGGTCTGGTAGTCTGGTCCTGACCCAATCCAGCCGTTGAAACTGGCTCGATAATCGTGTTTGTGAACTGTCGATCGAGCGTGGACTGTTGACCTGGCCTCAATTGCGAGCATTATCCGTGATGCTAGATAAGGGGTTCCTGCATTCTAAGGCGGGCGCGGCTTTAACAGCGGTCCTTGGCTTCATAGTGTCTGTCACGCTTGCGTACCTCTATCGCGTCTATACGGAGCACGCGAAGATTGAACTGGATGAAACACTTGAACGGTTGCTGCTTGTCGTGATGCTGATCCCATTCGGTGCTGGGATGGCTCACTTCATCGAGACGTTTGGCTTCTTCGGAAAGCGGGATCGTGACAACTAACCGATTGAAACCACGGTCCGTTTCTGGCCGATTGCCGCCAGTTCAGTAGCACTGATTTGGTCAGAACGAACTTAAAGCGCCGGCTAGACGTGCCGGAGCGCTGTTCAAGCCTTGAACAAAGGCGCGCCGACCAGCGCGCGAGTCTCGGCCTCGGCGCGGACTCCATTTCAGCCACTGGGGTGCTAACCCGCTAACAAAG
>JANQQA010000058.1 GCA_028285205.1 Bythopirellula sp. | reverse complement strand
GCGGGGCAAGATCATGATTGCCAGTTGCCCTGCGCATCCCATGTGGGTTGGAAAAACCACCCGCGAAGTCGCCGCCGCCGAACAACGAGCCCCGGTTGAGGTGGCGCTTGATGTTATCCGTAGCGGCAGCGAGCAGGGCGTGAACTTCAGCATGGACGAGCGCGACGTGCAGTTCGTGATGACCTTGCCCTGGGCGGCAACCGCCTCGGACGGCAGCACCAAAGTCGACGATGGCACCCGCCCCCACCCGCGCAGCTTTGGGACGTTCTCGCGTCGCATCGGCCACTACGCGATCGAACAAGGCGTCGTGAAAGTCGAAACCGCCGTCCGCAGCTGTTCGGGACTGCCGGCCGACATCCTGGGCCTCACCGACCGCGGCTACGTGCGTGAGGGACAAATGGCGGACCTGGTCGTGTTCGACCCGGCTACGTTTCGCGATCACGCCACGTTCCAGTCGCCGTTTGAATTCTCCACCGGCGCACGCTGGGTGTTTGTCAACGGCAAGGCAGCGATCGACGACGGGAATCTGGCGATCACCGACGCGGGGTTGCCGTTGCGGAAAACAGACAACGACTAAAGCTTACGATAACGGAAATGCGAGCATGAGCACTTCACCCCATCCGCATCGCTTTTACATTCTCACGCCGAAGCTTCGAAAGATGAACTTGATATTCGTCGCAGACGACAATGGTTTCGAGGGCAGTTCCTGTCGACGAAGGATCGCAGATTTCGCCCGCGCAGATTGGGGCTCGCGAACTATCAACCCATCGTCGTCGTGATGTGCCACCTGTTTCAATGTGATGCATCGCTGTCCCGCTTGGCCGAAGTCTACGCCGCCGCGCCAGGGCAAAGCTGCGAGTCCGCACGCGACATCGACTCGGGCTCACTCACTGCCGGCATGCTCGCCAACGAAGCGGGCGATCGTGAGCTCTACTCGATGCAGCTTGGCATCGCACCGCCCCATTCCGAATCACCGGTGCACCCGACATTCGATCACCGACTAGCGAGCATCGAGGAACCGACCAAGTGGCCGTGGCTGTCAGCAATCGAAACGTCGCGCTGCGTCGTGCCAACTTCCTCATTCCACATCCACAGCTACTGGGGTGATCCCGAAGGAACAGAGATTGTGTTTCGTCGGGCAGACGGACAGTTGCTGCACGCGGCCGGTGTCTATCGTGTGTGGCATTCACCGACAGGCGAGCAGCAACTTCACACCATGAGTCTGCTGATGCGCCCCGCATCGGACTACGTGATGGATCACGGCAGCGATCGTCAGCCGATATTCCTTGCTGAGTGTGGGATCGATGCCTGGATCGATCTACACACGGTTCCCTGCGAAAGAGCAATCCAGGTACTTCGCCATGGCAACGTCGATCCTGATCTCACGCACCATCACCATCGCGACCTCCCCGCCGGTTGGCGCAAGCACCAAAAACAGAAGACGAGACGTCGCGGCCAAACCATGGCCGCACAGGATCGTTGTGCATACGAGTGTGGATTTTAGGTCTGCTGTTGCTGAAGTTGGATCGCTCAGTCACGCGATGAGAAAATCTGACCAGATTTGCCGGAAGTTCGCTTACGTCGGTTCCCGTGTACCCAGTATAGTAAACACTCAGTTGTTCCTAATCGCTGAAACTCTTGTGCTCGTGTAACCCTATGAGATACCACTATCTGCTCGTCGCTTTGCTGCTACTTCCTGCTTCCGCCGATGCGGCCGATCCGCCCAACATTATCCTGATCATGGCCGATGATGTGAGCTGGGAGGCATTTGGAAGTTATGGTGCCGACGATTATCAGACGCCACACCTCGATGCGATGGCGGATCGTGGAGTGCGGTTTGCCCACTGTTATTCCACGCCGATCTGCACGACTTCGCGCGTGATGATCATGACGGGCAAGTACAACTTTCGGAATTACACGCACTTTGGTTATTTGAATCCGGCAGAGAAGACCTTCGCCAATCTGCTCCGCGATGGCGGTTACAAGACGGCGGTCGCCGGCAAATGGCAACTCAACGGACTGCACAACGACCTGCCACGATGCAAGGACGTTCGACGCCCCAACGACGCGGGTTTTGACGAGTATTGCCTGTGGCAGCTGACGCTGACCAAACAAGAGGCGGGAGAACGCTACTGGAGTCCGCCAATCGAGCAGAACGGTGAGCCGATCACCATCGAAGAAAACGATGGCAAGTACGGACCGGACCTGTTCTGCGATTTCCTCTGCGACTTTATGACGCGCAATCAGCGTAAGCCGTTCTTCGCCTATTACCCGATGGTGCTGGTTCACAATCCGTTCGTGCCGACACCCGACACGATTGGCGATCGAACTCGTGATCACTCTTCCAACAAGCTGGTCGATGATAAGAAACAAGAGTTCCAGGCGATGGTCAATTACATGGACAAGATCGTCGGCCGCATCGTCGCGAAGACCGAGGAGTTGGGCATCGCCGAGAATACCATTATTTTGTTCACGGCCGACAACGGCACGAACGTCAACATCGTTTCGCGGTGGCGTGGGCAGGATATCAAGGGAGGGAAGGGCGGCATGACCGATATGGGCACCCACGTGCCGCTGTTGGCGTACTGGAAGGGCACAACGCCCCAAGGCAAAGTCCTCGACGATCTGGTCGACTTCACGGACTTCTATCCCACGCTCGCCGAGGCAGCCGGCATTCGGCTTGGCAAAGACGACCCTATCGACGGTCGAAGCTTTCTGCCGCAACTACGCGGGCAGGTCGGCAACCCTCGCGATTGGATCTTCTGCCACTACCAGCCGTACTGGAGGAAGATTCCCGGACAGTTCGCTCGCACAGCCCGCTACAAGCTGTATCGTGATGGTCGATTCTACGAGCCGCCTGCGGATCTCAAGGAACAGACCGACCTGGCGCAGACGGTGAAAGATACCGACCGACAGAAGGTACATCAGCAGTTGCAAACCGTGTTGAACGCCGCGCCGCCGGAGCCGACCGACCGAACTGCGGACCGCAACACGGAGCATCGCCCCGTCTACCCCGACTGGCAACGCTTGGATTAGTCGTGCTGTTACGGCTCGATGTTGATGTCAAAGTCGATCGCGCTCTGACCTTTTTCGACGATGAGCGTGAATTGCGGCTCGACGGGGTTAAGATACTTGGCGGGTAAGTAGCTCTTCTCTGGCTTGCCATCCATGTTTGGTTCGACTTCCCAGCAGTACGGAAATATGGCGTACTTTCCTGGAAACAAGCCATCGCCTGGCTGAAACGACCGCACTTGGTAGTCACCGTCTGTTTCGAATTTCGCCATCCCCGAACGACGAACGAACCCGTCGGCAACTTCGATGTGGACGAACTGCAGATAGCCCTTGCCGGGCATCTCACCGCCATTGAAGGTGACGCGGCCGCTCACCGGCACCAAACCGCGATCATCACCACACCCCAGGCATATCGTTAGGCAGCCCAGAATGGAGAGCAACACCGTAATTGGCATCCCGTTCGTCCGTGCGCGGTGGATCATGCGAAGCTACTCTCACTGAACAACGGATGCTATCTCACCGCCGGTTCGCGAACCGAGGCGGTTATAGACAAGATAGTCAATCGATTCGGTCATCGACTGCACGCTGCCATCGGCCATCACGAAATGCACGACTCCTGGGTGCGCACTCTTGAATCCGCCTGTCTCAAACCAGTTGGTGCCGTTGCCAAAATCCTGAGGATATTCACCTTCGCGATCACTGACCAGATTGTTGAGCGGAATGGAGGTCGACGCGATTGAAAAGTTGTTCGAGTACAGTCCGAAAAAGGTGCATTGCTCAGGCAATGTCTCGCCGACCATGAAGGTGCTACTCGTGCCGTCGGTGACGTTACTCAAGGAAATGACCGGGATCGTATGTCTCCCAAAGACTCCCAGCGTACTTCCCTCTGGCCACCTGACCGTTCGCCAATCGGTGTCAAAGTTGCTGCCGCCGTTGGTGCCCCAATTGTGGCCGAGACAGCAGTGGTTTGGTTCGCCAGTGCCACGCAAGGCCGTGCAGACGATCGAACATCTGTCCGGCGACGTCGGTCCCATCGACGCGACGTACCATGTGCCGACTTGCGTGCGTGGATTGTGCTGGTGCCGATCAGTAAACAGTGGATTGGCCGCGGCAGGACCGGAGGGACAGATGAAGGCGTCGACCGTCTGTTGAATTAATTGGAGGTTCGGAGACCGCCGATCATCAAAAAGCACGGAGAAGTCGAGCTGATCGTGCAGATTCGTTAGTTCGAGAAACGGAAAGATCGAAGTCGACCACAACTCCCCAGGCCGGATACAGCACTTTGGCGAGCCGGCGGGGAACTGCTCGGCCGTGTCATGATAGTTGAGCAACGCCAACCCGATCTGCCGAAGATTGTTTTGACACTGACTCCGCCGCGCCGCCTCCCGCGCCGCTTGCACCGCTGGAAGGAGCAGCGCCACCAGAACACCGATAATGGCGATCACCACGAGCAGTTCGACGAGGGTGAAGCCGCTGACACGGCGAGCAGTGGGAAGGAGCGTCTGCTTAGGTCGGGCGATATGCACTGTGAACGACTCCCCCATTGAATTGGGAAAAGAGGATCTAGCCCGTCGTGGGCCGACAGTGTAACTATATTATCAGTCCTCACGGCGGTGCAAGTAGAAAATACGAACCACGATCAAACTATTGATCGCTATCAGGGAAATGCCCCCTCCCTACTGGAACGGCCTTGTTCATCAAGACGCTGACGTTCAGTCTGGCAATCGATTGCCAGGCCTTTGCCACACTGCGGTCGAATAGCTAGACTGCGGCTCGTATCTAATGCAAATGGAAAGTCCGAGGACAGAAAATGCGTCATCTATACCCGTTATGTCTACTTGCTGCGTTATTGCTAAGCAATTCATCGGCTACTGCGGACAAACCTCCGCGTCCCAACGTCATCTTGATGATGGCCGACGACTTGGGGTGGGGTGACGTGCAGTGCTTCAACGCCGAGTCGCCGATCAAGACCCCCAATCTGGATGCGATGGCGGCGGGCGGTATGAAGTTCAATCGGTTTTATGCAGCCGCGCCTGTCTGTAGTCCTACGCGCGGGTCGTGTCTTACCGGGCGTCATCCGTTCCGGTACGGGATCTATAACGCCAACGCCGGCCACATGCGTGAGGCCGAACTGACACTTGCCGAGTTGCTCAAGGAGCATGGCTATGCCACTGGTCACTTTGGCAAGTGGCATCTGGGCACGCTCACCAAGACGGTGCGAGATTCCAACCGCGGCGGTAAAACGGGAGCAACACACTATGCGCCGCCAACGGCGCACGGCTTTGACGTCTACTTCTCGACCGAAGCGAAGGTCCCGACCTATGATCCCATGTGGAAGCCCGCTGAGGACGCCAAGAAAATCGGTTGGGACTACCTTGAGGACCTGGACAGCGCTGTCGCTTACAACACACGCTACTGGAACACGGCAGGGGAGCCTGCTACCGAGAATCTCCGCGGCGACGATTCGCGCGTGATCATGGACCGCGTTGTACCGTTTGTCGAGCAGGCGAAGCGCGACGGGCAGCCGTTTTTTGCCGTCGTTTGGTTTCATGCTCCGCACTTGCCGGTTGTCGCCGGGCCCAAGCATGCCGCCATGTACGCCGAATACGACACCCACGCCAGAAACTACTACGGTTGCATTACGGCCCTCGATGAACAGGTCGGTCGATTGCGTGCGAAGCTTCGCAGCCTCGAGGTGGCCGAAAACACCATGGTTTGGTTTTGCTCTGATAACGGCCCCGAAGGCACCGCCGGCAACATGCCGGGCAGCGCCGCGCATCTACGCGGTCGCAAACGCTCGCTGCACGAGGGTGGCATTCGCGTACCCGGAATCTTAGAATGGCCATCGACAGTGAAGCCGGGATCGCAGACTGATTTTCCGGCGGTGACGAGTGACTACCTGCCAACGATTGTCGATGCCCTCGGCGCAAAGTTCTCCGACGAGCGACCGCGGGACGGGATTTCGTTGCTGTCGCTGCTCGCAGGCGAGCAAAATGAACGCAAGTCCCCGATCGGTTTTCAATCGGCCAAGCAGTGCGCCCTGATCGCGGATCGGTTTAAGCTCCACAGCAAAGATCGCGGGGCTACTTGGCAGCTATTTGATCTCCAAGCCGATCCCTCGGAAGCGACTGACGTGGCCGCCAAGTTCCCCGTAGTCGTGGAAAAGATGGCACAGACCTTTGATGAGTGGCGAAATTCGTGCGCGCAAAGCGACGAAGGCGCTGACTATCGCTGAGACCCACTGCCACAGTCCTGCTGAGACGAGTGGTGTACGAGCCAACTTCTTTCCGTCGATGTCACGACACTCAACCACTTGCTAATGGCATTTGCAGCCTTTCGTGCTCCGCGCCTGTAGCTGATCCAACTCGCACTATTTTTCGTTGAAATTGGGCCAGGCAATCGGCTAAGCTTGAGCCCCGGAATCGTCACCAACCGGCACCACCAGTCGGCCTCGCGAAAGCGTTGCTGCTGCGCGGAAGTCAAAACCGTGATTGGTGAAGGCTGAAGGGTCGTGGTGGAATGGTCATGGGTTTTGAAAGGTCCATCGACTGAAACCTTTCAATACCTCAGCCCGTTCTCGAATGGGAGGTGATGCAACGGCATTAATAGAAATGACTTACGAATTCGGGACAGGCACATATAGGAGGCGTTTTGAAAATGAAGTTGAAATTCATTTCAAAACCTCGCCAGCAGCGATTTCGCAACCATGGCTATAGCCTTTAGATCTCCTGCCCTACCAAGACTGGCATGCGGTCGTGCTGGGTCATGTTTTGGTAGTAGACGCTCGCTGCGGTGGTGAGCATGTACACGTGCGGACGCTCGTGTTCGTCGTGGACGACAACGCCCTCCATGCCTTCGTGGATTTGGAACCAGACGGATTTCTCCAGGCCGAAGTCGGCAGGGATCACCACTTTTTCGGGCGAAAGCCAACGCCATTTGCCGGCTTGCAGACTTTCCAGCCGGCACCAACCGGTCTTGGGGAGCTTGCTTTCCTTGTTGTTGCGATTGCCCCACTCCATAATCACCAGTTGTCCGTCTTGGATCACCGGCAACTCGATCGGCGACGCGCCTGGATACATGAAGTGTAGTTCCTGCTGTGTGGCCTCGCCGCGCGTGGTGATCCGGTGAGCCAATTCGTACTGGTCAAACAGTTCCTGCTTGAGCCGAGCTTTCAGGATAGAAATACCTTTGCACATGGGTGGTTCTTTGTGGTTTGTACTTGGTACTTGGTACTTTGTGCTTAGCTACCAAGTACAAAGCGCCAAACTTCTAAAAACACATCTTACCGTGAACATCACAGATATCGTACTCATTGGCTGGATCGGCGTAGACGTCCTTCAACGGCAGGGTCGAGCCCATTCGTAGGGCGAAACGTCCGACACGCGAGTTGATTTGGCTCTTCACCGATGCGATCGCGTCGAAACGATCATGATTGCTTTGATACAGATCGTCGTCAAACAGTCCCATTTGCCGGTTGCCCGCCGCCCAGAGCGAACCGGCGATGACGTGCATGTAGTGCACCGATGCGTGCCGCGGCGACCAGACTTCCGGCATCATTTCCAAAGCAGCGCAGACGAGGCGTTCGAAATCGGCTGTGCTGCCCAGCAGGCTCCGTCGGCCACTGCGCTCGGGCGCGTCGCGGAACAGCAAGCTCAGGATCAGTTGATCGCAGCAGAGTTGGTAGTGATTCAGGGCTTCAACCAATCGTTCGACGTTGCGAACGACGAAACCTCTCACTCGTGCGACATCGTTCGACGCCCGACCGATGCTGCCGCCGCGCGAGATGAACTTGTGCTCCGGCCGCTTGGTCTGCACTGGCAACACCGAATGACCGTTGAGTTCCCACCACAGGTCTTCACCGCGTTTGGTGAGGAGCCAACGAATCTTCGCGCGATCGGCGTTCGCAAATTGCTCGCAGGTGGTAATACCTTGCTCCGACAACCGCCGGGCACTACGCTTGGCAATGCCTGTGATATCGGTGACCGGACGGTCGCGCAGGATTTCCAGACGAGCAGCCTCGTCGTCGATCACGCCACAGCCAAACGGCTTGGACGAATCGGAGATCAACTTGGCCAGCGTTTTGGTCGGCGCGATGCCGATCGACACAGGCACACCGACGCGATCGAGCATAGCCCGTTGCAACCGCTCGGCGGCCGACAACCGCACATCGACGGCACGGAAGAACGATTCGTCGATCGAATAGAACTCCACCTGCGGACTCACCCGCTGTACTTCGGCGAGCATTTTGCGCGAGAGGATTTCGTACCAGCGGAAATCGCGCTTTACGAACACCGCGTCGGGACAGACCGGCACCGCTTCCCAGATCGCGCCACCGGTAGGCACGCCCGCTTGCTTCATTTCGTAACTCTTGGCAATCACGCAAGCACCATGATTGCCCAGCACACCAACGGGCATGCCCTTCAGATGCGGATACCGCACGCGCTCGGCAGAGACATAAAAGCAATCGGCATCGACGTGTCCAATCATGCTCGCGATTATAATGTACATTTGTTCACATTCAAGAGTCAGCGAAAATTGTGTCGATGTCAGCCCGCACGGGCAGATATTGACAGGTCAACGCCTTATGATGTGAATTTGAAGAGAACGCGACTCGTCCCGACTCAACTCTCCAGGCACGAATACATGTCGAACCCAAAGCTCACACGTCGTCAGTTTACGCAACGATCAACCCTACTGGCCGGGGCGACGGCGTTCGCCGCGTCGCAACCGCTCGCGGCGTTCGCGCAGGATAAGTTGCCACCCAGCGAGCGGATCAACTTAGGATTCATTGGACTCGGTGGAATGGGGACGGGGCATCTGAACGACTTCAGACATCGCCCCAACGTGGAGGTCGTCGCGCTGTGCGACGTAGAGAGCAAGCGACTCGAAGAGTTGAAGGCCAAGTTTGGAGAGCGAGGTGTCGACACGTACCGCGACTATCGAGAGTTGCTCGCCGACGACAACATCGACGCGGTGGTGATTGCCACGCCCGACCATTGGCACGGGCTGACGGGAATCGCCGCAGCACGCGCAGGCAAGGACATCTATTGCGAAAAGCCGCTCACTAACTCGATCGGCGAGGGACGCGCACTATGCGATGCCGTGCAACAAAACAACGTGGTGCTGCAAACGGGCTCGCACGAGCGCTCCAATCCCGGCCCAAGTGTTGCGAAGGAGCTGATTGCTGACGGCAAGCTCGGGGAGATTCACACGGTACGCATTCAGTTGCCGCTCGCTGACGATCACCTGCAGGAAGTGAACGCATTCCGAGGCACACCCGAACCGATGGACGTGCCTGAAGGCTTCGACTTTGACTTTTGGTTGGGGCACACACCGAAAGTACCGTACACAGAGCGGCGGTGCCATTTCTGGTGGCGGTTCATTAGCCACTATGGAGGCGGCGAAATGACCGATCGCGGCTGTCATGTGATCGATCTGGCGCAGATGGTGTTAGGCAACGACGATACCGGGCCGACCTCGATCAACGCAATCGGCGAACCAGCGAGCCCTGGTCTGTACGACGCGTGCCTTGATTTTCGTTTCGAGAACCGCTTCGCGAACGGGTTGCGAATGGTCGGAAATAATCAAGGACCGCGCGGCGTGTGGTTCGAAGGGACGGAAGGCAAATTGTTCATCGCGGTGCACGGCGGAGCGCTCACGGCAGAGCCGGCCTCGTTGTTGAGCGGCGTAGAGCTACCGCCAGCCAAACATCACGGCGAGCATCGCCGCATCTTCCTGGAATCCGTGAAGACGCGTCAGTCCCCCAACGCCCCCGTCGAGGCCGGGCATCGCACTGCGACGATTTGCCACCTCAACAACATCGCACTGCGGCTGGGCCGGTCGTTCCATTGGGATCCGAAGACGGAGCAGTCCGACGATGCCAACGTGAACGCGCTGCTGACGCCGAAGATGCGGGCGCCGTGGTCATTGGAGAGCTAACACAAGGGGCAAGCTCGTCGCGCATTCCCTCAGGCCAGCACTTCGCGGACGACGCGCGAAGGTTCTACCCCAGTGAGTCGGATGTCGAGGCCTTGGAATCGCTCGGTGAAACGCTCATGGTCGACGCCAAAGCAGTGCAGCATCGTCGCGTGGAGATCACGGACGTGGACGATGTTCTCCACCGAGTTGTAGCCGAGCTCGTCGGTATTGCCGTAGGTCATGCCCGGCTTAATGCCGCCGCCCGCCATCCACAAACTGAACCCGTTGATATGATGATCGCGTCCGGAACCTTGGCCCATCGGCGTACGGCCAAACTCCCCTCCCCAAATGATCAGTGTATCCTCTAGCAAACCGCGCTGCTTGAGGTCCATCACGAGAGCCGCACTGGCCTGGTCGGTGTGTTTCGCCGCGATCGGCATCTGCTCGGCGATGCCACCATGATGATCCCAACCACGGTGATAGAGCTGCACAACCGAGACGCCACGTTCCAGCAGTCGCCGGGCGAGTAAGCAATTCGAGGCGAAGGAGCCATCGCCCGGTTTGTTCACACCGTACATGTCGAGTGTGTGCTGCGACTCGGTCGACATGTCGGTCAGCTCAGGCACGGCGGTCTGCATCTTGAACGCCATTTCGTACTGGGCAATGCGAGTATCGATCTCGGGGTCGACGCGTTGCTGGGCCAAGAAGCCGTTAAGGCGCTGAATTTCATCGACGACCTGTCGTTGCGTCGATTGGCATACACCTGCGGGATTGCCGATGTAGTGCACCGGCGAACCGGTACTTTGGAAGGCGACACCTTGGTAGCGACTAGGCAAAACCCCGGCGCTCCACTGCCGCGCGGAAATCGGCTGTGCGCCGCCACCACCGGTGGAGGACATCACGACGTAGCCCGGCAAGTTGTTGGTTTCGGCACCCAAACCGTAAAGCAACCAGGAACCCATGCTCGGTCGGCCCTTGATGATTGAGCCGGTGTTCATGAAGGCGTGCGCCGTGTCGTGGTTGATCTGCTCGGTCTTCATCGAGCGGATGATACAGATCTCGTCGGCGATGCTACCGATGTGGGGGAAGATCTCGGAGATTTCTAGCCCAGACTCGCCCCAACGTCGAAACTTAGCGAACGACTTGCGGGCGAGTAGCTTGGATCCCTGAAGCTGAGCTAGTTGCTGTCCCGCAGTAAACGAGTCGGGAAAGGGCTGTCCATCGAGTCGTTGCAGCTCAGGCTTTGGGTCGAGCGATTCTACGTGCGAGGGGCCACCCGCCATGCAGAGATGGACCATCCGTTTCGCGCGCGGCGCGAAATGCGGAAGGCCGAAGTTGGCTGGCCACGGCCGCTCCGCCCCAGTTTCCGCAAGTCCTTGCTGCTCGCTCAACATCGAGCCAAGCACGAAACTACCGACACCGGCAAACGAGTTCGAGAGAAACGTGCGGCGCGACCAGCTTCTGCGTGCGGCTTCAACGAATTGAATGGGTGTCGACATGATAATTCAGTATCTAGTAATCGTTTCGTGCAGGTTCAGAATCACTCGGCAGACTTGTGCGAATGCGGCAAGTTCGTCTGCCGGGGCTTTCGAAGTCGGCCGGAACGCTCCGTTCTGCTGATACGCTGTCACGTCATCTGCGTTGCCCTCGAAGTGCTTCTTTTGCTCTTTGTACAGACTCAGCAGAGAACTGTGCTCCTCCGCGGTAGCGGGGCGGCTGAGTGCCCGCAGGAAGGCCGCATCAAGCATGCCGCGGAAATCCTCACTTGGCAGTTCACTCAGAATGCTATCTGCCATTGCGCGTGATGCTTCGACAAATGTTGGATCATTGAGTAGCGTGAGCGCCTGCTGCGGGCTGTTCGACAAATTACGATCGGCGGTGCACTCGTCGCGAGCCGGCGCATCGAAGTTCGCCAGCATCGGATGCAAGAACGTCCGTTGCCAATGCATGTAGACCCCGCGGCGATACTGTCGGTCACCCGCGCTGTTCTCGTAGATTCGATTTGGGAACTGTAGATTCGAGTAGTAGCCCGCAGGCTGATAGGGAAACACGCTGGGGCCGCCAATCAAGTCGCCGGCAAGCAAACCGGAAACGGCCAACGCATTGTCGCGAACCATTTCCGCGGCTAAGCGACGCGCGGATTGCTGAGAGACCAGGCGATTGTAGGGGTCGACTTCCGCGAGGTCAGATCGCCAAGCGGCACGTTGGCGGTAGGTGCTGCTCATCACAATCAGCTTGAGCGTCCGTTTGATGTCCCAACCTGAGTCGCGAAACTCACACGCCAGCCAATCCAAGAGCAACGGATGACTGGGCCATTCGCCTTGATTTCCTAAGTCGTCGAGTTTGTTGGACAAACCGGCACCGAAGCACTGCTTCCACAGACGATTGACGAAGTGGCGAGCGGTCAGGGGGTTCTCGCTCGAGGTCAGCCAGTTTGCCAAATCGAGCCGTGTGCGGCGACCGTCGGCAGGGTTTCGATTCTCGGGAAGGAACTCTGGCGTGTTGGGCTCAACAACGTCACCCGATTCGTCTTGCCAGTTGCCGCGCGGCAGCACGCGGCTGACCAGATATCGTTGCTGCGGAAACTGCTGAGCAATCAAAGTATGGGCGTAACCCGCGCGGCAGTCGACGATCTCGCGTCGGAACTTCTTGCAGGTATCGCTCTCTTGATCCTCGGGAGTGATGGCGCGGTAATAGGCAGCGACGACGCAATCTCGATCATCGGGTTGCCACTCACGCACTTTCTTCGCGATGGCCTGCACGAACCGCTTATCTGCGGCTGCGCGACCAGGGATCGCTTCCGCAAGCGGTGTGACCGAGATGCGAACTCGTCCGATGTCTGCACTCTTGAGCTTCACGATTAACTTGTCGGCCGGCCCTAACGGTAGCGACTCAGCCAGATGATAGATAGCCGTGTGGGCCTGCTTCGTGCCATCGTCGGGAACTTGCCACCTCGCCGGCAGCGATTGCCACTGTGTTCCCAGATAGACACTGTGTTGGCCGCTTCGGTAGTTTCGCGGTGCCTCATGATCAGGCTGGGCCCAGGCGACTTTTAGCTCCTGGCTGTCGGAATCACTCCCTCGCTGGACCGACGCGGCGAACTCAACGCGAAAGCCGCCGTTTGCGTGTCGTCCGACGTGTCCACCATGGGATTCGTCGGGTAACACCTCAAGCCGGATGGAATCAACACTTAGCGGACTCGGTACGGCGATCTCAAGCGTCGTCAGTTCCTCTGCTTGTGGCTCGCCAACGAGCAATAGGCTCCCGTCGTCCGTTTGTACGAACTTCGTGCCTTTGCTCGCAGTTGAGGAAACGATGTCACCAAAGACCCATCCATCGGGATGACTAGCGAGCAATTCACTGGTCGTTTCCAACCACAACCTAAAGCTATCACGTTCTGCAATGTCGGCGGGCAACTCAGCAGTGATCTGTTTGTCAGACTCGCGCTGCAGAACGACAATACGCTGGTTCAAGGATCCGCTCCGCGCATAGAGTTCTGGCGGGAAGGGAGAATCATTGTTGAAACCGAGCAAATCACGGTTGGGAGTGTACCCGTAATTGCTGTACACACCCCACTGCTGCAAGTCGCTGAAGAAGGCCCCTAGCGCATAGAAGTCTCTCATCGTGAACGGATCGTACTTGTGATCGTGGCACTCGCAGCAGCCCATGGTTGCGCCCAGCCAGGCGGTACCCACAGAACGCACCCGTTCGGCAGTGTACTTGGCGAGATACTCCTTCGCTTGCGCACCGCCCTCGCGCGTCATCATGTTTAAACGCGTGAAGCCCGTCGCGGTGAGTTGCTCGTCGGTCGGATTGGGAAGCAAGTCGCCCGCCAGTTGTTCACGCGTAAACTCGTCGAAGGGCTTGTTCTTGTTGAAGGCGTTGATCACATAGTCGCGGTAAGGAAAGATCCGCTGATTCTGATCGCCATGAAAACCAACCGTATCGGCGAAGCGCACAATGTCCAACCACGGAGAGGCCATCCGTTCGCCATAGTGCGGTGAATCCAGTAGACGATCGACCTGGCGCTCGTAGGCATCAGAGCTTTCGTCGGCCAGAAAATATTCCAATTCCTCAGGAGTAGGTGGCAGCCCGATCAAATCAAGGCTCAATCGTCGTAGCAAAGTGGCGCGCTGGGCGGGAGGCGAACGTTCCAATCCTGCCGCTTGTAGTCGCGCGATGACGAAGGCATCAATTTCGTTGCCTCCGGGCGGCAACGATTCGATTTGTGGAACGTTCGGTTTTTCCAGCGGCGAGTAGGCCCAATGCTGTTGGTACTTCGCCCCTTGTTCGATCCAACGGCGGAACAGCGCCTTGTCTCGTGAAGAAAGCTGATGACGAAAATCGGGCGGCGGCATCTGCAGGTCGGGATCCTCCGACATGAGTCGTTGATAGACGATTGAGCTGTCAGGATCACCCGGCACGATTGCCGTGCCCTCGCCCGAGGGCAACTCGGCGGTCGCCGCGGCGAGTGTGTCGAGGCGCAGCTCCGAGGGGTTCTCTTCCTCGGCGGGACCGTGACACACAAAGCACGTGTTCGACATCAGTGGTCGAACATGTGCGTTGAACGACACTTCGTCCGGCAGCAGTGTCTCAGAGGGCGACTTACCTGCCGCGACCTGGGCACACAGAAATAACGGGAGGAAACAGAAAACGTTTCGCACAGAACTTCTCATCTTACCGCATCGGGTTGGAAGTTCAGAACATCGACGTATCGATCGGCCAATACTGGCGGGAAGCGGTGGACGAGGGCCTTTTCGCTCGCCCTTGTACGTAAGCACTATGATAAACGGAGCGATGTGAGTTTTGAACCCTGTCTACGCAGAGAGAAAACGCGACTAGCTACACAAAAAACGGATCTGCGTAAGAGATTCCTCAATACGTCACGAACCCGACGTCACCTATGGAGTTGTGCACGAACGTCAATCGAGACGGTACGCCTGCTTCGCTAACTCGTACACAAGTGCGCGCATCATCGCCTGCGCGTCGTCATCGTCAATCATGCCGCGGACAAGCAGCCCTGCCACCCAGTCGGCGCAGGCGCGTCGCCAGACATCATGGCGCGCGGGTATCGAAGGGTACGCGCGTGTATCGTCATTGAATCCAGCCGTGTTGTAAATTCCGGCGGTCTCCATTACCTGATCGAAGTAGCGGCGCATGCCATGAAAACTGTCGTGAAACCACCACGGCGGCCCCAGCTTCAGCGCCGGATAATGGCCCACCAGCGGAGCCAACTCGCGCGCATAATTCGACTCGTCGAGGGTGAAGAGAATAAGCGCGAAGCGAGAATCACTGCCAAACTCGCACAGCAACGGACGTAAGTTTCGTGTGTACTCAGTCGCGGTGGGAATATCGCACCCAGTATCCGGACCGAAAGCTTCGAAGAACGGACCGTTGTGGTTGCGGTAGGACCCGACGTGCATCTGCATCACGAGGCCGTCTTCGACACTCATCCCCGCTAGTTCCATCAGCATGTGTCCGCGGAAGGCTTCGGCATCATTGTCATCTGCCTTACCTCGCAATGCTCGGTCGAAAATCGCCGAGGCATCGGACACCGACAGCCGTCCGCAATACGCATTCGCACAATCGTGGTCGGTTGCTTTAGCGCCCATGTCTCGGAAGAAATCGCGACGGGCCTGAAGCGCGCGGAGATAACTAGCGAAGTCTCCCACGCTTTCGCCGGTGAGTTCACGCAGTCGCTCGATATTCTGCGGCCATACCGGCCGGTCAATCAGCACCACATCGTCGGGGCGAAACGTTGGTAGAATTGGACGTTGCCATCCCGACTCGCGGATCGCCTGATGATGTTCGAGGGTGTCGGTCGCCATGTCGGTGGTACAAAGCACTTCGATGTTGAACTGCTCGTGCAAGCGGCGCGGCTGGAACGCTTCTGATTGCAATTTAGCGTCGATCCGATCGTAAATCTGTTGGGCGTTGTCGCTGGTGAGCTTCTCTTCAATGCCGAAGACCTCAGCAAACTCGTCGCGCAGCCAGCCTCCCGTCGGCGTGCCGCGAAATAGGTAGAAATGATCTGCAAATGTTTGCCAGATCTTGCGAGGGTCGCTTTCGCCTGGAGTGCCGTCGGTCCGCCGGCGGCCGACCGCATCGAGTGGCACACCTTGCGAATACAACATGCGGAACACGTAATGATCTGGGATGATCAGTAGTTCCGCAGGTGAACCAAATTGATACTCGGGATCGGCAAACAACTGTGGATCGACGTGCCCATGCGGACAAACGAGCGGCAGGTCGGTGATTCCCGTAAACAGCTCGCGAGCGATCTTGCGCTGCGCGGGATCGGGACTGAAGTAACGGTCGGCGCTGGGCATAGCTTTTCCGCGTGACGATGAAACTGATCGAAGAGTGAGATGCCTCGGATTCTAGGTGATCTCCACCCGACAATCTAGCGGCCCAATTCGCGAAGCACCGCTGCAACGGAGTCTCTATCAACAATGCGGTGCCGACTCTGTTCTAGATAGCCGGGAGCATGAAAAGAAATCTCTGAATCGCTTGCGATCGATTCATCATAGCCGATTGCGGAAGCACCAACATGAACTTGGTTGCAGCCCGTCAATCGCACGACTTCAGCGACACTGTCTGCACGAATGCCACCTCCAGGCAAAATTTGGATTTTGCCGCTCGCTCGCTCAATGAGTTGGCGAATCAAGCTGGCACCCTGCAAAGCGGTTGTCCGCTGGCCGCTGGTGAGCAAGCGCGTTACGCCCGACTGGATCAGCTGGTCGAGCGCGGCTTGAGGGTTTGGCACGACGTCGAACGCACGATGAAAGACGGTTTCGCGTCCCTCCGCCAGCATCACGAACTGCTTGCAGCGGTCCACGTCGACCTGACCATCTCTGCCCAGAAACCCAAACACCACGCCGGCGGTGTTGTACTGGAGCGCCAGCTTCATATCGCGCATAGCCGTATCGAACTCCGGCTCACCGTAGCAAAATCCTCCGGGACGAGGGCGTATCATCACCATGACGGGCAGGTCAACTTGCTCGGTAACCGCCTCAATGAGACCCGCCGAGGGCGTTAAGCCACCGACTTCCGTAGCCGCGCAGAGTTCTAAACGATCGGCCCCAGCCAACTGAGCCGCTTGAGCGTCTTCAACGCTCCCTACGCAGACTTCCACTAGTGTATTGCTCATGAGGGACCTACAATTTGACCAGCGTACCGGGCGGATTTAAAATGGAATCTTAGCAGACGGGCTGCAACATTGCCTCACCAATGCAACTTGGCACCAATAAGTAGTGTCTCTATTTAGCTAGTGATCTCAACACATCTTCCATAGCTAATATTGCAAACTTCGTTCGCATGCCTCTCATGCGGACAGTAACCCTTGCTTCTTGAGTTCGCGTTGTCACTCACGGTGGTTCGCTCCATCCGGTGCTCGCGGTATCTCAATCAATCCTCAAAGACGCGGTTCACGATGCACCTTCGATACAGCAACTTACGTTTCAGCAGCTTGTCCTGCATGGTCCTGAGCGCTGTCACTTTGGCCGCGCCAGCTAGCGCGGCCACCGTTGCCATTAGCGCTAGCAAAGACAACACCTTGTACAACAGTTCAACGGGAAGTCTCAGCAACGGCATGGGCCCCCTCTTTGCTGGCCGCACTGGCGGACTGGGCGTTGGGCCGCAACGTGCGCTGGTTTCATTCGACCTGGCAAGTGAAATCCCAGCCGGTGCGATCATTACCGACGTGCAGTTGACCTTAAACATCATACAGGCGGGCGCCGGAAGCGGTGTCGATTCGTTCGCGTTGCACCGACTATTGCAAGACTGGGGCGAGGGGACGTCCGAAGCCCCGGGGGGCGCGGGCACCGACGCTACGCCCGGAGACGCGACCTGGGTGCATACGTTTTTCGATACCGATGCATGGGCCAACCCCGGCGGCGATTTCGTTAGTTCAGCGAGTGCAGCCGCAACAATAGGGACTTCTGGCCAGGAAACTTGGGGGTCGACGGCCGAACTGGTCGCCGATGCACAGGCTTGGCTTGATGATCCCAGTTCCAATTTTGGCTGGATCCTCATTGGCAGTGAATCGGTCCCTTCCTCGTCGCGCAAGTTTGAGTCTAAGGAGTCAACCAACGGCCCGTTGCTGATGGTGACCTACGTTCCCGAGCCAACGTCGGTGGCCGTCCTCTTGATGGGCGGCGCCACAGTCATCTGCTCGCGCTGGCGAACCAGCTGAACGATACCTTCCATTCTTGTTTGACACCTTCAGCAGAGTCACTTCAGAGAGTATTCATCTTGCTACAGCTCCAAAGAATTCTTCGCGTCGTGGCGATAGCCACGGTCACAACGCCTGCTTTCGCGGCCAACCAAACCGCCACCGTTACGCCCGTCATCGTCGGCGGCAGCCTGCCCTACCGTGTTGCATTGCAACAGTACGACACCGCGCGCCAAATGCAGCGGCCATCTGTGCACTCATTCGTAGCTGGTGAGTACGACGGGCAATGGGTGGTCATCGGCGGCCAAAGTAATGGACTCCACGGTTTCGATGTCGATCGCACTTCGATACCCGAGCGGTTTCAGAACTCCGACGTATGGGTGATGGATCCAGTGAACAAAACCTCGTGGAGCCGCAGCCTGATTCCAGGCGTCGCCAGCAGTGGGCTGAGCACCGAACAGTTGCTTTCGATCACGAGTGCCAATACTCAGTTTGAGCAGATTGGCGATCGACTGTACGTGACCGGAGGGTTTGGCGACGACGATGTCGTCGATCCCACTTCGCGCGACACGTTTAGCAACCTGACGGCATTCGATCTGCCTGGATTAATCGATTGGGCCAAAGGTGGCACTGGAATGGCCGGCGATCACATTCGCCAGATTAGCGATCCACTGTTCAAGGTCACTGGTGGTGACATGTATGAAATCGATGGCAAGATGCATTTGGTATTCGGTCAAGACTTTAATCAGCCTTACGATGGCAACCGAGTGAACGGGGAATACACGAAGCAGGTGCGAACCTTTACGATCGAAGACGATGGCACGAACTTGGGATTCACCGAAGTGCAATCGACGACGCCCGAAGACCACTTTCGGCGCCGCGATCTGAACGTCTATCCTACGATCCGCGACAACAACGGGTCGCTAGAACAAGGCATCACCGTTCTGTCGGGCGTGTTCACCGAGACGCGTGGCGCTTGGACGGTGCCGATCGAAATCGATGCTGACGGGAATCCGACGCAAATTGACCTCGGCAATGATCCGGTCAACGCCAACGGAGAACTCGATAACGACCCCAACGTGTTCAAGCAAGGCATGAACAATTACCATTCGGCCAAGCTCGGTCTTTTTTCCGAGGCCACCGGTGCGATGCACGAGTTGTTGTTTGGTGGCATCACACTCCAAGAATATGATCCAACCAACCCTTCAGCCGATGCCAATGGTTTTGTCACGGACTTGGCGCTACCCAACACGAGCCAAATCTCATCGGTCGTGCGCTACGACGATGGATCCTATGAGCAGCACTTTCTGGGCGCGTTTCCCGAGCTGTTTACTGACGAACTAGATCCGCAGCTAATGCGTTTTGGCTCCAACGCCGAGTTTTTCGTTGCCGACGGTATTCCGACCTATGAAAACGGGGTGCTCAACTTGGACCTGCTGCCGGTGGGCGATACAACCGTGGGTTACATTTTCGGTGGCATCATTACCAATGCACCGCATGTGTTTCGCAATGAGGCAGCTCTGTCGTCGGCCAGCGGCGAGATTTTCACCGTCGTGCTGACGAAGATTCCAGAACCGACGACCACGGCGCTGATTGGGATCGCAGCAGCAATTGCGGTCGCGCGGCGTAGGCTTCCTCGCTGACGAACAGACAGCGGTGCGCAATGCAGTTTCGTTTTTGAGCAGTTTCTCTACACCTCGCAACGCATTTCTGCTACCTTCGGGCAAACTTCGACTTCCCGGAAACGCGTGCGATGCCTCTCGATATCAAGCAGCTAAAGAGCCCAGCCTTGGGTATCTTTGTCGCGGCAATGATTGCCGCGCTCTGTGTTGGTTTGTGGGTAACGCCAACGTGGACCGTCGAAGAGTTCTCATTGGATGTCCAAACAAATGAGAACGGCGAGGAGTCCGTGCTGCTGGATGGCAATTCGGTGGCAACGTCCGAAGCGCTGGCGATCGCGGATTCCCTGTTGACTGAAGAGAATCTGGTTGCCGATGGCGAACCGGCCATCACCAAGGAATTTGTCGTCGAAACCATCGATGCACCCGATGGCCAGCAACGCAACTACTACCAACTTACCGCCCATCGGCATTGGAGCTGGTGGTCGTTTCTGCCCGCGCTAACTGCCATTGCGCTCTGCTGGATCACCAAGGAACCGATCAGTGCGCTGCTCGCGGGCATCCTGGTGGGGGCGATGTTGCTAGGACAGTTCGATGTACTGAACACTGTGATCGTCAGCAACATCGGCACGGAACGGGCTGCGGTGATTCTAATCCTGTATCTGTGGCTGCTCGGCGGACTGATGGGTATCTGGACGAAGACGGGCGCGTCGGAAGCCTTTGCCGATTACATGTCCACAAATTTCGTACGCGGCCCGAGATCAGCGAAATTCGTTGCGTGGCTGCTGGGTGTCGTGTTCTTCCAGGGCGGGACGGTCAGCGCGGTGCTGGTAGGCACGACGGTCAGACCACTCGCCGACGAGGAGAAGGTTAGCCATGAAGAGCTGTCGCTGATCGTCGATTCGACCTCTTCGCCGATTGCCGTGTTGCTCGCCTTCAATGCCTGGCCGGTTTATGTGCAAGCCTTTATCGGTGTGGCGGGAGTTTCCTTTCTCGCGACGCAGGAACTTCGCCTCGAGTTCTTTTTTTCCAGCATCATCTATAGCTTCTACGCCATCTTCGCCGTCACCGCGACGCTGTTGATCGCCCTTGAGCTCCACCCGCTACTACCGAGAAAACTCAAGGCGGCTAGGAAGCGGGCTCGCGAGACGGGCGAGTTGAACGCCCCCAATGCCGAACCGCTGGCAGGCGAAGATCCGAACTACGACTACGTTCCGGAAGACTACACGCCAAGTCTACTCGATTTTGTAGTTCCGCTAGTCGTTCTGCTCGGCGTTGCAATCGGTACTTACCTTTCGATGGGTTCACCCCAGGTTCTGTGGGCATTCGGAGCGGCATTGCTGACTGCGGTGATCCTCGCCAAGCTCAACGGAATGCGTTTGAAGGTAATCATGGAAGGTATCATGGAAGGCATGAAAGGCGTTGTGCTTGGTAGTGTCATCCTCCTGCTTGCGATCACAGTAGGAAGCATTTCGCAGGAGGTCGGTGGCGGCCACTATCTGGTTTCGCTCTTGGGAGGATTACAAACCTATTGGATTCTGCCGGCGATCGGTTTTGTCATCGCAGTGGTCATCGCATTTTCCACCGGTACGAGTTGGGCAACGTTCGCTGTAACGTTGCCGCTAGTGATGCCGTTGGCCTACGCGGTCGCGATCAATCAGGGACTAGCGCATCCAGAGCGATTCATGTCACTGTGCTTTATTGCGTGTCTCAACGGCGGCGTATTCGGCGATCAGTGCTCGCCGATCTCCGACACGACGATTCTGAGCTCGATGTGCACCGGTGCCGATCTGATGGATCATGTCACGACTCAGATACCGGTGGCACTGCAGGCGGCGGTGCTCGCACTTGTGGGCTGGACGACGCTCGCATGGTATTGTGCTTGATGGGGTAATCGGCCGCACTCCGAGATCTGTGATGATTGCTTGGGACGACTACGAAAAGTACAAGATCTCGCCTACGCTGCACAGTGACTTGCGACACGCGGATGTCGTCGGGCATTTAGAGTCGTTTGCACACAAGTATCCCGACGCCGTGCGCCTCAAGCAGCTTGGGACATCCGTCGAAGGTCGCTCGATTGCGCTGCTATCCCTTGGCGCTGGTACGAAGCGAGTCTTTGCTTGGTCTCAAATGCATGGCAATGAACCGACGCACACTGCGGCGTTGCTCGATCTGATTCAATTTCTACTGACGTCCCCTGAGAACCCGACCGCCGGCACGATCCTCGCCGGCTGTGATCTGCACTTGTTGCTGATGCTCAATCCTGACGGCGCCCAGCGATGGACTCGACGCAATGCTCAGGACATCGACATCAACCGCGATGCGTTGCATGTGCAGTCTCCTGAGGGAAGAATCTTGCGCGATGCGGTCCTCCAGTTGCAGCCCGACTTTGCGCTGAATTTACACAACCACCGTCCCCACACTACGGTCGGAACCTCGCAACAACCGGCGTCGTTCTCACTGCTGGTGCCACCGGTCGATGCCGCGGAAACCGATACGAAGCAGGTACTGGTAGCGAAACGGCTCGCTGGCGTGATCGCTGAAGCCATTTCGGCGTATTCTCCGGGTCCGGTATCTCGTTACAACGCCGACTTCATGCCACGCTGCTTCGGCGAGTGGGTGCAGCAACAGGGCGCGGCGGCCCTCACGATTGAAGCGGGCGGCTGGTCCACCATCGATGCGGAGCCGCTGGTACAGCTTCACTGTTACGGCCTGGTTAGCTGTTTGGAAGCAATCGCTACCGAGGGTTATGGTCAGACTAATCCTGAAGTTTATGAGCGGCTGCCTCGCACTGGCGAGCACGACCTGTTCGACAAGCTGCTCCGCGGAGTGTTAGTTCTCAACGGGGCAGGGCAGGCCCCCTTCCGCGCCGACATTGGCATCAATTTTCACCAGACAATGCCGACGACTAACGGAGGAAGAATCGTCGACCTCGGCGATCTGCACGTCACAAGCGGTAAGCGGCTCATTGATGCGAACGAACTAGTTTGTCTGCCGGGACGCTTCGCTTGGCTGCCAGAGCTTACTCCAGAGTCCTTACCTAACGACGCAGCTTACAAATCGCTTCTTGCATCTGGTGTCACCTCCGTGCTTGGGCATTGCGAGCTCTCGACCAAACAGCTCCGCGAGTTGAAGTCTCTACAAAGCGATCTCGAGGCTCCGATCAACTTAGGATTCTTGGGTAACGTTACTGACTCATCTCCAGAAAGCTTATCACTACTGCTTGAAGCAATCTCGCTTGGTCTGGTTGGCGTGCTCGCCGAGGGCTTGCCTGCGGAAGTGAAACTGTATTTGTCGTTACTCAATCTACCCGTGGTGTCAGAATCGTCATTGCCAACGGTTTCTGACGAGGAGCTATCGTTGGCTGATTGCGCATCTCAGGCTCAACATTGCGCACAGATTCTGAGTTTGAAGAAGCATGGCGCGATCCGCTTGGGTGCAGCCGCCGACTTGATGTTGCTGAGCTCAAGCGATGACATCGGCAACACGACGCGACTCGCGCTTGACGACTTGCACCGAGTAATTGTGGGAGGTAACGTGGTTTTCGAAGCTGGTACTCTCACCGACTCGACGCCTGGCGTACTGCTTCGTAGCGGAGTCGTTCCGGCCTAAAATTGGGACGTTAGAGCCAACATACCCACGAGGGCGTAATGCTCAACAAAATATGGTTCGGTTTACTTCTGCTTGGCATCCTCTATGCCTTCGGTCGCGGCACGTACAACACGCTCTGGCCGCCTGTGGTCATTGAACAACCGGATACGAAGGGCGAACTACGCCAGCAGGGCCAGAAACTGCTTGAAGAGTTTGGCAAGCAGGAAGGTATTGCCGACCTGGGGGACCGTGCATTGCGAAGCATGGGCAAGGATTTTTTTGAAGCGATGACCGAGGAGGACGAGCCTCCGCCGCTGGGGAATCGCGATCTGATGCAAATGGGTAAGGATCTCAATGCCGCCGTTTTGAGCGCAGCGGAATTGTCGGTGGAGATCTGCATTGGGTTGATCGGCATCATGGCACTATGGTTGGGCTTGTTGGCTGTGGCTCGTGATGCAGGGCTAGTGGATGCATTGGCTCGACTGCTGAGCCCGCTGATGAGATGGATCTTTCCCGAGGTGCCGGACGGTCACCCCGCGCAGGCGGCGATGTTGATGAACATCTCGGCGAACATGCTGAATCTCGATAACGCGGCCACTCCGCTGGGACTAAAAGCGATGCAAGAACTGCAGACGCTCAACGAGGAGAAAGATACCGCGACCGACTCGATGGCGATGTTCATGGCGATCAACACCAGTAATGTCACGCTGATCCCGTTCACGATTATCGGGTACCGGGCGCTCAGCGGCAGCGAGAATCCCGCCGAACCGACACTGGGGATCATCCTAGTGACCACTTTTTCGACGATTGTCGCGATCTTTGTGGCCAAGTTTCTCGCCCGCTCACCGCGTTTTGCCATTGCCAAATCCAACGCAACGGAGGATTCGCAATGAGTACGCTGCTAGAACGTGCCGAACTACTCAGCCAATGGGCCGTACCGCTGATGATCGTGACGATCATTTGCTGGGCCGCATACAAGAAAGTTCCCATGTACGAGTCCTTCGTCACGGGCGCGAAAGAAGGTTTTTCCGTGGCGATCATGATCATACCCTATCTGGTAGCGATCTTGTTCGCGATCAAGATCTTTGTGGCAAGCGGCGCTTTCGAAGATCTCAAGCTCGCACTCGGGTGGTGCATGCAGCAGATGGGACTCGGTGAGTATGCAGAATCTCTCGAACTACTTCCGCTCGCCCTCACCAAACCACTCACTGGTAGTGGAGCGCGCGGGGTGATGATTGAGATTTTTGACACACACGGCCCCGATAGTTTTCTTGGCAAGACCGCATCAATCATGATGGGTAGCACCGAGACGACATTCTACGTGCTGACGGTGTACTACGGCTCGGTGCAAGTCAAAAAACTTCGCCACACTTTGCCAGCTTGTCTAATCGCCGACGCCGCCGGTATCGCCGCCGCGGTAGTCGTGGGTTACGTGCTCTACGGATAACACAATGGACCCGATTTATCCGCGAGCGTTGCGTCGAGGGGATACGATCGCACTGGTCGTGCCTGCGAGTCCTGTTCCGCGCGAGCCAATCGAGCGGGCGATTGAACGACTCGAAGCGATGGACTTCCGCATCAAGACGTACGGCGACCTCTATCGCGAGCATGGCTACCTTGCCGGCGACGACGCGACGCGTGCCGGTGAGATGATGAAAGCCTTCTCAGATCCAGAAGTGACCGCCGTCTTTCCCGCGCGTGGGGGAACCGGTGTCACGCGATTGCTCCATCTGCTTGACTACGAGGTGATTCGGAAGAACCCAAAGATCTTTGCCGGCTTCAGCGACATGACGGCACTACACTCGGCTCTCCACAACCAGACGGGACTAGTGACTTTTCATAGTCCCCATCCGAAGGATGGGATTGGCGTCGCAGACGGTATGAGCGACTTAACGGCACGCGTATACTGGCGCGCACTGTTGGCTGAGAGTTACGATGAGAACGACGGGTACGATATTCCGCTCACGGAAGAGGAACGCGGAAACCTTGAGACAATGGTTAGCGGTCAAGCGCGAGGGCGGATTGTCGGTGGCAACCTTGCCCTTGTCGGCGCCGTGATGGGGACGCCATACGACGTCAACACTAAGGGAAACCTCTTGCTGCTGGAAGACATCAGCGAGCAGCCGTATCGTGTCGATCGATTGCTCTCGCAACTGAAACTCGCCGGCAAGCTCGACGAAGCATCGGGCGTTATCCTCGGGCAATTCACCGATTGCGATGCACCAACGGGTGAGGCGAGTCTTACGCTCGATGAAATATTTGACACGTATCTCAATGATTTGAACGTGCCCATTCTACGAAATTTTCCCACCGGCCACTGCCGCGATAACGCCACGCTGCCGCTGAATGTTGAAGCGGCATTGGATGCCGACAATCATACGTTGCGAATCCTTAACAACCCTGTGGACCTTGGATGAAGACTCACCCGCAAGAACCGTCTCGTCTCGAACTCGCTCAGTTGCCAACCCCGACGGTCGAGTTGAAGAATCTCGCTAAGCAAGTTGGAATCGAACGCGTGCTGCTCAAACGCGATGACATGACCGGCCTGGAGATCAGCGGTAACAAGGTCCGCAAGTTGGAGTACGTTGTCGCCGACGCAGTCGCGCGGGGAGCTGACACTTTGGTGACGAACGGTGGGTTTCAGTCGAACCATTGTCGTGCGACCGCGGCGGTTGGCGCGCGACTGGGACTTCGTGTGCGGATGATTCTACGCTCCGTAGATGCGGATCCCGAGTGGGATGGCAATCTGTTTCTGGATCAACTGTTCGGAGCCGAGGTCAGCTATCACGCCCCCGATGTCTATCGAGCGGAACTGGACAACATCGTCGAGCAAGCGATGCAGGAGGAACGCAGTGCAGGTCGCACGCCGTACTTCTTTCCCGTCGGCGCCAGCGTCCCCTTTGGTAGTTGGGGCTACATTCGTTGCGTCGCCGAGTTAGTCGAGCAGCTGGGGCGCGAGACGCCTGTCGACATTTACTGCGCGACATCTTCGGGGGGTACCCAGGTTGGGCTGATGCTCGGGCGAGCTCTGCTCGGCTGCGACAATTGGCGGGTGCTCGGCGTCCCGGTCAGCGACAGTGTTGCGTATTTTCACAAGTACTTGAGAGAACTTGAGCGCGCAACTGTCCAGCAGTTTTCGCTCGACTTAAATCCGGAGGCCACACCCATCGACCTGATCGACGGATTCATCGGCGATGGCTATGCAATTCCATATCCCGAAGCCGTTGAGACGATTCGCCTACTCGGTCGCGCGGAAGGCATCGTGCTGGACCCGAGTTACACGTCGAAGGGGATGACCGGCATGTTGGCGGTACTGCAGGATCAGCCTTCAGAGCGATTGCCCGTCTACATCCACACAGGAGGTTCCTTCGGACTATTCGCGCGTCGGGACCTGATAGCGAAGTAGAGCTCGGAAGCCAATGACAACGCGCGTCGATACGTATCACGCGCGACCATCTACTTGTCACTCCGATTGAGCGCACGAAGAGTCGCTACGGATAGATCAAAAACTTTGCTCGTCGCTTCATGAACCGTTGCAGATCGTCCTGATATAGCGAGTGCAGTGATTTTGCATCTCGACCGTCGACCACCGCGTCGAACACCTTCTTGCTAATCAGCAGGCGGTTTAAGCGAGCCGTTTCCCAGTCGTTTGGGTAGAGTTTTCGGAGCGTCGCCGCGATTTGCAGCCCAACCTCCACCGGACGACAGCGACGTCGGTCAACAACCGATACGTTCACTCCCTGACACTGTTCGTTCGCGAACTTGCTCGCGTCAGGTGTGAAGCGGATCGGAATAAATCGAACGCCCGGCAGTGCCAATTGATTCAGCGCTTCAGCCAATTGTCTTCCATCAATCCACGGCGCTCCAAATAGTTCGAACGGCGCATCTGTTCCGCGACCGACGGAGACGTTTGTCGTTTCCAAAAGGCCGATGCCCGGATAAAGGACGGCCTGCGCGAGACTGCGCATGTTGGGGGATGGGTTGATCCACGTCAGCTCCGTCCGATCCCAGTAGTCGGCTCGCCGCCAGTTTTCGACCTCGATCACATCGAGTTCAAGAGTCAGTTCGCGATCATGCCGAATCATCATCGCTAACTCGCCCAATGTCATGCCGTGTCGCACAGGAATGTCATGGTGCCCGACGAAAGATCGACCCTCCGCATCGCGGACCGGTCCTTCTACCAACTCGCCACCGATTGGATTCGGTCGGTCGAGCACGACGAAACGCAATCCACGTTCAGCAGCCGCCTCCATTGCGTTACCCATTGTCGAGAGATAAGTGTAGAACCGCGCGCCAATGTCTTGAATGTCGAACACAAGCGTATCAACGTCCTGCAAATGCACGTCGTTAGGCGTCCGTGTTTCGCCGTAGAGGCTATAGATCGGCAGGCCCGTGACCTCGTCACGCATGTCGCCGATGTTGGGCTGGTCGAGTTTCCCCTGCAGCCCATGCTCGGGACTGAACAGCGAAACCAAATCGACATTCGTGGCTTGATGCAATAAATCAACCGTTCGCTCGCCTCGACGATTCAGTCCGGTGTGGTTGGTGATCAGCCCCACTCTTCGGCCTTCCAGTTGCCGAAAACCATCGCGCTGGAGCACGTCGATGCCGGTAAGCACTTCTGGTGATTCGACGTCACCTGCAGAATTATCGCTCAGGCGTAATGCTGCAGCAGCGATGGTTCCGATGCGTCCTGCCAACGGATTGACACTGCCTTTGCCATCGGGATGCACGCGATTGGAGAGAAAGATGACGAACAGATCCAAGTCGGGATCGATCCACATCGCTGTGCCCGTGAATCCGCCGTGTCCGAATGCCCGTGTACTGTTCAGTTCGCCGCGATTGCTTGAATACTTGCTACGCATGTCCCACCCCAGGCCACGCCGATGACCAGCAACGTCGCGCGGACGCGTCATTTCTGCGATGGTATGCGGACTGAGTATCTGCGTTTCACCAGTTGTCCCGCCCGCAAGCATCATGCTGGCATAGATTGCCATATCGTCCGCCGTTGAGAATAGCCCGGCATGGCCGGCAACGCCCTCGAGCAGCGCCGCGCGCGGATCGTGGACGACCCCGCGTAGCCACTCGCCGTCTCGCTGCTCGGTAGTGGCGGCGCGACCGCGACGGGCTTCGTCTGGCAAGTAGCCAGTGTCGTTCATGCCGAGCGGTGCGTAGATATTCGCTTTGGCGAACTCCGCGACATCCTGTCCGCTAACGCGGCGAACGACTTCGCCGAGCACCAAGAATCCAACGTCCGTGTAAATGAACTTCTCACCAACGGGACTGCGAAGATCGAGATTCCAAATCCGTCGCCAAGCCTCGTCGGTCCCCTGCTGATAATCCGCCAGCGCGTTGTCGGGCAACAGACCGCCACGGTGCGTCAACAGGTCTTCAATGGTGATCTTGTCTTTGCCATTCGGTGCGAACTCCGGGATGTACTCGACGACCCGGTCACGGATGCGCACTTTGCCACGCTCCACCAGTAGCATGATGCTGGTAGCCGTCGCGGTCGGTTTGGTGATCGAAGCCATGTCGAATACCGTATCGAGAGTCATTTTCTCGGGCGACGGCATTAGGCGTCGATGCCCGTAAGCGCGTGCAAACGCGATCTTTCCTTGGCGTCCGACCATCACCACACAGCCGGGAAGCTTCTTCCGCTCAATCTGCTCCGCGACGATCTCGTCGATGCGATCCAGATGAGCAGAATCGAAGCCGACTACCTCCGGCATGCAACGTGCCAAAGGCTCGGCCAGCAAGCCACGGCAAGCAGCGAAAGAAACAGCCACCGTTATCAACAGACGTACCATTAACGCGCTACTCAAATTTCGGTTTGTTGGAGTTTTCATGTAAGTCACTTGGATCATCTATCGGAAGGTGCAGCCTCGAACGTGGAAAAGGCGAGTCCACTGGCAAACGTCAATGCGGCTCCCGCTCCTGCGTACCAAGGCCAGGAGAGCGAAGTACAAAGTGCGAGATACGACAATGCCGCTGTGCCAGTTCCGAACCCGAGCAAAGCTGCTCGCTGCTTAACCTGTTGAGCGAACACAGCGAGGAAGTACAACCCTAGCATCGGCCCCAGCGCAAACCCTGCAATCTTTAGCACACTCTTGGCCGTGCTGGTGTTTGCGCCGAGTTGGTAGCTGATGATTGCGATCAGAATTTGCAGAATACCGAAACCCGCGGAGGCAATGCGGCTGAAAGTCAGCTGTTGTTTAGGACTCAATTCACGCTTGGTCATTGGTAAATAGATATCATTGATCAGGGTCGTTGCCGAAGAATTGAGCGAACTGGAAAGCGTCGACATTGCGGCAGCGATCACTGCCGCAAGTGTGAGTCCGACAAGCCCCGTACTCAAGTGATTAACTACAAAATGCGCCAATACGCGATCGTTGTCGGTTGCAGTAAATGCGATTTCAGGCGGAAAGACGTCGTAGAAGCACGATAAACCGACGCCGATGAACAGGAATACTGCAAACTGAAAGCAAACGACCACTCCACTCAATAGTACGGCTATCGTCGCACCCCGCTGGCTATTCGCAACCAGATAACGCTGCACCATGAGCTGATCAGTACCATGGGTCGCGGTGGTCAGAAAAACTCCGCCGACCAGTCCTGCCCAGAAGGTCATTGTCGTTTTGGTGATTGCCAGATCAAAATCGAATAATCGGAACTTCTCGTGTTGTTGGCCGTATGCAATGAGTTGTGTTAAGCCTTCGGGCAGTAGTGAGATGATCACCCAGAGGATTGCGGCTGCGCCAACCATGTAGATCGCAAACTGAATGCAATCGTTCCAGACAACCGACTTCACTCCGCCGAAGTAAGTGTAGGCAATCGTAACCAATCCCACCACGACAACACACACCCAGAGTTCCAATCCAATAGCCTGCTGTAGCGCTATCGCAGTCAGAAAAAGTCGCAATGCATCGCTAACATTGCGCGTGATCAAGAAAAGTACCGACGTCACTCGGCGTGAGGCGATTCCAAAACGGCGCTGAAGTACCTCATAGCATGTGAAAGGCTCCCCGCGAAAATAGAGCGGCAAGAAAATCCAGGCAACCAGCGCGCGACCGACAATGTACCCGAATGTGATTTGCAAAAAACGAAAATCACCTTCCGCAGCAAATGCGATTCCAGGGACACTAAGAAAAGTCGCCGTGCTGGTCTCGGTTGCCACAATCGACAGTAGCACGGCCCACCATGGCAAAGATCGTCCGCCCAGAAAGTAGTCGACCGTGCTTTGCTGACCGCGACCTACCCAAACCCCGAACGCCAGCACGCAGCCCAAATAGATGACCACTATAGCCAGGTCAATGGAATGGAGTGACAAGTTCAACTGATCAGAACACCCTGTACGATTCTACCGCTTCGATAAGCTGCAAAAGCAAGCAGTCTCCACTCGACGAAAATGAAACTGTGGGACCACGTTAGCCGCAGGCGAATTACCAAGTCCTATTGATCGACAAGAACGTTGTCACGACTTGGTTGCATTCACACTATCTTAGCCAAATCTCAGACGGAAGCGGTGCGAGCGCAGCTAAATATCTTTTTCGCGCATCAAAGCTGTTTCGATCCGGATGCTCAGATTAGAATGACACTTATGCTGGATAAACTCACCACAGAAGCCAGGAATCCTGCTTCTGAAAACTTAGATGAACTTTCACCACGCGAGATCGTCGAGTTAATCAACTCGGAAGACGCCGGTGTCGCTGCAGCGGTTGGTTTGGAATCCGATTCGATTGCCAAATCCGTCGAGGTGATCGCGCATCGGCTGAGTCACGGCGGGAGATTGATCTACATCGGTGCCGGTACTTCGGGCCGGCTGGGAATACTTGACGCTGCCGAGTGTCCGCCCACGTTCAACTCCGATCCGTCGCAAGTAGTCGGCATCATTGCCGGCGGACCAGGGGCGATGCTCAAGGCAGTTGAGGGCGCCGAGGACTCCCTGGAACTCGCCAAAGAAGACCTTCGTAACATTGACTTGTGCAGTCAGGACGTCGTCGTTGGCATCGCGACCAGCGGTCGCACTCCGTACGTCCTCGGAGGACTGGACTACGCCCGCAGCCAGGGTGCGTTCGCGATCGGGGTCTGTTGCAACCGAGACGGAGCCATCACCGCTCGTGCTGACATTTCGATCGCACCAGTTGTCGGCCCTGAAGTCGTCAGTGGCTCCACGCGAATGAAGGCAGGCACGGCCACGAAAATGGTGCTCAACATGCTCACTACCGGAGCCATGGTGCTAGTCGGGAAGACCTACGGAAATCTCATGGTCGACCTGCAGGCAACCAATACGAAGCTCACCGAGCGAACCAAACGAATACTTTGCCAAGTGACTGATCTTTCTCCTGAAGCAGCTGTGAAACTACTTGAACAATGCGGTGGCGAACTAAAGACCGCTATTGTCGCACAGACGCTAGGTCTTTCGCCTGAAGTAGCACGCAAGCGCCTCGACTCGGCGACCGGGCACCTCCGCCAAGCACTTGAGAATCCCGCGTTCTCTAACGGTAAGAAATGACATCCGTCTCTTCCGGTGGTTCTGCATCTCCCAATTTTGAACGCGAAACTTACGCACTAGGCGTCGATGGCGGTGGCACCAAAACCCTCGCGTGGGTTGGCGTCGTCGACGAGCAGGGAGATCCTCAGATTGTCGGACGCGGCAAGGCGGGATCGTCCAACCAGGTCGCGATCGGCGTGGACGGCGCGCTGAACAATTTAGCTGAAGCCATTGAACTGGCCTGCGCGGACTCGGGTATCTCGATTGATCGTCTCGCGGCCGGAGTCTTTGCCTTGGCAGGTTCAGGCAATGAAGTAGGTCGCAAGCGAATTCTAAACTTTGCTGAGAATCGCCTGCGATTGGCAGACGTGCAAGTCATCCACGATGGGCACGCGGTTCTGGA
This sequence comes from Bythopirellula sp., assembly GCA_028285205.1. Lineage (GTDB taxonomy): Bacteria > Planctomycetota > Planctomycetia > Pirellulales > Lacipirellulaceae > Bythopirellula. The sequence goes on along the minus strand of JANQQA010000058.1, from coordinate 56,147 downwards.
AGCAGGCACACCCGATTGTTGGGGTGTCGCGTTGATTGCGGGAACTGGTGCCGTTGCATACGGTTTGAACAAAGCTGGCGAAGCGGGGGTCGTCGGCGGCTGGGGGTATTGGTTTGGCGACGAAGGCAGCGCATTCTGGCTCGGTCAGCAAGCGCTGCGCGCAATAGCTCAAGCCTCTGACGGGCGCGCTCCCTATACGGCACTCGCTGATCAGGTCTTGAGTCAGTTTGCTGTCAGCGATCCACGCCAGATTCTCTACGCTATGGGCGACCAAGGCGAAATCCGTTCGAGGATTGCTGACCTCGCCCGATTGGTCTGCGACACCGCCCAACGAGGCGACAAAGTTGCGGTTTCGATTCTTGATCGCGCTGTCAGTCATTGGGTCGATCACATCACAACGTTGAAAAACCGACTTGCAATCCAAGAGCCGCTGCCCATCGCACTCGCCGGCGGCGTTCTATGTGGCAGTGATCTTGCTGCAGGAAAACTGCGTGAGCAGTTGACAGCTACACAAGTCGAACCGTCTTCGCTGGAGATGGTGCGCGAGCCTGTCCTGGGCTGCGTAAGGCTGGCGTGTCGCAGGTTGATGCCTCGCGACTAGCTTGCTGATCGATGGCTATCCGAATTGGATCGTCGTGCCGCCGCTACGGGGCTGGTCGCAACCGGTGGTTTCAGGAATCGTCAGCGGCAGTTTTTGCTCATGCCGAACCGCTAACCAAGCGAAGCATTCGGCTTCAAGCGTATCGGGATTCAGACCACGTTCGCGAATATTCTTGATCGCGCCGAACCGCTCCTCCAGCAATTGCATGAGGACCGGATGATGGACTCCGCCGCCAGTAACCCAGATGTGCGCGGGCATCGCCGGCAGTCGTTTGACGGCGCGATATACTGCCTCGGCTGTTACGGCACAGAGCGTGGCCGCACCGTCTTCTACACTCAAGTTCGACACGTCCACGTGGTCGAAGTCGTAGCGGTCCGCTGCTTTCGGCAGCGGTTGTGAGAAAAACTCTGTACTAAGCGCCGCCTCCACGGTCTCTTGATCGATCTTCCCAGCGAGCGCTAATCGACCATCGCGATCGTGGGGCAAATCGGCCATCGCTTGCGCCCACTCGTCGATCAGTCCGCATCCTGGACCTGAGTCACCAGCAATGATCTCGTCGTTCTCTCCGAGCCAAGTGACATTCGCTACCCCTCCAATGTTAAGCACAGCCGTCGGCCGCGGCTCGTTGGCGAACAGCGCACGATGAAACATCGCGACGAGTGGCGCGCCTTGTCCCCCGGCGGCCATATCACAGCGACGAAAATCGGAAATCACGGGCAGTTTGAACTCTTTTGCCAACGGCCAGGGATTGCCGATCTGGAGCGTAAGCCCGGCCCCAGGCACATGTCTGACGGTGTGGCCGTGAAATCCGATCAGTTCAACTTGCTTTGCGGCAGCTGGGTACTCTTTCAGCAAGCCATGAATGGCCTGCACATGATGGCGGGAGACTTCGTCCTCGATCCGCAATACTTCCGTGATCGGTACATCATGCTGCGAAGCTTCCTGAAGCCGTGCTCTCAAATCATTGCTGTAGGGAAGCGTGAGGCCCCCCAAGAAAACAATGTCGCTCTCCCCATCGGTCTTCAGCAAGGCGGCGTCCACGCCATCGCACGAAGTGCCGCTCATCAATCCAATCGCAGTTTTGGTCATATCACGCCTTCGATTGTACAAGCCCTCGACAAGTTTCATCCTAGGGGCTGCAAAGTGCCTTTAGCTTAACAAGTCCCCTGGTTTTCAGAAGCGAAAAAAGTCGTTTCCTCCTCTCGAAATTGCGCAAACTCTGAACTAAGATGGAATCTCATCGGGGCACCGTTGAACGAGAATTGACCGCCGATTTAGGGCCCGGAGCATGCATATTCGCCAAGTCGCCGTATTGGTTGAAACTGAGGACAGTTGGGGATGTAGCGTTATTCGCGGCATCGCTGACTACTCCCAGAATCACGGCCATTGGAACTTGCTGATCGATCCGCGTGATCACGAGCAGAGATCGGCGCTTCCCGATCTTTGGAGCGGAGATGGGATCATCGCGCGCATCGGTTCTCGCACCCAACTCGATCAAATTCGCGATCGCGAGATTCCGACCGTCAACGTCGATACTGTGTTTGAGGGCTTGGAAGGGATCTACGATGTGGTCACCGACGACAAGGAGCGCGCGGAAATGGCCTTCGCGCATTTGCGCGACCGTGGCTTCGAGCAATTCGCCTACTTCGCTCCTCCGAGTCGGCGGTACTCAAACAAACGTGGCCGCGAGTTTGTGTCCACCGTCAAACAGGCCGGCTTCGACTGCAAAGAATACAAACCTGGCTATCGTGTCGGCCGAAAAATTGGCTGGGAAGAGCAGCAGCGGCGTGTGATTCGTTGGCTTTCGGCATTGCCGAGCCCGGTCGCGATTTTGACAGCCGATGCACAGTGCGGAAGACAGTTGGCTGAGATCTGTTACCTCAGCGAGATTCGCGTGCCAGACGAGGTTGCCATCTTGGCGGGCGATACGGACGAGTTGCTATGCGACGTCTGCACACCGCCACTGTCGAGTGTCGCAGTGGCTGGGCGACGCATTGGATACGAAGCGGCCGCACTGCTGGACCGCACGATGCAAGGCCAGCAGCCGCCAACAGGCCCCAGAATGATTCCGCCCGAGGGAGTTGTCAGCCGCCAATCAACCGACATTTTGGCAATCGATGACGAGGTCGTGGTTCACGCGCTGCGTTACATCCAGACACACGCTTTTCACGACATCGCGGTGAAAGATATCCTGCGTGAAGTCCCCGTGTCGCGGCGCAGTTTGGAAATCCAATTCCAAAAATACTTGGGGCGTTCACCCGCGGAAGAAATCCGTCGCGTGCGACTTGAGAAGGGCAAGAACATGCTGTCGCGAACGGATCTGCCGATCGGCGAAATCGCCCTCGCTTGCGGTTTTTCCAACGCGACAAGATTCGGCGTTGCCTTCCGCAAGCGATTTCAACAGACGCCGCTTGAATACCGCAAACAGCTCGTGCGTTCGACAAGTTAACCTGCGCAGGTACGAGAAACTATTGCGCTAATTTTGTTGGCTGAAATTTCATGCCTCGTTACTATGGAGGTAGAGATCACGTCCAACGCTCTTCTGCATCCACCAAGATAATTCTAAACGGCTCCGGAGAATTCAATGCTTGATCGCCCACTGCTGCTGTCTTTGCTTTTGGCAGCCTGTCTCGCTGGCACACTGCACGCCGACACCACGATTGTGGATGATGACTTTGAGTCATACGCCGACGACAACGCGCTGTACGGCGCTTGGGAACCTCGTGACGGTTCTGGAGCGGGCACTCCGACCAACCCGGATGACTCCATCCTCACGATTGACGACACACTGTTTCCAGGCATCGAAGGACAGGCCGTCGATTATATCGGCGAATTCGGTGGCTCGATCGTGCAGAGCACGGTGCTGACTCCCTCTACGACGATCTTCCCCACGGAGACACAGAACATCCACCTTCAGGGCGACATCTACGTCGGAAACGATGGCAACTCGCGGACGAGTATTGGTTTGAGAAATCGCACGGCGGTCAGCAATATCATTGAATTGGGAACCTACAACTCAAACGACCAGACAACCGATCCGACGAGTCCCGACGACACGACGGGCGTGGTACCGGTAACGACCTACGCCTACCGTTTGGTTCTTATGGATGGGCGCGGCGAATCATTGTTCCGCAATCCCAATTGGCAGTTCTTCCAGTTCGATACCGCCCTCGACATCGACGACACCGATCCAAGAACTGAAGAACCGACTCCGGACGGCATCGTCGGTCCGATTGATATCGGTGCCGGCTGGCACACGTATTCAGCGACCATTACCGAGACTACCGTAACTGTGGAGATGGACCTCTATCGCGATGGGTTGGATAACGGCGCGACGATCACTGCTGGTACCGACGTGCCAGGCGTGGATGCCTCGATCACTTGGGAAGTTCAGTCTGACCTGACAGGTTTCGACTCACTGCGTCTCGGTGGCCCTTCGGGAATCTCTTCCGCGAATGGCGTTGCATTCGACAATCTCTCGCTCACACTCGTCGACGTGGTCACGGGTGGAGACTCAGATGCCGATGGCGACGGTGACATCGATGGCAACGACTTCCTCATACTGCAACGTGACAACCCCGCTGGGATTCCCCAGTGGGAACTCGACTATCCCTTCAATCCGGCGCTGAGTGCTGCAGCGGTACCCGAGCCAGGAAGTATTGCGATTGCTGTGCTCGCCGGTCTGGGACTGCTCGCTTCGCGTCAGCGCTGAACCCGGCAAGTCCGAGCGGCTTTGCGATACTCCCGCGCCGTGGCCTCAAGGGCAGCTCACGGCGCGGGCATTTTTTGAATAAGGGTGGTGTCACCGATGCAGCGCGAAAACGATGCAAAACGTGTCGCTAACGGTACACATGCAGTATGGCGGTCCAGAAGTCCGTCAATTCGCCGTTCGACCACCGCGGAGCCAACAATGGAAATTCGGTGCGCAGAAAGAACATTCCGTTGCGCGAAAAATGTTGCTGTATTTCGCTTCCCTAAGTATTCTGCACCTATGGAATAGTCGTCGAGACCGTTTAAGCTAAGCTGCCAAACGTTTGGAATTGAGTAACTCATCTCACCAGGGAGTAGTACTAATGAAAGTCCTGAAAACCTTCGGTCCCTTGTCAATTGCCGCTCTGGCAATCTGCGTCCTCAGCCCCAGCTCAGCAATTGCGCTGACGATTATCAATGAGGACTTCGAATCTTACGGCGACACAGCCGCCTTAGGCGGTGTCTGGTCACTCGGTGACGGCACGTTGGATACCGTCAATGGCAATCCCGGCCAATCTCTGGACCACCCCGGCACGGCCGGCAGTTTCTCGGGCGGGAACACGAATTCGCTGTCATTTGCCGAGATCAATCTCGGCCCCGGGGAATCTCTCACCTACTCGGCTGACATCTTCGACGATGGGTCGATCGCCAACAATCGCACGACAGCTGGTATTCGCGAGGCCGCTGGAGCAAACATCATTGAAATGGGTATGTACAACAGCCCAAGCCATTACGCCTACCGTGTCATTCTCTTTGGACCTGGAGATCCATCCTGGGTTGCATTCAGCAATCTGATTGATGATGGTGGGTCTCCCATCGATAACGTACCTGTCGAGGGTTGGCATCGCTTTCAAGCGACAATCACCGATTCCGAGGTGGCCTTATCACTCGACCTCAACTCCGACGGCAACATCAACGGCACGGCAGTCGTTCCTATCAGCCCAATCGACCTCGGGTTTGACATTTTGCGACTGGGTGGCCCTTCAGATCTCAGCTCCGCAGGTGGTGGCGTCAAGTTCGACAACGTTTCTCTGGAATTCATCCCTGAGCCAACGACGCTGGCGCTCGCCAGTCTGGCCAGCGTGTGGATGCTGAGCCGACGTCGGTAGACCAGACAACACCGATCTCCGCAAGGACCGCCGAGAGACAAACCTCGAGCCACCTTAGCCGGAACGCTAAGGTGGCTTTTTCGTTTAGGAGACGGTATTTGCCGTTCGCAAAAACGTGACAGGGCGACGCAGGAGGGCAGGTTGTTGCACATTGACAACAATGCAAGAATAGACGACTTCGATTACTCTCGTACCCGATAAGTAGCCTTCTTGTGTGCCGATATCGCGAACTCAGCAGTCTCTGCGTGTGCCGGCTTGTCTGCTGTGCAGTTTTTTCTCTGACAAGCCCTGGAACGCTCGAAGCTGCAGATGTAGCAGCCAAAGTGCCGTCACCACAGCGGGAGTTTCGCGCAGCCTGGGTCGCGACGGTCGCCAATATTGATTGGCCCTCGAAGCGCGGGCTCAGCTCGTCGGAACAGCAGAACGAGCTGGTTGCGATTCTGGATCGCGCTGTCGAGCTGAACTTGAACGCGATCGTGTTCCAAGTCCGACCGCATTGCGATGCACTCTATGACTCGAAGTTGGAACCGTGGTCCGAATACCTCACGGGCACGATGGGCCAAGCGCCTGCCCCGTACTACGACCCGCTAGAATTCGCCGTCAATGAAGCCCACTGGCGCGGACTGGAACTTCATGCGTGGTTTAACCCTTATCGAGCCTTACATGCCGGCTCGAAAGGTGCGATACCGGCTGACCACATCAGCAAGACACAACCAGATCTTGTTCGCACATACGGAAAGCAGATGTGGCTCGACCCGGGTGAACCTGGAGCAGCAGCCCATAGCGCTGCAGTGATTCTCGACGTGGTCAAGCGGTACGACGTCGATGGCGTGCACTTCGACGACTACTTCTATCCCTACCAGATCCAGGACGAGGATGAGCAGAACATACCTTTTCCGGACGAAGCGAGTTGGCAGAAAGCCCAAGCCACCGGCAATGAACTAAATCGCGACGACTGGCGACGTCAGAATGTCGATCGCTTGATTAAACGCGTCGCCGATGAAGTTCACGCCACAAAACCGTGGGTCAAATTCGGTATCAGCCCGTTCGGGATTTGGCGTCCCGGGAACCCACCGCAGATCAAGGGCTTCGACGCCTACGCATCGCTCTATGCCGACGCGAAAAAATGGTGGAACGAAGGCTGGGTCGATTACCTGACTCCACAACTTTACTGGAAAGTCGACAGCCCAGGGCAATGTTACCCGCTACTCATGCAGTGGTGGCACCAAGAGAACTCGCGCAACCTTCACCTCTGGCCGGGGAACTACACGTCGCGTGTGTCGAACAAATCGAAAACTGCATGGTCACCCGAGGAAATCACACTGCAGATTGCGCATACGCGGGCCCACCCTGGCGCAACGGGCAATGTGCACTTCAGCATGAAGGCACTGATGGACGACGAGCGGGGAGTCGCGCCAGCGCTACGTGCAGGTCCATACCAAGAGCCTGCTCTCGTACCAGCGTCACCATGGTTGGGCGACGAAGCACCGTCCACGCCTTCGGTGACTGTCGACAAGCAACCGACACAATGGAAAGTCGCATATGAACTTGTCGATGGCACACAGCCTTGGCTTTGGGTTATCCGCACGCGTCAAGCTGGAGAGTGGAAGCTGGAGATTGCAGCCGGGCACAATCGTGACCTGAAAATCGATTTCGACGAATCCGCACCAGCGACGCACGTTGCGGTATCCGCAGTCAGTCGGACGGGCGTTGAGGGAGCAGTTTCAATGCTGGACCTACGGTAATGGAAGATTCGTCTGAGTCTCAAGAAACTGCACCAAGTCGCAATCCGTGGTCGTGGATACCAACACTGTATTTCACGCAAGCAATTCCTTATGCGATGGTGAGCTTTGTATCTCGTGTGTTCTACAAGAACATGGAGGTGTCCAACACCGAGATCGCGTTCTACGTCGGGCTGCTCGGTTGGCCATGGGTGATCAAACCGTTATGGAGTCCGCTAGTCGACGTCCTGCGCACGAAGCGTTGGTGGATCCTGACGACACAGTTTTCACTCGCTCTGGGCTTTGCTGGCATTGCGTTGATCGTTCAGCGTTCAGACTTCTTCTTTTGGTCATTAGCGATATTCTCCATCGTCGCATTGGCTTCGGCGACACATGATATTGCCGCAGATGGATTCTACATGCTCGCATCCAGCAGCCACGAGCAAGCGAAGTTCGTCGGCATTCGCAGCACGTTTTGGAGGGCGGGCTGGATTTTCTGTGAAGGGGCCCTAGTGGTCTATGCGGGGTATAGGGCACGCGTCGCCGGCGACTACTCGACGGCATGGAGTATGACATTTGCGATCGCCGCATTGTGTTTTCTCGCGATGCTGATCTACCACAGTTTTATTCTTCCTCGGCCGACTCGCGATGTGCCTCAGAAAGACCACGGCGCCGGCATGATAATGCGAGAGTTTGGTGAGACATTTTCGTCGTTCTTTCAAAAGAAAAACATCTTCATCATTTTGGCGTTCATACTGTTTTATCGATTCTCCGAAGCACAACTCGTAGCCCTGAAGAGCCCCTTCTTGCTAGATGCGCGGGAGGTCGGCGGATTGGGGCTTTCGACAGAACAGATTGGATGGCTGAATGGAGTAGTCGGCATCGCGTTGCTGCTCACTGGTGGCGTACTTAGCGGTTTGGCGGCGGCGAAGCACGGGCTCAAAGCGTGGTTGTGGTGGATGGTAGTCGCAATTAATGCACCAAACTTGGCTTATATCTATCTGTCAGTAGTTCAACCGGAAGATTTTCGCTGGATCTGCGTAGCCGTCGCGTTTGAGCAATTCGGCTACGGCTTTGGATTTGGTGGCTACATGCTCTACTTGCTGTACGTCGCGCGTGGAAACCATGAAACGGCGCACTACGCCATTTGCACCGGCTTCATGGCGCTTGGGATCATTGTCCCGGGCCTCTGGGCAGGAGCGCTGCAAGCATCGGTCGGTTACCAAAACTTCTTCATCTGGGTCATGCTTGCCACGATTCCCAGCTTCTTAGTCTGCTGGCTGATTCCATTGGATGCGGAATTTGGTAGGAAGACCGATGTTCCTGACCCGACGGAAACGGCAACGTGAACACGACGACACAACCGCTGGTGCCTCCCACCTCGCTGCGAGAGAAGATCGCGCAATTGATGTTTGTACGCATCGGTTCGAATCTACCACCGGTGCGAACCGTCGACCGGGATGCCGATCGGATCACGCAATTACTCTCAGAGGTCCCGATTGGTGGCTTGATTCTGTTCAACGGTCGGCACGACACGGCTCCAGCAACGATCGAGCGACTGCAGTCTCGGTCCGATATGCCAATGCTCATTTCCGCCGACAACGAGCGCGGAGTCGGGCAGCAGCTACATGGGCCCGAGTTGTTTCCGCACGCAATGGCGTTTGACGCACTGGGTGAAGACGCCGAGCAAGCGGTTGAAGACTTCGCGCAGCTCACGGCCATCGAATCCCGCCGTTGCGGCGTGCATATCAACTTTGCGCCCGTGGCGGACGTGAATGTTGACCCACGGAATCCGATCATCGCTACCCGCGCGTTCGGCAGCGATCCGTCACGTGTCGCTCAGCTCGTTCGCGCTTTTGTCCGCGGTTGTCAAGCCGGTGGTCTGCTCAGTACAGCGAAGCACTTCCCTGGTCATGGCAACACGCACGAGGATTCGCATCATGCGTTGCCGACGGTCAGGGGCGACCAAAGTGCTCTATCACAATGCGAATTAGTTTCCTTCCGCGCGGCCATCGACGCTGGTGTCCCATTGATTATGAGCGCGCATGTCCGCTATCCCGCTTGGGACGATACTGGCGCGCCGGCGACGCTTTCGGAACCAATCCTTATCGATCTGCTGCGCACGGAACTCGGTTTCAAAGGGGCAGTCGTCAGCGACAGTTTGCTAATGGAGGGAGTCAAATCGCAATGCGACGGAGAAGGAGAACTTGCCCTTCGCGCATTGTTGTCGGGAATCGACATCCTGCTCGATGTGGCAGAGCCTAATGAGACCCTGTCGTCACTAGAGCAAGCCGTGGAAGACGGTAGACTCCCTTCGCAGCGTGTCGATGAAGCTCTTACGCGAATCTGGAACCTCAAGCAGCAGATGTTCGAGAAGCAACCGCCCGGCGGCATCGACTCACTGAGTGAGAAGACGGAGGCCTTGGTGCATCGCGTTGCTAGCGAATCCATTCGCGTTATCGGACCGCAGCATGAACCAGATAAGTTTGATCCGTCCGTAAAGACTTGTGCAATCTTGGTTCGCCCCTACGAATCGCATCTCGATCCGCCTCAACAGCCACTGGGCGCAGCGCTGAATCAGTTCACGAATAACTGCGAGTACCATGAACTTGGCCCCAATAGTTTGCCAGCCGATTTTCAACGTGCGTTCGCTGCTGCTGAGCACGTGGAGCAAGTGTTGGTTGCTATCATCGTCAAACCTGCGGCTTGGCATGCTTTCGGCTTGCTCGCTGAGCAACAACTTTTTGTCGAACAATTGATTAACCGTCAGCCTTGCGTCCTAGCTTCACTAGGGACCCCGGAAGCACTACATCGATTTGATGGCGCAACACAAACTCTTTGCACTTATAGCGATGTTCCCGCGTCGCAGAGAGCACTCGCGAATCTATTGTTGGGAATGAGCAGCTGAATCGATGCGCGTAATCAAGACACCCTTGCGCGATTTCGCGACACAAGCCGAGATTCAGTTCGCCGTCGAGCAACGAGGTGTTAAGTTGCAGAGGATCTACCTAGCTCACAAGTCCGTACGCGGAAACTCCCGCGTTTATCAGTCGCCAACTCTTTTCCAGAATAGTACCGGCTATTAAACTTGAGTTAAGCAGCTGTTTGAAACTACCTACCCTTCAATCAGAGAACGCGACACGCGAATACGCGCATGAATGATCAAGCTCCAGACCAGACACAACCTTCAACTCAACGTCGCTTGATCATCTTAACCGAAGGGCACAGCGAACCAATTACTGCGAAGACGGCAGCGTCGGTGCTTCGCTACAAACCGTCAGAAGTCGTTGCTTTGCTCGACACGACTCAGGTGGGCAGCACAGCGAATCAATTGCTTGGTGTTGGTGGCGAAACACCAGTCGTCGGTGCCTTGGCGGCCGCACCCGATGCCAACGCTTTGATGCTCGGCATCGCACCACCCGGCGGCAGAATTCCGGGTGCGTGGCGCAGCGTAATTCTGGAAGCCATCGATCGCGGCATGAACGTCATCTCTGGCCTTCACGATTTCCTCTCGGCAGACGCAGAGTTTAGCAGGGTAGCTGCGGAGAAGGGTGTTCAACTCATCGACGTGCGTAAAAACAATGAACGCGACGTTGCAAATCGCGAGAACATTCGCGAACAGTGCTTGCGGATCCACACCGTCGGACAAGATTGCAGCCTGGGGAAGATGTTGGTCGCGCTGGAGCTGTCGCTCGCGCTGCAGAAATCAGGAGTCGACTCGAAATTCGTCGCGACCGGTCAGACGGGCATCATGATCGAAGGGGATGGTGCTCCTATCGATTGCGTGGTCGCAGACTTCGTGAGCGGCGCAGTAGAAAAGTTGATTCTTGCGAATCAGCACCACGAAGTCTTGGTCGTGGAAGGGCAGGGGAGCCTCGCCCATCCGCGCTACTCTGGTGTGACGTTGAGTTTGCTGCATGGGTGCATGCCGCACGGCATGATCATGTGTTATGAGGTCGGTCGGCAGAATGTCAATGGAATGGAGCACATCCCGCTGCAGCCCTTGCCGAAACTGATTGAAGTGTATGAAACCATGGCCAACTTGATGGGGCCATCAAAAGTGATTGGCGTGGCGATGAACAGCACCTTTGTCACCGCCGAAGAGGCTGAACTGGAACGAGAAAGAGTACGCAGTGAGCTTGGTTTGCCTATCTGCGATGTCGTCCGCCACGGCCCCGACGAATTAATCCAGGCAATCCAAGCAATGTCGCCCGTATTGGCGACCACCTAGCTTCTGACTGCAGTCGCCTCTCCGACGCGTGATCGTTTAACATCCTCATGCCATCGACGTGCCTGAAGTGAAACTCTCGATTCACACATTCGATCTTCCGCTTCGTCATACATTCACTATCTCTCGTGAGTCCGTCGATGTGCAACCGACACTGATTGTCGAACTCAGTGATGGCGTGCATTCGGGATACGGAGAAGCGACCACCAACACCTACTACGGCATGACGCTCGAGAGGATGCGGAACGCCCTAGAGTCGGTACGATCTCTCGTCGAAGCGCAAGACCAGATCGACCCCCAGCAGCTCTGGTCAGCCACAGCAGAGTCATTGCGCGACTGTCCGTTTGCCCTCTGTGCACTCGACCAGGCGGCTCATGATCTGTGGGGCAAGCAGCAGGGCCAGCCGGTCTACCAACTTTGGGGACTCGATAATTCGCGGACGCCCCCGTCGAACTATACGATCGGTATCGACGAAATCGACGTGATGGTCGCCAAGTTGAAGGAAGTTCCCGATTGGCCCGTGTACAAGATCAAACTTGGCACTTCGCACGATCTGGAAATCATTCGTGCGCTTCGCCAACACACGGATGCGACATTTCGCGTGGATGCCAACTGTGGATGGGATGTTTCGGAAGCAATCGAAAATTCGCACGCACTCAAGGAACTCAATGTTGAATTCCTGGAGCAGCCATTGCCGGCAGAGAATCGCGATGGCCAGAAAGAGCTGCTGCGTCACTCCGCGCTACCGCTGATTGCAGACGAGAGCTGCATTCATGAATCGGATGTGGCGGCCTGCCATGGCTACTTTGACGGCGTGAACATCAAGCTAGTGAAATGCGGCGGTCTGACACCGGCGCGGCGGATGATCGATACCGCGCGTGAACTTGGTATGAAGGTGATGGTCGGCTGCATGACGGAATCGACCGTGGGCATCTCGGCAATCGCCCAGTTGTTGCCGCTGCTCGACTACGTCGATATGGATGGCGCCGCACTGCTCGCCGCGGACATTGCCACAGGTGTAGTGGTGGAACGCGGCGTCTGCCGTTATCCGCAAGCCAACGGCAGCGGTGTTCAGCTTACTTCGTCCTGACTCACAACGAAGGGGTGCTCAACATGATCAGTTTTTCACTAGCCAGATCTATGAATTCCTCACGTGCGCTCGGCTTGATGCTGCTGCTTCTGCTCGTGATGCAACAGAACACAACATGCCGAGCTGCAGACGAATTAGCACGCCAGCTAAAACCACTTATCGACGCCCACAAAGGTGATGTCGGCGTTGCGATCGCTCATCTGCCGTCGGGCGAGTCCTTTACGCACCGCGCGGACGAAGCGATGCCGACGGCCAGCCTGATTAAGTTCCCCGTGATGATCGCGACATATCAGGCGATTGCCGATGGCAAGCTAAGCCTCGACCAAACGGTCACTCTTACTGAAGCCGATCGAATTCATGACTATGGCCCGCTGACGGTGGACTTCTCGCCTGGCACGACGTTTTCCTTGTACGATGCCATTCGACTCATGATCGTGCACTCTGAGAACACAGCCACGAATCTTGTTGCAGATCGTATTGGCTTGCCCACGACGGCAGAGATGATGGAACGCCTCGGCTTCCCTAACACCAAACTGCACTCCAAAGTGTCACTGCGTTCCACATCCGTTTTTCCAGAACGCAGTAAGAAATTCGGACTTGGTAGTACGACTGCCGCAGAAATGGTTGCTCTGTTCACTGCCCTGCACAACGGTGAACTTGTGAGTCCAAAGGCATGTGAGCAGATGCTTGAACACCTCTACAAGTGTGCGGACGACTCGATGTGCGCCCGCGACCTGCCGACCGGCACGAAGTTCGCGCACAAATCGGGCGCGGTCTCTGCCGCGCGCACGAACGCTGGCATCATCGACAGCCCCAACGGACCCATTGTGATTTGCGTGCTCACGGCAAACAACGAAGATCGCAGCTGGTCGCAGAATAACACGGCGCAGGTTCTCTGCGGCAAGATCGCTCGCATCGCTTACGACCACTTCAATTCAGACGCTGACACGAAGGAACCGAGCAATCCGAACTTATTGGCAATCGGGTCCAGCGGTCATCTAGTCGAAGCGTTGCAACGCACACTCAACGCACGAATGCCCTCTCTAGACATCGGCGTCGACGGAGATTTTGGACCGCAGACCGACGGTGCCGTCCGGGAGTTTCAGCGTGCTCAAAATCTATCCGAAACCGGCAAAGTCGATGAGCAAACATGGAAAGCCCTAGGGCCGCTGGTCACTAAAGACCCAGATCAGCCTTTGCCGGAGGAAGTCAACGCGCAGAAGATCGAAAAACGCGCCGCTGATCCCCTGACGGGTGCGCCATTCGTTACCTGTGAAGCTTGGGCCATTGCCGATGCCGACACTGGCAAGCTGCTCTGGGGCCACAACGAGGACGAGCCGCGTGATATGGCAAGCACGACAAAGATCATGACGGCCTATCTCGTCACGAGCCTCGCAGACAAGGACCCTGCAGTATTGGACGAGAAGCTGATCTTTTCGCAGCGCGCCGACGATACGATCGGCTCGACTGCTGGAGTTCGTGCTGGGGAACAAATCTCGGTTGGCGAATTGCTTTACGGTCTGTTGTTGCCGTCAGGGAATGACGCTTCGGTCGCGTTCGCCGAACATTTTGGCGCCCGCTTGAGCCCCGATGAGGCGGCGGGAAACAGCTACGACCAGTTCATCGCCGCCATGAACAGCACGGCGCAGGAACTTGGGATGAAGGAGTCAAGTTTCGAGAATCCCAACGGCCTGACCGCTCCGAATCACAAAACCAGTCCGCGCGATCTGCTCAAGCTGACCTATCGGGCGATGCGACATGAGATCTTTCGCACGATTGTGAACACCGTGCAACATGGCGTGACCGTCGAGGGTCCAGGCGGCTACCAACGCAACCTCGTCTGGCGAAACACGAATCGGCTGCTTCGCACCGAGGGATATAGTGGCGTGAAAACGGGAACCACAAGAGCAGCGGGCTCGTGCCTGGTTTCGCACGGCACTAGGGAAGAGCAGTCACTCTTGGTGGTGGTACTCGGTTCGAGTTCGACGGATGCACGCTATGCAGATTCTCGCAACCTTTATCGATGGGCATGGCAGCAACTGGGCGTGACGGAATGAAAGCCTTTGACGATGGAACTTCGAGGTCACTGCAGACCTTTATCTGGCTGATGCTGTTCTTTGTGGCGGCCCCAACCAATGTGGCATTCACTAACGAGCGTCCCCCTGTCGTGGTGAGTGAAGAAGCGCGGCGAATTCACCAAGATGCGATCGTCATTGACGGACACAACGATCTACCTTGGGAACTGCGATCCAAGGGCTCGCTGTCCTTCGACAAGTTGGACATCGCCGTGCGACAAGAATCGATGCATACCGACATCCCTCGACTGCGCGAGGGCGGGCTAGGTGCCCAATTTTGGTCGGTCTACGTGCCAGCGAGTACGGCCTACGACGGCACAGCGCTGTCGGCCACGTTGGAACAGATCGAAATGGTCCGAGCGATGATCGAGCGTTATCCCGATACGTTCGAGCGAGCTTTGACAAGTGATGACATCGTCCGCGCGCACGCGTCCGGCAAAATCGCGTCGCTCATTGGCGTTGAGGGTGGACACTGCATCGAAAACTCACTCAACGTCCTCCGCCAATTGTACAAGCTGGGCGCGCGGTACATGACACTAACGCATTCCGATACGCTCGATTGGGCGGACTCAGCCACTGACGAACCCCGTCATGGCGGGTTGACCGCTTTCGGGGAAGACGTGATACGGGAAATGAACCGGCTCGGCATGATGGTCGACCTCTCTCATGTTTCGCCAGATACGATGAAGCACGCGCTACGCATCACGGAAGCGCCGATCATTTTCTCACATTCCTCCGCCCGAGCGGTAGCTGATCATCCGCGAAACGTCCCAGACGACGTGCTGAAAAAAGTCGCCGAGAACGATGGCGTTGTCATGGTCAACTTTTTCTCCGGGTTTGTCGTCCCTGCGGCAGCGGACAACTACGCTCAGAGCTTCGCACTCCGTCGCGAGCAAGAAAAGCTGCTAGACGACAAGGACAAGATTGACGCGATTGTCCGACGATGGCGGCGTGCCAATCCGATGCCTCGCGGCACGATCCACGACCTGATCGATCACATCGAGCATATCGCAACAATTGCTGGCATCGACCACGTCGGCATTGGTTCCGATTACGACGGTGTATCCATCCTGCCCGAGCAACTCGAAGATGTCAGCAGCTATCCGCTCATTACACAAGCCTTGCTGGATCGAGGCTACAGCGGCGCGGACATTAAGAAAGTGCTTGGGCAGAATCTGCTCCGTGCGATGAAACAGACTGAGCAGGTTGCCCAGCGGCTACAGGGCAATTAGCGTGTGTCTATTCGACCGCCTCTAACACGACCGTGCCAACTTTTCCGGGCACCCGTGGATCGTGCACGCCGATTAGTTTACCTTCCCCGTCGACAGCGATCGCTTGTGTTACGCCGCTGGATCGATTTGGCAGTACGTTAAGTTCGTGCCCCAGCGCCTTCAAACCATCCTGGCACTCTTGTGGTAGAGAACCCTCCAGCGACACATGGTTTGGCCGCCACTGATGATGCACCCGCGGAGCCGCGACGGCATCTTCAATTGCTTGATTGAAGTCGAGGTGACGAACTATCGCTTGCACGACCTGAGTGATAATCTTCGGCCCCCCTGCGGCACCGACAGTCATCACGGGCTGGTCGTCGGCGTCGAGCACAATGGTCGGGCTCATGCTCGAAAGTGGCCGTTTGCTCGGGGCGATCGCATTGTTCTCAGCACCGATTAATCCAAACGCATTCGGCACACCGGGCTGACTTGAAAAATCGTCCATTTCGTTGTTCAGGACGACCCCCGTCCCGGGGACGATGACCTTAGACCCGAACGCTGTGTTGACCGTTGCGGTGATTGCCACCCAATAGCCGTTGGTGTCTGCCGTCGCGATATGCGTCGTGTGCTTGCCAAACAATGCTTCTTCTGCGCGCGGCGGAGTCCCGTGCGCGTGCACCTCGATCGCCTTATCACGGTGGATCCGATCCGCGAGCGATTTGCAGTAAGAGGCGTCAACTAGTCCGCGCGGCACTTTGGCGAAGTCGGCATCCCCCAACCAGTAGGCCCGATCGGCGAAGGCGAGCTTCATCGCTTCGATCATCAAGTGCAGCCCAGTCGTCGGGTCCTCTCTGTACTCCTCGGCCAACGCGAACCGCTGCAACATCGAAAGGATCTGCGCAACATGCACGCCCCCTGAACTGGGTGGCGGAAATCCGACGATTTTGTAGTCTCGGTAGTTGGTTACGATGGGCTCACGCTCGATTGCCTCGTATGCCGCGAAATCGGCGGCGGTCAGAATTCCTCCGTGCTCGCGCATCCACTCGCCGACGGACTGAGCAAACTCTCCTCGATAGAACCAGTCGGGGCCGTGTATGGCAATCTGCCGATAGGTATTCGCAAGATCTGGCTGCTGAAGGATTTCGCCCGCTTGATAAGCCGTACCATCGGTTTTCAGCAGAGCGTTGCGACTGCCAGTGAATCGGCTCAGTTGTTTGACTTTCGACGCCAACTTGCGTGCGTACACTTCGTCGACTGCAAAGCCCTCTGCCGCAACCTCTGCCGCGGGGAGCAGCAGATCACTCAACGAACGCTTCCCGCACACTTCCAGCGCCCGCGCGTAAGCGGCCAGTGCGCCGGGAACCCCAACGGCAAGTGGACCAGTGGTGCTCAGCTCCGCCTGTGCTTTACCGTCGCGCAAATACATGTCGCGCGTCGCAGCGGCGGGTGCCTTTTCTCGGCCATCGATAGCTACCAGTGATCCATCCGGGCGACGGATCAAGATAAAACAGCCACCGCCCAAACCTGAGTTGTGGTTGTCGACGACCCCGAGCGTTAGCGCGGTCGCGATCGCGGCGTCGACGGCATTGCCGCCTCGCTCGAATGCCGCAGTTCCCGCATCGACGGCAACGGGTTGAACGGCGGCAACGACGCATGTCTCAGCCGCGTGCAGTCGCGCTGCACACCCGACCACCGTCGCAACCAAGACAAGGTAAGGAATCACCCGACTTACACAACAACTTGAGGACATACCTAAACCAACTCCCGATACTCTTTTCCAACTTCGAATGTCGCAATTCTAATCCGAGCATTATCGCTGCGACGGATGATCTGCGGAACAGCCCAGGTCGGATATTTAAGAGTACTGCGCAGGCATACTAGGTCTTCTGCGCATCGAAGAGAGACCAGATTGATGCGCCGATCGTGTGCCAAAAGCTTAAAGTTTCTGAGCATCCGACTATAATGGCAGTATCGGTGCCGCCATGCTCTCGATCATGCATGCCCTCTCAAAGCGCCGTATATCATTCGTCCGGAACAAGAGATGGAACATTCACTCGGCCACCTGTGGCGTCGTACCAAGGGGCTTTTTGCACCCAAACAGCACCGTCCCGCGCTGAGCGATCGCCGCTCTCTGCGCTTTGAGCCGTTGGAAAGGCGCGAGCTGCTCGCCGCTGCCGGTCTAGTTGACGTCGGCACTCAGCCAGCGGGCGGCCTTTCGGATAAGATCGTTTACACCCACGGCGGCCATGGCATCACAGGCGACTCGCCCAGCGCGGGTAGCTGGGGGTTTCAGCGTCCGCTACTCCTAAACATGATCGAAGATCTTGGTAATCAAGATCAAATGACGTTCTTTGCGGACTACTTGTTTCGCGCCGGCGCGACGGTGGTACCACTACGGCCTGTGGGGCACCAGCCAAACGAAGTCGTGCTGGATAATGACGATCCTGAAGTAACCTTTGTTGGTAGCTGGAGCAACAGTTCATCGACAATCTACTTCGGCGACGCCGGAGATGTCCCGTATCGATTCGCGAGTACGTCCGCCACCGAAACCGCGTACGCCCGCTATCGGCCGAACATTCCCGAAAGCGGATTCTACCCGGTGTATTCATGGACACGCGTTGGCTCCGATCGCGTGGAGCAACTATATCGGATCAACCACACTGGCGGTATCACGGAAGTGAAGGTTAATCACCGTCGCGTCGGAAATGGCACGGTCTACCTCGGCACTTACTACTTCGAGGCAGGTACGGATGGCTTCGTCGACATCAGCAATCGTTCGGACGATCCCAATGGCAGTGTTGTGATCGCCGACATGATTCGCTTTGGCAACGGTGTGGGCGACGTGGTTCAGAGCGGTACCACCTCGGGACGCGACCGTGAAGACGAGGCCGGACTGTACTGGGTCGAGTGGCATGTCGAGCGTTCCCAAGGGGTGCCCACATCCGAATACCGCGTCACCAGCGACGATCGCAGCGCGACGGTCTCGCTCGCGCCCCGCTACGCGGAATACATGAATCGTGCGTCAGACGGCTCACTCTCGGATCGCGTGTTCGTAAGTTTCCACTCCAACGCCGGAGGTGGCAGTGCGCGTGGCGTGCTTGGGCTGTACAACGGCAACAATAATCCCGCCACCGCCACGCCCAATCAATTTCTGCTGGCCAATACTCTCGCCTTGGAAGTCAACAATGACTTGGTAGCGCAGAATGGCCAGTTTGAACACAATTGGCAGAATCGCGGTTCCGCCGTCACTCTCGATCGGTCCGATATCGAGTTCGGCGAGATAAATAACCTCCGCATCAACAATGAGTTCGATGCCACAATCATCGAGACGGGTTTCCACGACAACACGCAGGACGCCCAAATGCTTCGCGATCCGAAGGTGCGTGACGCGCTGGCAAGGGCAACGTATCAAGGGCTCGTCCGCTATTTCAACTCCGTCGACTCGGGAGCCACTTCGCTAACGATGCTACCCGGGCAGGTGACTGACGTGCGCGCCGAGACTGCCGGCGAAGGAGCCGTCACCATCTCTTGGACGCCGCCGACAGCCAACTCCTATAACGGCGGACCACCGACCGGTTATCGCATCTACGGCTCGACCGACGGCTACGGGTTCGACGGTGGTACGTTTGTCGCCGGCGGTGGTACTCGCAGCCTTACTCTGGAAGGGCTCGATCCCGACGAGGGAGCCTACTACTTCAAGGTGGTCGCTGTAAATCAGGGCGGTGAGAGCGTCGGCTCGGAAGTCGTCGCGGCGATGCCGAATGCCGGGCCCAAGGGCATCCTGATCGTTAATGGATTCGATCGGCTCACACGTCAACAGAATCCCGTTCAAGCTGGCGCGGACCGTGTTCGACCACGACAGAGCAATTCCTTCGACTACTCGGTTCAGGTGGCGGAAGCGATCGAAGCTAATGCGCCGGGTCTGGTGGTCGACACCACCTCGAACGAGGCATTGATTGATGGTGACGTCGATCTCACGGACTACGAGGCGGTAGTCTGGATTTCGGGGGAAGAGTCGTCCGCCGACGACACGTTCAACGCAACCGAGCAATCGCTGGTGACGACCTATCTCGACGGAGGTGGCAAGTTGCTGGTCACGGGGGCAGAAATTGGCTGGGATCTCGATAACCTGAACAATGGCCGAGCGTTCTACAACAACCAACTCAAGGCCGATTACGTTTCCGACGATGCGAATACTTACAACGTGCAAGGAATTGCGGGGTCGATCTTCGAAGGCCTCTCCTTCTCGTTCGACGATGGCTCAATCTACTATGACTCCGAGTTTCCCGATCGCATTTCGCCGCTTGGCGGTGCGATCAGTTCACTCACGTATGTCGGCGGCAGTGGCGGCAATGCCGCGATCCAGTTTGATGGTGGTGACACGAAGATCGTAAACTTCGGGTTTCCTTTCGAGACAATTACGACTGCGAGCGATCGTGCCGCGGTGATGGATCGCGTACTAGAGTTCTTCGCACTCGGAGACCCCAACGCCGACTTCGATGCCAACGGCAGCGTTGACGGTTTGGATTTCTTGCGATGGCAACGAGGCTTTGGGACGGCGAGCGGCGCCGAATTGGCCGATGGCGACGCAAACGGCGACGGAGCGGTCGATGCCGATGATTTGCAACACTGGCAAGCTCAGTATGGCCTGGCGACAGTCGCAGCAGAATCAACCGCACAAAGCACGCAGGCACTATTGGCGCAGCCGGCTGCTGACTCAGAGGCTCCGCCGGACGTGCTTGCTCTAGTTGCTCAAGGACCCCAGCCGGATCTTGGAGAACCTGCTGTGGAGGGTAGATATTTCACGCCAAATCCGAGAACCGCGTTGACCTCGCCACTAATTCGGCAGGCCTGGTCGGATAGCCGATTCGTTGCCGACCAGCACTCGTCCAATACCACAGGAACTTCAGAAAGTTCGCGACGGCAGCAAGTACCAGATTCATTGGTCGAGTCTATCGATTCTGTGCTGACCAACTGGTACCGCGAATTGTGAAGCAGGTTTGCGGCGACGTCCGAGCATCATTCAGATCCCACTAGCGAGACGAATATCCGTGTTTGTTAGTGGACGGAGGATTTTATTGCCGGTTTCGGAGAACGGAAGATTGCTCGCGCTAAATCACGACCGGCGAGGTAGTTGAAGATCGTCGGGTTGGTAGGCAATTCCTGGCGTACACATATGGTTTATTGAAAATGCGCATGCAAATCAGAATCCTGCGCAAAGCTGGTGAAAACCCACAAAATTGCGCAAAATCGGTTTTGCAATTCTGTGCGACTGTGAGATAGTGAAAGTTGAACGGGGAACCATTACGGCCAAAACTAAGCATCGGATGACCGACATACGAAATCGACGAGAGTTCTTCGTGACCGTTGCATTAGGTTGCGTAGTCACATTAACAACCTCGGTCGGCTGCGGCGGTTCCAAACCAGTGGGCCCGACCACCGTCGATGAGGCACAAGTAAAAGTTTTGGGCATACTTTACGGCAAATTCCTGGGCACGACTCGAGGTAGAGCCCCGAAGGACCAACAACAATTTGTGGACTACCTGAACTCCAACCGCCCGAGTTGGGAGAAGATCGTTGACAGTCCCGAGCAGCTGTTGACCTCGCCGCGCGATGGTCAACCTTTCGTCGTGTTGTACGGCGAAGCTTACAAGGGACAACCGAATTCCGCCACGCCGTGGATGGCGTACGAGCGTGACGGATTCGACGGCAAGAAGCAATTGATCAATATTCGCGGCGCTGTCAGCGAAATGGACGCCGCTGAAATAAGTTCGCTGTTTTCAGTTGAAGGACAATAGCATGAGAACTCATCGAAATAGATCAGACGGTTCCGGTTTCACACTCGTTGAATTGCTCGTTGTCATTGCAATTATCGGCGTGCTCGTCGCGTTGTTGCTGCCAGCAGTTCAAGCTGCCCGGGAAGCAGCTCGACGGACTCAATGTATCAATCAGCTTAAGCAGGTCGGTCTGAGTATCCTCAATTTCGCTGATACAAAGGGAAGCTTCCCGACCGGTGGGGACGCAATATTTCCTGAAATTGAAGACTATATCGAAGGTGGGACGCCATTGGGCTCGGATAAGCAAGGCCTGGGTTGGGGCTACCAAATCTTGCCGTTCCTCGAAAAGAGCAACTTGGCAAACGTTGTCACCCAAGCCCAATTGCAGTCGACCGTCGTAGCGGATTATATCTGCCCATCACGCCGCGCGCCCGTGTTAGCGCAAGACGTGCTGTCGCCGGAACTGCTGGTGACTCTTTCCGATTACGTGGGCGCGATCCCATGCGGCTTCGAAACGTATGAGCGGCAAAATCGCATTCTTCCTAACGAGGGCGCGAATCGCCGCGAGAGATTTTTCGGTAGTAGAGACGCGACAGACGCAATTCTGAGCGTCCCCAACAATGAACACTACCTTGGCGTGATCACTCGCACACCGCATCGGGTGAGCCGAGGTCGTGGCGGTGTGGTCCGAGTCCGGGCGTTCAATGTCGAAGACCCAATCCGGCATCAACAGATAACCGATGGGACTAGCAACACACTGATGGTCGGTGAAAAGTTCTTACGTCCCGATTTATACGAAGGTGGTAGTTGGTCCGACGACAAGGGATGGACTGATGGCTGGGACCCAGACACGATGCGATCCACTTGCTTCAAGCCACTGCAAGACTCGCTGGCCGGCACCAGTGGCACGAGCGGCGCGTGTGGCGGCGTGCGAGGTACTCCGCCTTGCGACCAGATCTATGGCCCCGCGACTGACGTGGTTAATTTTGGGTCAGCCCACCCCGGTGGATTCAATGGCGTCTTCGCTGACGGATCGGTGCATACGCTCAACTACGATATTGATGTGCAGTTATTTGATTTCCTTGGTGATCGCCAAGATGGGGAGGTCATCGACGCGAGTGCGTTTTGAACAAGCGGCAGTGCGCGGGTTATGCTAAGCCGCAAACACGCCGCAGCGCATCGCGCCAACCGAGCAATCACTGATGTTGCGCATACGCGAGCAGTGACTGCGCAAACACTGAATTAGTTAGGGCGTTGCAGTTCGCGGTCCCTGGCCATATACACGGCTCTTTTCGAGCGCAGTGGCATACCGTAATCACGTTCCGGTGGGCGTTAGTTGTAGTTAAGTTTCTTGAGCGTTACGAAAGCTGTTGTTATCCTAGAAGTAGTAGTTTGCGTAATCGATCGTCTTTTCAGGCAGCGGTCGACGCCCACCATTCACTCATTCACTGAACAGGCGGCAAGAGGTCATTTTGTCGTAAGCGATCTTTCAGAGTCACAGAATTCTGCCAGAGAAGTTTGAGAATCAGAATAAGAAAGATTGTGTTTTTGTCTTTGAGTTCTGTGATAAGCATCCACACCATTTTGATTAGGGAGCATCTTGCATGTTTGTTCAACCGAGACTTTTGACTATGCTGCTCGTCGGCGTATTCGCAACCAGTGCCATTACGGCAAGTGGTCAGATTGTTTTTTCTGACACCGATTTCTCAGCCGGTGATTACGACGTTTTTAATGCTGACATTAATGGCCTGGAAGATGTTCGTTTCGGGTTCGACTACGGCAACTTTGACATTTTTGGCGATGGCTTTGTTACTGGTTCCATTCCTGAAGCACCGAACTCCACAAGTGGTACAGCAACTACGGGCGTGTTCTTATCCGTTAACAACGATAGCATTGCCGCTGGCGCAGGCACCGAACCGATGTTCACGGCCGTCTTTCCGAAGCTCAGCAATCTCAACAGCGGTGCAGGTGTAGGCACGGGAACGCCGACTCCACACTACAAAGTCACATTGGACGTGTTTGGATCTACCGGCGTTGGTGTTATTGATACCGTCGACGGGGTTGAAGGTAACGAAGATGACGTGATCATCCAGGGTGGTACGACGAACAAAGTTCACGTAGGCATCAACTACGCTGATCCAACGGATGTCGCACTTCAGGCCGTGTCGATCAATCTGCAAGACGGTACCGGCACTGGTTCGGCACCTTCGGGCACCCAGGGCATGGGTCTGGGTTTCTCACCGGACACCGGTGCCAGTGAAGATTACATTCCAGTTTATGGTGGATTCCAATACGCTCTGCGCAGCGGACGCCCGCGCAGCATTTTCGACGAGACTGCAGCAACCACCGGTCGTTCTGCTGACTTCATCCAAGAGTTCTGGCGTGATGCAGGGCTGGGTCTGACCATCGAGGACTACGATGAAGGTGCCGGCCCAACGGCAACGCAGCTGAGTAAATTCACCGGCGACCCACAAGGACATTTCGCACCCGATCCGAACGACGTCGGTAGCTTCGATGGCACGGACTCCTCGACGGGCCTCAACTTCTATGCTGAGACGTTTCCTGCTAACACCGCCGATCTGCACTATGATGTTTCTTCCGCAGACCTCCAAGCCGCTCTGGGAGTTGGGGCAAACTCACGACTCCGCACTAATACCGAAGCTGCAGATGTTGGCACGCCTTATAATCAGTGGTCAGAGCATGAGATTATCTTCTCTGACGAGATCATGACGTATTCGATCAACGGCACGATCATCGTGCAGATGGCAGTTGACGACGTCGAGGACGCTGTGTCCTCAGCGGGTACCGTCATGTTGGCCTACTACGATCGCTTCGGATCAATTGCCAACGCACCCGAAGGCGGGAACTTTGTCATCTATGACAATCTCGTTATCGAGACCGCTGCGTCTGGTGACACGCCAAGTATTTTGGCCAACTTGCAAGCAAAGGGCTTTCTTCCCGTCGACGGCGTGCCTGGGGATGCCGATGGCGATGGTGATGTAGACGGCGCCGACTTTCTTCAATGGCAACGTGATGATCCATCCGAAATTCCAGCATGGCTGGAGAACTATCCAACTCCTGGATCGCTCGCGGCCGCGGCTGCCGTTCCCGAACCGAGCACAGCCTTGCTGCTGGTCGGCATGACCCTCGGATTGCTCAGCTGCAAACGACGGTAAGACGAAGTCGATGAGCTGGGTTGCTTTCCGGCTCTAGCTGATTATGAATTTTCGGCCCCGTGGTTTGGGAACTAACCACGGGGTCGTTTTATTTGAACAGGCAGTATTTCACTTTTCCCACACTGAGTTCGACGCAACAATTCGCACACCGAAGAATCGGATGCGCAATGGCATGTTGCAGGCTGTCGTAATTACCAGCAGAGTTCAACTTCAGTATGCGATCCCACTTTGCGTAGGACGATAACGGACTACAATGCAATCACCAGGCAGCACTTCCATGTCGCCCCGAAGGAAAAATCAATGAAGAATCCCTGCCAGAATCGCGTGACGTTGGCAGCCCGAAAACCGGGTTTTACCCTCGTCGAACTACTGGTCGTTATCGCTATCATTGGCGTGTTGGTGTCTTTGCTCCTACCGGCGGTCCAAGCCGCCCGCGAGGCTGCCAGACGTATGCAATGCCGGAACAACCTGAAGAATCTGGCATTAGCTGTGTTGAACTACGAATCGGCCAAGGGTGATTTGCCGCCATCCAGCCAAATGAATCTGGTACCCACAGCGCGCAACGGGTCCAGCGATGGCACGAGGGGCGTCCGCATGTGGACAGGCCAGGACATCAGTTGGCTCGTTCAGATTCTCCCTTTCGTTGAACAACAGCCACTGTTTGATCAGTTTGACCTCACGGTCCACGTCACTGAGCAAAACATCAACACCAACCCTCAGGCAGCTCAGCCATCCAATTTCCTCTGTCCAACAGATCAAGCGGAGGGGCTGTTTTACGAATCAGACGCATTTTCCAACGGACGGCAATTCGCGAAAGGCAACTATGCTGCCTATGTGGCGCCGGAGCATTCTTACTCGACATCGATTTGGCCGGGAGCGCTGATTCACGAGCCGCAGGCTCTCAGACGCGTTACCGACGGTACGACAAACACCGTTATGCTGTCAGAGGTACGTACCCGTGATGAGCCGACGGACCAGCGTGGTGCTTGGGCACTGGCATGGCCTGGGTCCTCAATTTTGGCAGCAGACATGCATGGCGATATTGGGACGTTGGGCAATGTATCCGAGCAAGGCATCGACATGCCCTATCGGCCAGGACCGGACTACGCCGCGTACGCGTTGACTCCAAATTTGCCGCCTGGCAATCTCGGTATCGACGAACTGCGCGAATGCGTCAACGAAGCAGAAGCAGCGCTGCTGGGCATGCCGTGCCAGGACGACAGAGACGACCACACCGTGTCGCCGCGCAGCCTGCACGTCGGAGGCGTTAACGCCGCAAACATCGACGGCAGTGTGCGATTTCTACGAGATGAAATCGATCCACTGGTCCTGGGCGTCCTGGTCTGCATCAACGACGGCATCAACGTCGACATAGAATGATCGTCGCGAGTGTTTGACTCGCCTCTACCTCGCACCTTCACTGAGATAAATGAGTTGCCGACATGAAGGACCTGCTACCCGTGGTTCTTTTGGGATTGGGCTGCCTACTCCTCGGAGTGGGCTTTCTTTGGTCGACGGTTTTTCCGCCCAGCCGAACCTGGACGGAAGAGAAGGCCAATCGGATGACGGAACTGAGCAACAACGCGCACAAGCTGCTCTTCGTCGCCAAAAATGCAAAGACTAACCCCAGACCGGGCGGACCGACACCGACAGAAGCTCAGGCGGCTTATGACGAAGCGAAAGCAGAACTCGACACGCTGAAGGCAGAGTTCGAGTCGGCGCGAGATACCCCGACCACGACGGGAACCTACCTCCGTTATCTGGGAATCGCCCTCGCGCTGGGCGGTGGATTTGCCCATATGTCGGCTCGCGGCGATGCATAGTCTAGGGACTTCCGCAAAGAAGGGCGCCAACCCGGCCCCGTGTCCGCACGCGGGGCTCTGACTTGAGCTGTTTGCGCAAAATGAAGACTTTTTTCCGCACATATTGTTACCGAAAATCATCGGTCGAAGTTATTATGGCAGTATAGGCGGATCGGGGCGCATTTGAGGTCGCCGAGGGTACGCCAACCTTATCGGACCGGCGGGTCGTCGGAGCACATCTCAATTTGCTCAGTCCAGATCACGACGTTTAATTTTCCAATCCTTTGATCGATTAGATCGTGTTTTTTGAAAGGGGAGTTGCCTAATGAAGTCTTTGTTGAATTCGACTTGTTTTATGATCGCTGTTGCGATCGCGCTGAGTGCGAGTACCGCCTCAGCACAGTTCTTTACCGACGGTCTCGACGATCTCTCAAGTTGGACCGTAGCGACACAAACGGATGCTACCGCGGCCATCGTTGACTACAGTTCGCTCGGCATTCCTGAAGCTCCAAACATGGTGGGCGGCTCTGGAGCCACCACTGGTGTCCGCTTTGATGCGAACCTATCCGCAGGTTCGGGCCAAGCAGCCAATCTGATTGGTGCCATCACCAACGGCAATGCCGACCTCGCTCTCTCCACCTATGAAGTCCAATTCGATATGTGGATCAACGTCGGCGTTCCGATTCCGGCTGGCGGCACCGAGCAGGGCCTTTGGGGCATCGCCCGGACTACCACCAATCCACTCGGCCGCAACAACCGCGCGGCCGATGGCGATGGTATTTGGGGTTGGATTGCCGGCGAGAACGGCTACGGCACCGAAGACGCCGCGTTTTTTGATGGCACGACGGAGTTGGCGGACCTCGGCGACACCCAGCCGGGCGAAGATGTGCCGTTCAATGCCGCATTCACCAGCAACTTTGGTAGTGCCGATGCCCCCGCTAATTCGTGGGTTACAGTAAAGATCTCCGTCAACAACGGCGAGGTTATCACTTCGTTCAACGACGTCATCTTCTTCCGCGAAAGCGGTCTGGTCACCTCTGGCGATGTGATGGTCGGTTACGAAGATCCGTTTGGTTCGCTCAGCGGTGATCCAACGAACCAATTCGGCATCATCGATAACGTGATTATCGACGACCGGGTTACCATTCCCGAACCAACCTCGCTGATGCTGCTCAGCCTTGGCGGCTTGGCAATGTTCGCACGTCGACGTTAATCCTCAACTGGTTTAAGTGACACCGAGCGAACGTCGCTCGGCTGGACGTAGATTCCACGCAAAGGCGGCTCTGAATCAGCGAAGTTCGCTGGGGCAGAGCTGTCTTTTTTGCGTGATGGTTGTGATGGTCAGCCTGCGAAGAGGCCTTGGCTCTGCGCAAGAACGAGCGAAGTATGCGCTCATACGCATTGCTTCATTGGATAACATCGCTAAGAATAGAATATAGGCGAATACGGAGTTCCTCGCCGTCGAGGCCTCTTCATCGATTCCATCCTGAGAGAGATATACCGTGACTAGTCAGCGCACCAATCCGATGCCAAAAAAGTCTGGATTCACTTTGGTAGAACTCCTGGTCGTAATTGCCATCATCGGCGTACTCGTGGCGCTGCTGCTGCCGGCGGTCCAGGCAGCGCGTGAGGCTGCCCGCCGAATTCAATGTGGGAACAATCTCAAGCAGCTTGGCTTGGGCGCACTAAATCACGAAAGCACCTACAAGCATTATCCGACCGGTGGTTGGAACTACAATTGGGGTCCTGACCCGAACCGCGGGTTCGGTGAAAATCAGCCCGCAGGCTGGATGTATGGTCTGCTGCCGTTCATTGAACTTGGGAACCTGAGAGATTTGGGATCAGGAACGGAAATCGGCACGCCGGGTCATCGTGCAGCAATGACCACTTTGATTCAAACGCCTGTGCCTGCGTTTACTTGTCCCTCTCGGGGGGCGCCGTCTTTGCCACTGTCGATATGGAATAACCCGGTAGCCAATTTAGGATCGTGGGTCCGACCACTCATCACCGTGAGCGGCGTCGTTCGAGGTGACTACGCGGCGAGTTCGGGTGATTCGCTCCGAACTGACGGAGACACCTGGTTCACCGGCGTTGCCGGACCACGCGGTAATGATTACTCCCAGGTTGATGCTACGGTCGCTGGAATTTTTTCTAACAAGCCGGTCGACAATTGCTCCGGGGAGCCAAGCCGCAGAGATCAATCTCGTCTGTTCTGCCAAAGCGGTGTCATCTTCGTTCGCAGTGAAACCGGCATGGAAAACATTACCGACGGCACATCGAACACCTATCTGTTTGGCGAACGCCACATCAATCCTAACGAGTATGAGGGTGGCGTAAGTACGGCAGATGCCAATCTATCACTTGCCACGAACCAAGCCGCGTACTGCGGCTACGAATGGGACAACCAGCGGCGAGCATGGAACCCGATCCTAGAATCTGTTGGCGACCAGGAGGACCTGCAGCCGCGCCCCGATACCCTGAACAACGACAACCCGTTCATCTTTGGGAGCGCACACCCGGGAGTTTTCCAGATGGTGTACGCTGATGGCTCAGTCCGAGGCGTCAACTACGACGTCGACCCGTTCATACACAGCTATTCAGCAAACCGACAAGACGGCCAGCCGTTGCCAGAAGCCAATTGATATGGCTTACTGAGACCTACAATCCGCTCGCGACTTAGCCCTGAGTCGCTCAGGCTGTGGCGGCGACAATCCGAAGTCACGCTTAGCACCCACTTCCGGGAGTACACTGCCGAACGGGGTTACTTACTCTTTAGCCGGTAGATCAGCTTCTTGTTTACGACAGCGAAATCGTCCTTCGATACTTGCTGTCCCAAAGTAGTTTCCGTGTTGTAGCGAGCAGGAATCATTTCCTTGCCACCCTGCTGCTTCGAGACCTTAATGCGATAGAAGCCAGCTTGGATGCCTGGCGGCGAATCGGGCGACGGGCGTTCCGATTTGGGAATCTTCGGCCGAAACGATCCCGCCATACCGGTTTGACCTACAGCGGCTTTGATTGAATCGCCGAGAAACGCCTCGGGCTCGAAAGTAACTGTCGCGTCGCTGAGCGGTCGACCGTCCAGGATTAGCTCACATGAAATCGACATCAGACCGATCTCCTGCGTTTCCCAAGCGCGTATGCGGTTGGCGATATCTTCGGCATTAATCTTGCCATCACCGTCAGCGTCGAGACTCCTCATCGCTGCCTTTAAGCCGGGCACGTTGTCGAGTTCACTCCCTGCCAGGAAACCATCTCCATCGGCATCGTGGAGTTCCATCGCCTTCTCGGCCGCGCCCTCAGGATCGAAGGATGGGAGCGGAACTGCATTCGATCCGCCACCACAGCCGACCAAAGCGATTGTTCCAATCATTAAGCAAAAATATAACGGAAATCGATAGCTAACCACTGAAAATACCTCAACAACTTCTTGTGCAGTCTTCAGTTTCGTGATGCCTCATTTGGCAGTCTACACAACGAAAATCTCTTCACCAGTTTCGTGCCCACTAACCGTTAAGCTCGCGTCGCGGGATCGACCCCGTCGATCCAGGGGCCTTCCAGACCCTGGTAGTCTTGCGGCTTCAATTGGCTGCCGGTCTCGCCAGCTGCCCAGCCAGGCACGTGACGAGCGGAAGCACGCTCGGCGGACATTGTTTCCCAACCTGACGCCCAGTCCGCGCTGCCGTCGGACACCGTTAGTGTCGACGGATCGAAGTGATATACTTTACCGCGTTTGTAACCCTCCGAGCCGAGCTTGACCGTGACCATGGCGGCCGCGCCAAGCTCTGGGTCGCATTTGACCATCTCCGGCTTGCCCTCGGCTACAGCTTGGCAGAAGTTTTCGAAGTGCGCGAAGTGTAAGTCCGGCGCCCCGCCAACTTCGACACGCTCGCTCTTGATCTTGCTGTTGTGCGTGACTTGCGGTCGCTCCGCGACGAAGTCAAAGCCGGTGAATCCATCGCCCACGCCGAACACAAACGAGCCGTGGTGGCCTCGTATCGTTTGCTTGATCGGTGTCTCCTGGCTGACCATCGTGCCCGTGACAAAGCCCTGCACGCCTTCGTGATAGTCGGCCACGACGGTGGCCACATCCGGGACGTTACGGCCGTCGTATTCCAGCATGATCCCGCCGGAACCCGAAACTCGCCCTGGGAATCGCAAGCCGGTCGCTGCCAGCATGGCTGTCATCCGATGGACAAACAGGTCGGTAAACATGCCCGAACCAAACTGCCAATAGCAACGCCACTGGGCAAACTTCGCCCGATCAAAGGGAATCTTGGGGGCCAATCCCAATTCGGTCCCTAAGAACATGTTCCAATCGATGTTCTTAGGAGTCATGTCTTCGGTCAGCTTATAGTAGCGCCATTGCCCCATGGCGGTGTTACGAAAGATCTCTGTCTGAAATTGGACTACCTTGCCCAACTGGCCACGATTGATGCGTTCGCGAGCGTCTTGCCATACGGGCAGCTGTGTCGACTGCACACCAACTTGCATGACCAGGCCAGAGGCTTTCCACGCTTTGTAGACTTCTAGCGACTCCTCGACGGTGTGGGTCATCGGCTTTTCGCAGTAGACGTGCTTGCCCGCTGCGAGCGCGTCAAGTGTTTGTCGAGCGTGCCAGTGATCCGGCGTGGCAATCACCACCGCGTCGATCGAATCATCGTTGATGATGTCGCGGTAGTCGCCGACCGCCTTGGGTTTCTTCTTGGTGCCTTCGTAGACCTTCTGCACCACCTCGTCGCGATAGCGGTCGAACACGTCACAAACGGCGGCAATTTCGACACTTCCCGTGTCATTGTGGAGCTTCATCGCCGATTTCAGGTGCATCTGATTACGCACACCCAGGCCGATAAACCCGATGCGCAGCTTTTCGACGGGCGAGGAGTGATGGTCCGCTTTGGCTGCTGTAGCAGCGGCTAACGCCGCCGAGGCGGTCGAAGTCTTGATGAACTTTCGTCGTGAGACCTGTGAATTCTTTTGGTTCATGACACTCAATTATTCCAATCGAATAGGCGACCGCCGAGTCGCGATGCATCGCTCTACAAAGGCCCAATTATTTTAGCAGTTCTTTTTTAGAACCGCCCAAATTAAGCGCAGATCTCTCCCGCATTTGCGCATATACAGGCACGCGAAGAAACGACCGTAGACTACTTCGACTCGCTCAATAGTTGCTCGGCGCCGCCGATGACTTTCTCCCAATCAAATGCCGGCCCGGGGTCGGTCTTGTTCTTTTGAACATGGTAATGCCCCAACACGCCCTGAAACTCACTCCATTGATCTTGTGATAGCACCTTGGGAATCAACTGATTGTTAGCGTCTTTGGGGTAATCGCATTTCAGTTTGGGGAAGATACGACAAAGGGTCGCTGTGAGTTTGATCAGCGAATCGTATTGCTCAGGAGTGAAATCGTACTGCGTGAGTTCGACACCCTGGATCGTTCCCACGATCGGCTCAGCGCGGGCAGGCCGACCGTAGAAGGGTACCGTCCGCAGTCGCAGATGGCCCAACCAACGCGGTGGCCGAAGGATCGTGCCGCCGTCCTCCGCTGGGAAGTACCACTTGTCGAGTACATCGTTGTCCGCCGGATAAGCACCAATCCCCGCGATTTCCACGCCGATCGAACGCGAATTCGAAATCGTCGCGTGCCAAGCACGTTCCTTCAGGTCGAGCGTTTGGTAGATCGTACCATCAATATCCAGCATGAAATGAACGCTTAGACCCCGATGATCTTGCAGGATCTTGAAGCACTGCTTGCTCACGCCGCAGACGTCGTAGTGCATGACAAATTGATCGACAACGTCCTTGAGCAGGGGCAACGTCCAACCTCCGCCGCGCACTTCTTCCAGTTGTTCGGCGGTCAACGGATCCTTGCGGATGCCGTAGCGATTTGGCGTGTTGAGCGATGGTATCGCTTCTTGAGTTGCAGCCCACGACGATTGGTCGAAATCGCTGAATCGCCGCTCCACCCGATAGGCGTCGTACCCTTTGGGATCCGTCCAAAGAACTACAGGCGCGGTTGTGTGGAACAGCTGCCCACAGACCATGATCTCGTCGCCCTGGCGTTCGAGCTGTTCGCCAACTTCCACCGCGTTTGCGACCTGGACTGAGACAGTCGTAAGCAACAGACAGTACAAGAAACCCCATATCAAGCGGCGTGCACTCGCGCACGGATGAGTGGAACCGAGTGAAAGCTTTGCGACCATAGTTGGACTGATCCTTCGAGGTGAGTGAAAACAGTTCAATTTTACCACACCGAAGTCGAAATACGAGCGGCGACCATGCGGCTAGACTTTGATGATCCAATTTTTACGATACATGATCGCCAGCACGACGAACCAGCACAGCACCCAAACGATGGCGTAAGCCAGCGATGCGTTCTTGTCAGCCAGCCAGGACTGGAACAGATTCTGGTACAACCAGCTTTTGAGCATGATCCCCGACTCGCCGCCAACTCTGATCTTCACCAGCAATTGCCCGACTAGGCTGCTCATGACAAATACGGTCAGTGCATTAACGCCATAGATCTGCAGCGGAATCGCCAGCTTCTTGAAGGGCAACAAGTCAAACAAAAATACGCATACGCTAAGCACCAACAGCGCAAGCCCCGCTGTGAACACGGCGTAACTGCTAGTCCAGATCGGCTTGTTGATGGGGAAGCTCAGCCCCCACAGCCAGCCAATCGCCGTGAGGACGGCACCCGCCACCAACAGTCCGCGGAGTTTCTTCTCGAGCGGTTGCTCCCGCTTGATCCATAGGCCGGTAAAAACGCCGAATAGAGCTGTTGCCAGTGCCGGCATCGTACTTAAGACACCCTCTGGGTCCCAGGTGACGCCCTGAGACCATAGATGGTTCGACCCGAGCAGCTCACGATCCACGTATGCGGCGAGATTTCGATCCTTCCCATCAGTTCCAGCAGCTGCCCGTTCCTGTTTCGGAATAGCGTCTATCACCCCAGCACCGTACTCTGGCACCGGAACAAGCATCATCAACGCCCAATACCCAAGCAGACAACTCACCGTCACGACGTACAGCGTCGCGCGGTTTGTCAGCAGGAACAATAGCGACACGATCAAGTAGCACACCGCAATCCGCTGCAGCACCCCCGGTATGCGAATATTGAACAAGAGGTCCCCAAATCCGTAGTCCTCGCCGAGTTTGAACAACAGGCCGAAACCCGAAAGCGATAGCCCGAGACCGAACAGAACTAAGCTCCGCCATACGATATGACGAACCACGGTCGACAACTCGCCAGAATCCTTTCGTTTCCCCAAAGCGAACGGAATTGCGATGCCAACAATGAACAAGAAAAACGGAAACACCAAATCGGTCGGTGTCCATCCGTGCCAGTCCGCATGTTCAAGTGGCCAGTAGATGCTGCCCCAGTCACCCGGATTGTTGACCAAGATCATCAACATGATCGTCAACCCTCGAAACGCATCGATCGAAACGATACGACTGGACTTTTTCTCAGCGGATTCTGATGACATGCTTGATTCCTGAAACACCGGCTCGTTAGTTGCTCGCAAGTTTAGTGCGATTCTCTACCAGCGACAATGCGCCGCGCAGCTCAATTCCTTGCAGACGTATTCGCGTGCCTCGGATCGATCGCAGTTCACCGCCAAGCGAGTCAGACCGCGTTATTCTTGCCCTACTGTTGGATCACCAGTTGCGTACCGTCTTTGCCGGCTACGACGATGTCAAGCTTTCCGTCCGCGTTGAGATCAGCAGTGCGGATCTGCAGGCCGATACCGACGTGGCCAATGTCGATATCGTGGCGAGTGAATGTCGCTGCATCGGCACCTATCTCGTAGTAGCACAGCCTCGGTGGCTGGTCACCGCCCGGATCGTTGCCGTTGTGCGCACGAACGCGTTTGCCAGTGATGAGTTCGTCCTGGCCGTCGCCGTCGAGATCGGCCATGTGCAAGGCATGCAGTTGTGAGTACTCGTTGTCCACCAGTTGCTCGTCGAACTTGAGCTTCCCATCCTCACTCACGCCCCGTCCCAGCCAGAGCATCAAACCAAAATCGTGTGCTTTGCCCCACAACAAATCGGATCGCCCGTCGCGGTTGACGTCCGTCACGATCACCGGACAGCTCATGTGGAGATCCCAGTCGGCGTGAAACTTCCAATTCTTTGACCAGACGTCACCGTCAGGACGCTCGTACCAACCTGAGCCTACCAACACGTCCTCGCGTCCATCGTTGTTGATGTCGCCGAATCCCATGCCGTGGCCTTGCCCAACGCCGGTGAGATCCTTGCCCAAAACGTGCGGGATCAATCTGGGGGGCTGATCATCATCCACTCCGCGGGTAAACCGCCATATCGTCATCGGATTGTTCTTCGTCCAGCTGTTGGTAATCCAATCGGCGGAACCATCTCCATCGATGTCACGCATCATGCTGAACTCATTGGACGTCATAGCTGTCTCAGCGAGTATGTGCCGCTTCCACAGATGTCCCGAACTGAGCGTATCACCGCCTGGGTTTTCAAACCATTCGACGTTTGCACCGATGAAGCTCCCCGCCACCACGTCCAATCGTCCGTCCTGGTTGACATCGAACAGAAAATCGCCGTTGGACGTCACATAACCGTTCCAGTCCTCGATCGATCGTACTGGCCGGGCGGTCCAATCGCCGTTTCGGTACCAGTTTCTACCGGCCACCACGTCCGGCCGGCCGTCGCCATCGATGTCGCCGACGTCGCAACCTTCGTTGGCATCGATCGCGAGCACTCTGAAGGTGAAAGCCAGCGGTTGCTCCGCACAAACCCCGGGACACTGGCCGCAGGCGCACAGTATGACTGTCAGTCGGAGGAGTGTGGTATCCAGCATTCTCATTCCCGTCAGCTCAACCAATGGCATCTAACTTGATCGCTATTTTAGCAGATCGTGAACGCTCAAGCTTTGCCAACGTGCCGTCGCTACGCCCGTGCTAGTGTCGTCTCCAGGTTTTGAAAGGTTTTTTGCTTTCATTTACAAAATCTCAACCCCTCGGCAGACGGTGTGAATTCGCAAGTTCTTGTTGGCACTACGGTTCTGTCATTTCCTTTCGAAACGCCGTTTAAAGTTCTGAAAGGCTGGGCGCTGTCGACCTTTCAAAACCCTCTCCACCCCTCGAACGTACCGTTCACGCTTCATCATCCGCCTCCGCGCAGCGAAAGACTCCCCGCGACGCAGTCATTGCTGCTCCGGTTGGTTGTTCAACTCATTAAGCCTAACGGATGGCGTGGCCCAATTTCAATGAACAACTTGCGCGTTGGATTCGCTGTCGCAAAGAAGCAGCCGCACTGAGGAAATCGGTCGACTACTGTGCGCACACCCGCCGATCCTGGCCGCCTATTTCGGACTCTCGTCGCCATGCTGGTGATGCTGATGCTCAAGATGTGGTGGCGGTTTGTAACCGCCGTACTGCAGGAACGAGACCAGGTCTTCGATCTCCTTGCGGGTAAGAACGTTGGCCAACCCATTGGGCATGGGAGAAACCGACGAAGGCTTACGGAATTCAATGTCACGGTGCGAGATCGTCTCGATCTGGTCGGGAAGGAGTAAGTTGGTGATCACGTGTACGCCCTGCTCGTCGGACGACTTGATCACGCCGGTGACGACCTTGCCCGCGTCGGTGACGATCGTCCACGGCTGATAGTCTTTGTGAATCTCGCTGGACGGTTCGAGGATCTGCTGCAAGAGTTTGAGTCCCTTGAGCCTTTCACAGACCTTCGTGAGTTCGGGTCCAAGATTGACGCCGTGGCCCGAATGCACATGGCACTGGTTGCAGCCGGCTTTGGCGAATGCCTGATAGCCCTGCATCATGGTCGCTTCGTCTTCATGGAGAGCGAGGCTGGCGAAGTCGCTCATTTTCCATTCCTGCACGACTTTCGGTTTCGCCTCGGCCAGCATTCGCTGCGCTTCGTCCGATGTGCCGGCGACCACCATGACCCCGTTCATGATGACCCAGTGCCCGGGGAAGGTGCAGACGTAGGGGTAAATGCCAGGCTCTGTGGGCGCGAGGAACCGCAACACGTGCACGCGGCTCTTGCGCGTCGGCCCGATCATCGGCGACGCCTGCAGGATTAGCTCACGCTTTGATTTTGGATGGAAGTTTGAGTTGGCGTTCTGCGGGTCCTTCGCCATCTCGTTGGCCGCCATGCCCACCTCTGCCATTGCGCCGGGCTGGACGATCAGCAGGTTATGATCGGTCGCGTCTGGGTTGCGGAACACCAGTTTCACCGGCTGGCCCGGCTTCGCGTCGAACTGCTCAACGGTAAAACGCATCCGCTCTGGTATGCAGTCGATCTCGACCCGTTTTAGGTTCGAGCTGAGGTCGAATTGCGCATCTTTCGCAGATGGGTTCGGTTCTTTGAGGCTCGTATCTTGTCGACTCTGCTCAAGCAAGCGCGCGATCTGTTGTTGTGAGTCGCCGGTCTCCCAATGACGCCGCAGGGTGTGCGATCCAAGCGCGCACGTGATGGCATATCGCAAGTGGCCATCGTGCGGGTGCTTCAAGGTATCGAGCACCGCATCGAGCGCCGCCTGATCACCTACGTAGCTTGCCGCGATCGCTGCCTGCATGCGGACGATGCCGTTGGAGTCATTGGCCGCAGTGCGTAGCAACGTGTGAGTGTCAGGCATAGAGGCGTGCCAGTAGCGCAACTGCTGAGTCGCCGCCGCCCGAGCTTGGTGATTTTCGCACGCGAGCAATTCGCGCAGCAGCGGCGCATTGACTTCGTCAATGCCACGGTACAGCCACACCGATTCCAACTGATGATGTCGGTAGCGTGGTTCGGAAGCATCGAGACGTGTTACCCAACGGTCGAGCTCATCCTTTACGGCCTGTGGGTCGCGCTCGCGTAGTTCCCGCTTGGCCCAATAGCGGACTCGGTACTCGGGACGCTTCAATAGTTTCAGGAGCGACTCAACCGAGGCGCCCGCGATACTTGGCGACTCCGCCAGTGGCCGACCCTTAGCCGTGATCCGCCAAATGCGGCCCGAGTGCCGGTCGCGTCGCTCGTCGCGTAGCGAGTATTGCGCGTGTCCCTTGACCGGGTTGTACCAGTCGCACACGTACATCGCGCCGCGCGGCCCGTAGCGGATGTCGACCGGAATGAAGCTGAGGTTCCGCGAGAAAATGACGTCGCCGACATATTGTTCGTCATATCCGTAGGGGCCTTCCACCCACTTGTGGATTTCGATACGATTCGTTGGCTTGTAGCGAGCCTTGAGGTAGTGCCCTTGCAACTCGTCAGGGAAGGTCGTGAAGTCGACGAATTCTTGTCCACAGGTGCCGGAATAGGCTCGTAAGCCCGCCGGTTTCGGATGTTGGGTGGGGTAGGGCGGATCGAGTGAGTGGAATGCCGCCGCGTAGATCGGGTGGGAAGCAACGTGCTGTCCCCAGTCGTCGAACGTCACTCCCCAAGGGTTCGTGCTGTAGTAAGTTCCGAATGAGATCAACCGCTGCGTCTTGGGCGTAAAGCGAAACCAGCCGCTATCGCGTTGTCGGACCGGGCCGTAGGGTGTCTCGACTTGCGAATGGTGGAAGATCGACTCGCGAAAGAGGAGGTCGCCATCGGGCGTCCAAGTCATATCGTGCAGCGCGTGGTGCGAGTCCTCGGTACCGAAACCGGTGAGCAATCGGCGCCGCACATCGGCCCTGCCGTCGCCGTCGGTATCTTTCAGGAACGTGAGGTCGGGCATCTCTGACACATACACGCCGCCGTCGCCGAACTCGAAGGATAAGGGGATATGCAAGTCATCAGCAAACACGGTTGACTTGTCCGCGCGGCCGTCACCGTCGGTGTCTTCCAGCACGACGATTTTGTCGTTGGGCTCGTTGCCGGGGTAAACGTGCGGATAAGTCGTCGAACAGCTCACCCACAGCCGCCCCTGGGAGTCCCATCGCATCTGGATCGGCGCAGCGATATCGGGGAATTCTTCTTCACCGGCGAACAAGTTGACCTCGAAGCGGGGATCGATGTCGAATGCCTTGAGCTCATCGGCGGCGCTCATCCATCGGTTCGCCCCGCGACTCTCCAAAGTTTCCGGCAGTGGCGGAATGTCCGAATCGTCAACCGCGATATCGTCACTCGGACCCATCGCGATTTCGGCGATTCTGTCTTCGCGATTTACGACCATCATGTCGAAGTTTCGCATCGCTGGCAGAAAATCGAGATAGCCGTAGGTCTTGTTTCTCCCGCCGGTATAGTAGAACGAGTTGAGGGGTCGGTATCGGCGTGAATATTGCCGACTCTTCTCGAGAACGAGTTGTCGCACGGATTCGTTGTATTCCGGCGGGGCAGCATCAAACAGACCCCGAAACAACGAACGCGCGAAGACTTTGTAGCCCTCCTCGTTCAGGTGGCAACCGTTGATCGTCAACTCGGAACCGATGCTGCTCATTGCGCGCTGTGTGTCGGCAAACACATCGACGAATCCAACCTGTTGTTCTGCGGCTACCTGCTTCATTGCTGAGGTGTAGAGCGCGAGCCGTTCGTTGTTGAGGTCGGCCGCGGGGATGTTTGGGACATTCTCGTTCGCAATCGGTGAGACGAGTATCACCCTCGGCGCCGACTGCCCGTCGTAGGTCTTGGATTTCAACTCCGACAGGTACTGTGTTAACTTCCGACGGAACTCAGGTAGCCCTGCTTCGCCGGCGAACGATTCGTTGAAGCCGAACGCGGCGAGCACCACGCTCGCCCTCTCGTGGCGCAAGTGCTGCTCCGCGTCGGCGAAGTTGGCGGGTCGAGGCTGGACCGTGATCTCGTCGGCCGACCAGCTGAGATTACGGACTTTCAATTCGTGCTCCGGGAAGCGCTGGTGCAGCAGGGTTTCGAAGTAACCAAAGTGCTGAGCACGGTCGAACAGCGTGTTGCCGACCAGGGCAATCCGGTCACCAACGCTGAGACTCAGCGGCAGCGCCGTACTGACTGGGTCGGCGGCTTCGCCACGTGGGGCGGTCTTCTCATAGATGGCGAATTGCTCCAGAGTCGGGTCATGCGGAGGAGCTGACTTACCAGTGGGTCGGTTCTTCGCGTCCTTGCGCTTGACTGGTGCCTCGCCCGCGTTCGGCTTCTGCACGTTGCCAGCGGTCGGAGGTGCTGCCCTTTGAGCGTTCGGCTGAGCAGCAGACTTAGCAGTCCAGAGCGACGCAGCTACGGCTAACGGTAATACGACGATGCAGAAGAACTTCCGCAGCATCGACGCCCCCTTTGCTCCCGCCGTACTCGCACTCGCTAGCTTCGAAAAACCTCTTCGGGCGCATGGGCTCGACGACGCGCAAGGGTCGCCACTACAGTCACAAACTGAATGCTCATCACAGGGTTGCACCTTACCACTCCTTACCTGAAAGCAGACTCGATTTCTTGTAGTGTGACCCCCAATAGCGTCTGCGACAATCGGTTGAGATCCGCTTGGGACCCTTCAAAATGATACGTCTCCTGGATATGCGTGGCGGATTCACCTGCTTTGAGTGCCAACGCCGGGCTGGACGTCTCTAATTCATAGAACGGCCCCAGTGGTGCGGCGCCAGGTTCAGGTGGCCCATCGTTGTAAGCATTGATCGCGTCGCCAGCGAATGGCTGTTCCTGCAATTCCCACATGGAATTAACGTAGTCTGTGACGTGCGCGGCAGGTTGATTGTATTTGACGATCGTCAGCACATTTCGCTTGGCATCATAACTGCCACAAATCCCTGTTGAGCGTTGTGGTACGATCCCAATTTTGGAGCGGTACGTCCCATCGCCTGAGAAGTACATCACCTTGTCCGATAGCTTGAGACGATCTGCGGGCACTTTGCCAAAGTAGGCATCGTTGACGATCGGGCCAAGTTCGTTCTCGCTGCCCGACCGAAACGGAATCACGACCGTCGTGCGAGGACCAGGCTTGTACATGCCAAGTATCCATATCGAGAGCAGTCCGTTCTCTTTCTTCCAATCA
Organism: Bythopirellula sp.; assembly: GCA_028285205.1. GTDB lineage: Bacteria > Planctomycetota > Planctomycetia > Pirellulales > Lacipirellulaceae > Bythopirellula. Next base: position 15,683 of record JANQQA010000058.1, on the reverse strand, counting down.
CTTTCTCCGCTGTTGGACAGACGGTTGATTGTTCGATAGCCGACGAACTGAGTGCCCTCGACATCGACGTCGAGTGACTGTGCGGCGGATTCATTCGACAGCAGTTCAACTTGTCGAGAGATACGTAGTTGCAAGACCGATTTCGCGTAGTTTGTCAGCGAGGCGTCCTTCTGAAATGTTACCGAGGCGTCGCCACGTTCTACGACCTCAAATGGCTCGGTATCAATCAACGGCGGTGTCTGCCAGTTCGAGAATTCAAACTCAGCGGCCGGCGCAAAGAAAATGCTGTATTGACCTCCCTCCGGTCCTAGCCAGAACCGCTCTTCACCGCCGAACACATTGATTTGAGCGTTCGCATCCACCCCCTTGGCGACCTGATCGTAGTTGATCCAGCCGTAGCTCGTACCACCCGCGCCGCCGGCCGTCGATGTCATAACGCGGCCCTGATATGCGGGCACAACTGCAACCTGTGCCTGCCCGCGCATGCCTCGCAGGACGATCGTCTCGATGTGGCCGCTCAAGAATTCGACATCTTGCCCGAATGCCAAGTCGGTTTGCATAGTAGAAGCCTTTTCGGATTGTGGTTCACTTGTCGCATCAACAGCCGCCGCTACGCCAACTGCGAATAGCGGCCAGATCAATACGCCGGATAAGGTAGTCTGAAATCGGTCACGCGTCATGATGTTGGACTCCTTACTCGTGAGTCGTGCGGAAACTTTGATACAGATGGCGATACTGGCCTGGGGTCTCGCCGGTGTGCTGTTTGAACATCGTGGACATGTATTCTACATGAGAAAAACCAACCATAGTCGCAATTGTCGGCAAGGAGTAGTCCGTGTCGACCAGTAGCTGCTTAATGCGCTCAACGCGAACACGGGTAATCTCCGCTTTCACCGTTTTCCCTGTGTGCCGAGCAAATCTCCGATCCAGAGTGCTTCGCGACATGTTCACTGCCGCCGCAACGTCGTCCACCGAAATCCCCTCGCCCGCTTTGTCGCGAATGAACCGGAGCGCGGACGCGACATCCTCATCGTCGATTGCGAGCAGATCTGTTGACTCTCGCCCGACGACTGATGTTGCGCCGACAAAGTGCCGCAGTTCCGTGGGTGCTGTGCCCTGCATCATTTCCGACAGCATTTCAGCTGCCATGTATCCGATCCGAAACGCGTCCGTGGCCACGCTACTCATTGGAGGAGTTGCCAGCTCGCAAATCAACCGATCGTCATCGACCCCGACGACTGCCAGATCGTCGGGAACGCGAATCCCAATCTCGCGACAGACGCCTAATACCTGAGCACCGCGAACATCGTTGCAGGCGACCAGGCCCGTTGGCTTGGGCAATGTCAGCAACCAGTCAGCAAGTTCGCTTTGATGGACGATGCCTTCGGCTTCGATGGCGGCCGTATCGCTCATCGTGCCCGCTGGGCTGTTGTACACGCTGATCGGAAGGCCGAGATTCGCCAGATACTCGACGGTCGATGTTTCTCGGCGTCTGGAGTAATTTGCTCCTTCAAACCCGCAAAACGCAAAGCTGCGAATCCCGCGATCGAGAAGGTGCTCGCACGCTAGTTCCGCCACTGAGAGATCATTGGTTTCGATGCTCGGAACGCCAGCGATCCGTATCTTGTCACGCAGGTCGACGACGGGCACACCAGTCTGGGCAAGAAAATCGGCCAGCTCTTGCGACTCGATGCGGGCAATCACCCCGTCGCCCTCCCACGTTTCCAGCCACGCAGGGACTGCATCGCCCAGCGAACGCTCGTGACGGTAAATGGAATACGGTCCGTGGGTACGCATATAGGCCGCCACGCCACGCTGCAAGTCTCGTCCATATCCACGGGACGATTCAATCAACAGCGCTACTTTGTGTGGCATTCAGCGCTCCCGAATCTCAGGCAGCAACGGACAAGGCAATAGCTGTGATGATACCAGAAGAAGTGAGTTGAAAAGTAAGTTTCAGGTATTCCGGCTGCCTTCGCGAATCGCGGCACTTGCCGTAAGTGCCTTGCGTCATAGCGGTTAGCTCACGCAAACACCCTGTGGGGGCAATGAGCCGAATTCGAAGAAGATTGCGTCAAAGTCTCAATGACAGCGGTGGTTTCACCGTCTAAGGTGCATGGTAGACATCACTCGGTACATGGCGAACTGACGGCTGAGCAACGCTGGTAGGGAGCCCCGTCTGTGACCACCCGGGAAGTCTTACGGCGATATCAAGATTGTCGATATGACCAAGCTGTGGGCGAACAATGCGACCATTGCGACGGCGGCTGTTGCAGCATTGTGCTTCTTTTTTCTTGCTCTCTGGAGGAACGTGCCATGCGTCGGGCAACCAATCGCAATGGTTTCACATTGGTTGAACTCTTGGTCGTGATCGCAATTATTGGAGTCTTAGTTTCGTTGCTCCTACCGGCCGTTCAGGCGGCGCGAGAAGCGGCGCGGCGTAGCACTTGTCAGAACAATTTGAGGCAGTTTTCGTTAGCGGCAGTCAATTATCACGATTCACACGAGACACTGCCACGCAGCCCGTCGGCCAACAACAACAGCCAATCTGAAGCTGGCCGAAGGAGTTGGGCCGTGTACTCTCTGCCGTTCATGGAACAGCAGGCGATATTCGATCAAATGGATCTAACCATTCAAGGTAACCAGGGCGTCAACCTGGAATTGATTCGACAGAACCTGCCTACCGCACTTTGTCCCTCGGACCCAGAAGCCTCCACGCCAGCTGTCACTGAGCTTTCCTTAGCCACATGGACAGGAACAGGCGATCAAGAGGTCGGACTGATAAGCTATGCTGCCAATTCTGGTGATCATCGCAACGCAACGGGCATCGGGGCCCCTACGCCTCCGTACATGCATTGGGCCAATGATGCGTATGGTCCTGAGTCGATGCGAGGGGTCATCGGTCGCTGGGACTATAGTGCGAGTTTCCGCGAGGTGACCGACGGCACGACGAACACGTACCTCTATGGCGAAATCGTACCCAGCTGGTGCTACTGGCACGCTTGGGGACTACAGAGCTGGAGCACAACAGCGCACCCGCTTAACGCTTGGAATGCGGAAGTGCGTGAGTCGGATGGCTGGTTGGCAGACCAGTGCATTACGTTCCGCAGCTTGCACCCGGGTGGCGGCCACTTTTCGTTCTGCGATGGATCCGTTCAGTTCGTGACCGACGAAATTGAGCACATCGTTTATCGAAGCTACGCCTCGCGAGATGGAGGCGAGGTCCCCGGAGTTGGAGCCCCGTACACGACTGAGAATAGCAGGCGCCGTGGAGGCTAGTCACTTGAGTTTGTTCTCGTTGCGGTTGGGTTTATACAGATGAGTGAGTTCACAATGATCCGTTTTTGGTTCAGGCAGTCGACCCAAGGACCGCAACTCCTGATAACAAGAACGTTGACGGTCGGACTTCTGCTAGTTGTCGGTGTTGGGATCCCAGGGTGCGGCAAACGATCAGACTTGGCGATTGCGACCGGGAAGGTGACCTTCAAGGGCAAGCCTCTGAAGACTGGTCATATTGTGATGGAACCAGCGACCGGCCGATCGGCGAGAGGCAGGATCGTCGACGGCGAGATCGTTGATCTACACACGTACGAGAATGGGGATGGCGTACGAATTGGTACGCATCAAGTCTCTATCACGGCCTTCGTCCGAGAGCCGAAGGGGATGGAAATCGTCCCCTCCGCGATTCCAGAACGATACAGAGATCCCAGTTCGTCGGGGCTAACGGCTACGATCGAAGCGGGTAAGACGAATGAGCTGCTTTTTGAATTGGTGGAATAGATCGCCAAGACCGTCTCAGGCGTACGGAATTGGAAATGGCAACACACGGCGAAGGCGCCGATCCGTTTGACGGGCGGAAGCTACGTGGGGCCCATGTAGTCCCAATTGAGTTGTGTTTGCGTACGCGGAATTGAGTGGCGGAGGTTGTAAAGAAATCTTATGGGCGAGACAAACTGCAATTCGAGCAACGCGTGTGGATGCCAACCACAGTTAGATAGGCGTGAATTACTTCGCTTGGCGGGTGCATCGGCAGGGGCACTCGCACTTCCGCACCTCGGCCAGGCGGGGCAAGTGCTGGTCAACGATCGTCAGTCGTTCGAGCGGCTGATTCCTCGCGACAAGGGGCTTGATCCTAGGTGGCTCGCATCCCTGGTAACGCGGAATGAACCGGAGGTCTACCGAGGTTGGGAAGCCGAATTGAAATACATCGGCATGCCCATCGGAGGGATCGGCTGTGGGCAATTGTACCTGGGTGGCGATGGACGACTCTGGCTTTGGGATATCTTCAAAAGCAACTATCGCCGCGAACCAGACCATGGACAGCGAATCGACGCGTTTACGTTGGGCGGACATTACGCACATCCTGTCGAGTTCGGAGCGGAATACACTCGCTGGAATGGGGCTGATGTTGATCAGGGATTCGCGCTACGAGTGCAGACCAGCGATGGAACAATCGTTAAGTCGTTAGATCATCATGATTTCCCCAACGTCACCTTTCGCGGGGAATACCCCATTGGGAAAGTACACTACAACGGTGCCGATTTCCCTGTCGATGTCCAGCTCGAAGCCTTCTCGCCCTTCATTCCGCTGAATGCCAAAGACTCGGGCCTGCCAGCGACGGTCATGAGTTTCACAGTCGCCAATACCAGTGACTCGGAACTTGAAGTTGATCTCGTTGGCTGGTTGCAGAACGCCACCTGCCCGTATGTTGCCGAAGCGTCCCTGGGTCAACGGCGAAATCGAATCGTCCGCACAGCCAGTCGAGTCTCACTTCTCGAAACCGTTGAACCTCTATCCGTCGCTGAGGACCCACAAAAGGCGCGTCGTTCAGATATTGTATTTGCCGACTTTGAGGGTAGTGCCTACACAGGTTGGACAGCAAAGGGAGATGCGTTTGGCTCGGCGCCTTACAGAGTGAAAGACTTGCCTGAATATGTCATCCTCCAGGGCTACGATGGCGAGCATGTGGTCAACTCGCATAACGTCCGACCACTCGCGGACGATATGCCATTAAACCAAAAGGTAGCTGCCGGGGATCGGATGACCGGTACGCTTACCTCCGATCCGTTCACCATCAGTCGCGATTACATCTCGTTTCTGGTCTCTGGCGGAGGTCACGGGCGGAAGACAGGGATACAGCTGCTGGTGGACGGCAAAGTTGTAGCGGAGGAAACGGGCCGCAACAGTCACCAAATGCGCACTGAGCACTTCGATGTTCGCGAGTTCGCCGGCAAGACAGCAACGCTCCAGGTGATCGACGACGTATCCGGTGGATGGGGAAACATCTGCGTCGACCAGATCATCTTCACGGACACACCACCACAGTCTGTCGGGGTTGAGAAACGCCACGGCTATGGGTCGATGGCACTATCGCTGCTGAATCCGAGTGAGAAGGAACAGAGCACCAGTGCCTTGCAACTCGCGGAGATAGACGACGCTCGCGAGATCTTCTCAGCGGTTGACGCCGCGTCAGAAAAAGTCGACCACGTCGAACCACTCGACAAGAAGTTGGTAGGTGCATTGGGAAGTTCTGTCCGCCTTGCAGCAGGTGAATCTCATACGTTCGACTTTGCAGTAAGCTGGTTCTTTCCGGATTACCACGAAGTGGATACAGCTCCGGGATTCTTGTCGCAGCTTCGGGATTTCCCGCAGCTTCGTCGACACTACGCCAAGTCGTTCCGATCCGCGGGCGACGTTGCTGACTACCTGGCCTCTAACAGCGAGCGGCTGCTTGGCCAAACGCCCCTTTGGAATAAGACGTGGTACGACAGCACACTGCCGCATTGGCTGCTCGACCGCACATTTCTGACGATCGATTGTGTGGCGACACAGATGCTACATTGCTTTGATTCAGGCAGGCTATACGGCTGGGAGGGAGTCGATTGTTGTCCTGGAACATGCACCCATGTGTGGCACTATGCTCAGGGGCTGGGCCGAATATTTCCGGAACTAGAGCGAGCTTTTCGCGAGATCACCGACTACGGGATCGCGTTTCATGAGGACAGCGGCCTGATCGGTTATCGTGCTGAAAACAGCAGTTCCGAAGCTACCGACGGTCAGGCGGGAACAATTCTGCGCGTGTATCGCGAGCACCAAATGTCTGTGGACGACTCTTTCTTACGTCGACTTTGGCCGAACATCAAAAAATCAGTGCAGTTCCTGATTGCCAAGGACCCCGAGCGCAATGGCCTACTCGAGGGCGAACAGCCACACACCTTGGATGCCGCTTGGTACGGCCCGATGGCCTGGGTGAGCGGGTTGTACCTTGCGGCAGTCGGCGCAGGCGCTGCGATGGCAGAGGAGATGAACGATCTCGGCTTTGCTCGACAGTGTCGAGCGATCGTGGCAGAGGGCAGGAAGAACATCGTTGCCGAACTCTTCAATGGCGAGTATTTCATTCACAAGCCAGACCCTGCCGTCCCCAATGCAATTAGCAGCGGCTCAGGATGCCATATCGATCAGGTTCTGGGGCAAGCGTGGGCCCACCAGGTCGCGCTGGAACGAGTGATTCCCCAGGCCGAAACTTGCGCCGCGCTCGCAAGCCTGTGGCGGTACAACTTCGCACCCGATGCCGGCCGATATGCGATGGAGCACTGCGAAATTGAGCAGGCGTTTCGTTGGTATGCGATGCCTGGTGAGGCCGGACTGTTGATGTGCACGTGGCCACAAGGAGGGGCCACGGAAGCGATACCAGGTAAACGCCAACGGGCGAAGGAAAACCCAGATGTTTGGACGGGCCCCGGTGGCTAGTTCAACGAGTGCATGAACGGCTTTGAATATCAGGTAGCCGCGCACATGATTTATGAGGGCGCACCAGATAGCGATCTAGTGACCAATGGCTTGGCGATCGCCAGAGCGATCCACGAGCGCTACGGAGCTGCAAAACGCAACCCATACAACGAAATCGAATGTTCTGATCACTACGCACGCTCGATGGCCAGCTATGGCGTCTTTCTTGCGACCTGCGGCTTTGAGTACCACGGCCCGAAACAGCATATTGGATTCTCACCCCGAGTCTCGCCAGACTCGTTCCGCGCGCCCTTCACGAGCGCGGAAGGCTGGGGCACTTTTAGCCAGCAGCGATCAGCGGAACAACACACGGCAGTCATCGACGTCGCTTGGGGGCGACTCGCTTTGAAAACGATTGCCTTGGCCGTGCCGGATGGTCTGACGGTTGGTCGTTGCGTCGCTAGTCTGGGCAACAGCGCAATTGACGCGCAGTTTGATCAGACGGAGAATCGGGTACTCGTGACTTTGGGACAATCGGCCACGCTGACGACCGACGCTGCCTTGACGATTAAACTGACTTGAGGCGCAATCGGCCCCGGTTCACCCCGAAATGAGAGCATCGAAAGACGCCTGCGCCGTGGCAGCGAGCTGGAGCAACTACTCCATCAGACCCGTTATCGAGCGACCCACCACCATGGCCAGCCTACTCAATAGCGCTCCTTCGCGATCGATTCAAGCCATCGTATTGCGCGCGTTCGCGATAACAATTGCACTCTGCTTATCACCTGTAAGAGTGCTGAGCGCGGGCAATGCAGAAACCCCGAACTTCGTCGTCATTTTCACAGATGACCAGGGCTATCAAGATCTTGGGTGCTTTGGCTCTCCCGAAATCCGTACACCCCGAATCGACGAAATGGCCCTCCAAGGTATGCGATTCACCAGCTTCTACGCCCAGTCCATTTGCGGCCCCTCGCGCGCCGCGCTGATGACGGGCTGTTATCCGATGCGGGTCGCGGAGCGCGGAAATGTGAAGCGTGTTCACCCTGTGCTGCACAGCGAAGAAATTACCATCGCGGAGATCCTCAAGACACGGGGGTACGCCACGGCATGTTTTGGAAAGTGGGATCTGGCGAACCATAGCCAAAAGAATTTCTTTTTCGATCTGCTGCCGACCAGACAAGGGTTTGACTACTTCTTTGGCACGCCGACGAGCAATGACAGTCGCGTAGATCTTTATCGCAATGAGCAGTTGATTGAAGCCGAAGCTGACATGGCCACCTTGACTGAGCGGTACACTGACGAGGCAATCCGCTTCATGCGCGAGCATCGCGGGCAGCCCTTTTTCGTCTACATCCCGCATACGATGCCCCACACGAAACTGGCCGCATCTGCGAAGTTCCGCGGAACGAGCCCGCGCGGCCTCTATGGCGATGTGATCGAGGAGATCGACTTCCATGTCGGCAGGATTCTGGACGAGATCCGCGACATGGGCATTGATGACAACACGTACGTGCTGTTCACTGCGGACAACGGTCCGTGGCTAATCAAGAATCAAGATTTCGCCGATGGCCACTCCGCCGACGATCACGGTGGCTCGGCTGGAATACTTCGAAGTGGTAAGGTCTCGTCGTTTGAAGGTGGCCTACGTGTTCCGACCGTGTTGTGGGGACCCGAGCGAGTGCCGGCCGGGACAAACTGTGACAAGCTGGCCAGCACGCTTGATGTGCTGCCCACATTTGCGGCGCTCGCGGGAGCGGAAGTCCCGACCGACCGAGCGATTGATGGGGAGGATATTTCTCATCTCTTCCACGGAGACTTCGCAGCCGCGGATCCCGACAAAGCGTTTTACTACTACTTACGCGTACACCTTCAGGCGGTCCGGCAAGGCCGCTGGAAACTGCACCTGCCGCGCGACGCGGAACCACCGTGGGCAGCCCCCTTCGCCGTCAATAAGCACATCGCCCCGGCGGATCGCGTGGGTTTTGAGCAACCGTTTCTCGTTGATTTGATGTACGACATCGGCGAAACAACGAACGTAGCCGAGCGACATCCTGAGGTCGTTGAACGTTTGCTGCAACTCGCTGAAGCGAAACGCGAGGACGTTGGCGATTACGACCGCATCGGCACTGGCCAGCGGTTTTACGATCCCGGGCCGCGTCGCGAGGAATCGAAAGCGTGGATCAAGGAGGTCGCTACCTCTCCAGCGGCCGAATCCGATTCTGCCACGCTTCCCACATCTGTCGAGTTTTCCTATCAGGAAGTGACTGGCATTGGACATGAGCCCGGCATCTGCCGCCGCGACCCGTCGGACGTGATCCAGATCGACGATACGTTCTACGTTTATTACACCAAGGTTAACAAGTCCGAACTAGCCGACGCCAAGCGAACGCTCTATCCGAGCGGTTATCCCGGCACCATCTGGTACGCCAGTTCGAAAGATGGATCCACGTGGTCGGAGCAGGGTGAAGCACTGGGATTGGGCAAGACCGGTGCTTGGGATAGTCACGGTGTGTTTACGCCAAACATAATCAAGCACGGCGAGAAGTACTGGCTATACTACACGGGAGTTCAACCGACCCCCGGACGCGACGATGGTGTATTCGAAAACAACTCCACCAGCGATTATACAGCCATCGGCGTGGCAATGGCGGACGCGGCAGGGGGACCTTTTGAGCGAGTCGGTGGCGAGCCAGTCTTGACCGTTGGCAGCCTCGCTGAGGCGTTCGATAGCTATCGAGTCGACGACGCGTGCCTAGTCATGCGGGACGAGAGCATCTGGCTCTACTACAAAGGTCGAAGTCTCAAACATGGAGCAAGGGGACCGGGTCGTACTAGGATGGGCGTTGCAAGGTCGTCGTCGCCAACCGGACCGTTTGTCAAACTTGCGGGTGGAGATGCGGTTCAAGATTCTGGCCATGAGGTGCAGATCTGGCCGCATGCGAGCGGCGTGATGTCCCTGGTGTCTCCCACGGGCCCCAACGGTCGGACGTTGCAATACGCCGCCGATGGACTTACCTTCACAGTGCTAAAGCGAGACCTGAAGCGCCAGCCGAACGCACCAGGACTGTTTCGTTCAGACTTGAGTGAGCTTTCGAATAGCGACCAATTGCCGCCGTGGGGCATCGGCATGGTGCATGGCCCCGACCCGTACTTGGTACGATTCGATTGCGATTGGGACCAGCAATAGCTTCGACATCATTTTCAATGGCATTCGAATCTTTAGTGGCTAGTGCCAACAAAGCCCTGAGCGCGACTTCTTGAACACTCGAATGCAGTCAGTTCTTGTAACGCATCGTCGGCGCTCGCTCGTGTAAGCTCGCAGTATCTAGTCAGCCAAACGTTCTGTCCAACGAGAACTGGATTTCGATCCGACGGCCGTGCTGCTTGACCGCAAAATCTGACCTGGCGTCATGAAGCTCGTCGCAACATTTTGATGAACGTGTTTTGCTAGCTGCTTGATTGCATGTCAGCGTGAGACTCTACAGAACGCCTCAAATGCCGCCGAGAACGCACATTGGCGGAAATTGTTTTGCCGCTCCAGCAATTTTTGCTACGCTGGCGCAGCCGGAACCAACTTCTTTTTTCACTCACAGTAGGTCGCTGTGCTCACAGCGATAGGAGCAGAGGCTGTGCATTTTTTCAAGAAGAATCCCTGCGTGGCATGTAATCAATCCTTCCGCCACTGTCTAAGCGGAATTGAGAAACTCGAAGATCGGCTGCTACTTGCCGCTGTTCCAATCGCTCCGCTCGCCGGTGACTACGACGGCAACAGTGTCGTCGAAGCGGCTGATCTCGCAGTTTGGCGATCCGCATATGGTGCTGTCGGTCCCGATCTTGCGGCCGACGGCAATCAAGATGGAACAGTTAGCGGAGCAGACTTCATAATTTGGCAGCGTGGCTTGGGGAGTTCACGCGAGAACATGGCGCCGGCAGCGGAGAATGACGCGGCAGAGATTCATTTTGCCGAAACTGCCGTCATTATCCCCGCGCAATTACTCGCCAACGATTGTGACCCGGAAGGCCTGCCGCTGACGCTTGCGAACATCAGCAACATCAACGGTGGAACGGCCGAGCTGCGAGATGGTTTGGTCTTCTTTACGCCAGACGACTCTGCTGTGGTACGATCCTTTGACTACACGGTTCATGATTCCGCAGGTTTGGAAGCGACCGCGACGATGGTACTCACGGAACGGCCGCCTATTCATGGGACTCCGGGTGACGAAGTTCGTGCTGGCGAGCACGCCGCATTGTTCGCATTGATCGACAGCGCCGACGTGACCAATGTCGCGGTCCGAGATGGGCTCTGGTCCGAACCAGCAACGTGGTCGACCGGTGCGGTGCCGGCGGCGGGCGAACGCGTGTTGATTCACGGCACGATCGAAGTGACTTACGACGTGCAAAGCGATGTGCCACTGGAATGGCTACGCGTCGATGGCGTGTTGACCTTTCAGCAGGGCATCGACACGCGTCTGTTAGTCGAGACCCTGGCCACAGCTCCGCGTTCGACCATCAACATCGGAACCAGTTCAGCAGCCGTTGCGGAAGATGTCACGACAGAGATCCTGATTGACACCACGGGCGGTCCGTTAAGTCCGGCGGAAGATCCCACGCTGGTTGGTCGCGGGTTTATCAGCCACGGTCGTACGAACATTTACGGTGCCGAAAAAACGGAACACACGACGCTTGCAGGCGACGCTTTGGCAGGTGCATCGTTTATCGAGTTATCGGATCCAGCAATCCCAACGGGCTGGCAAGTGGGCGACACGCTATTGTTGGCGGGAACGGACGTCGACGCCTCGCTGCTCAACAACGCGGGCCAGGCAGCTGAAATCGTTGCGGCTGATGCCGACAACGCGAGGTTTCGTGATGAACTATTGGAAATCACTAGCTTTGAAATCGTCGACGGACACGCGCGAATCTTTTTCAACAACGTGACCAATCCAAACGCGATCAGTACGGGATTGACCAACTTGCTCTGGAATCACCAACGACCCGACGGTGATACCTTTGACGCCGACGAGTTAGCGATTCACGTCGCGAACTTGACAAGAAACGTCGTCATTCGCTCCAGCGATCCGTCAGTTGGAATTCAAGAGCGCGGCCACTTCATGGTCATGCACAACATCAACGCCGAAATCCATCACGCTCAGTTTCGCGACCTCGGTCGCACTGATAAACGGCAGATTGTCGACGACCCGGCGGCGATCGGCAATTTTGACGGGTCACCTGGAACCGGTGCGAACCCACGTGGACGCTACGGACTGCATGCCCATCGTCTCGGTGTCGGCAGTCTCGAGGGTCCTGCTGCTCACATTGCCGGCAATGTCGTCTGGGGCACGCCCGGCTGGGGAATTGTGCATCACGACAGCAACGTCGTATTGGAAGACAACGTGGTGTTCGACGTGGTCGGTGCGGGTATCGTCGCCGAAGACGGCAACGAGCTTGGTTTATGGCGGAACAATCTGGTCGTCAAAACCACCGGCGATCTGGTCAATAACTTTGACGATGGGGCATTGTTTCAGACGCTGCGCGGCCCGAGGTTCGACCTGGGGTTTGTCGGCAGCGGCTATTGGGTGCAGGGCGGCGGTTTCGGCATACGCATAGAAGATAACATCGCGGTGAGCACCAATGCTGCCGGCTTTGATTTGGTTCACAATACCGACGGGCTAGCAAACGTCGAACAGATCTCAGTCGACCTGATCGCTGATCCGGTCGTGCGGCAAGCCATCGTCGACGCAGGCTTCGACTTCGTTACGCCCAACAATATTCCCACTCGTGGAATCGATGGCCTGACTTCGTACAACGGCTTTCGTGGCATCCATACCTGGCTACACAATCGCGATAGCGGAAATATGGAAGGCACGTTTACATTTCCGACCTTTCTCGCCCACGATTTCCGTTCAACGATCGAAAATTTCACAATTTGGAATGTGCAAAGCGGGGTACAAAATTTCTATTCAACGCGTTTTGATTTTGTTGACGGTCTGATCGTCGGCGATGTCGACAGCCCCGTACCTTATTTCGCCAGCCCAGGGCAGCAAGCCAACAATTCGTCAGGCATCGGTGTCAGCCACAATCACACCGAAGCGAATAACATTCTCTTCGATGGCTTGCGACTCGAAGGCTTTGAGTACGGCTATCAAGTCTTCAGTCCCTTGGATACGGCGCTGCAGAGAATCACGCCTTACGCCACCAGCGAGCTGCGCAATGCCGAGTTCGCCAACGTGGAACACGCCTTTAGCCCCACCAACCGCAGCAATCCAAACTCGCAAGTCGATCGTTTTTCCGACTTGTTTATTTTGGACGAAAATTCGAACTTCAATACCCTAGGGCTGGCAACGAACATCGCTCCCACCGCAGCATTTAATTCCACAGCCGGAGAAGGTATCTCTTTTCGGCTCGACGCGGCCGCGTCGTTCGACCCCGACCCCAGCCCCGAGGTCCGCGCTGGTGACGACGGAATTGTCGCCTACGCATGGGACCTCGACAATGACGGACTGCACGACGATGCGTTCGGCGAGACGCTGACCGTAAACTTTGACGCACCAGGCGACTACTCGATCGGGCTCAGAGTCTGGGACGATGATGGTAGCTCAACAACTATCAACCAGATCGTTACCGCAGTCGCAACCTCAACTAGTAATCCTTGGTTTGATGCCGACTTTTCTGATTCCGGTTCATTCGCGGGGGAGTTCTATCGATTTGCGAGCGAGCGCCGCGGTGAGGGCTGGATCGCCCGTGACGTCGTTCGCAACGCGTCTGGGTTCGCCGAGATCGGCACACCTCAATTCGGCTTGGGGAATCTTGGGCAAATCGTTCGCGATGAGCACGTACGTCGCGGCCAGCAAACCTTCTCATTCGACGTGATCGCGACCGACGCGGCAAATCAGGCGAACCTGCTCCAAGTGCAACTGTTTGGTGTCAACGGGCAGTTCGACCTCGACGACGGAGTTCCCTCACCGATCCACGCGATGCTGGCACCGGAGGTGACCACCCTCGTGGACGTAAACGTCGCACTTAATCGAATTCCAAACTGGCAAACGCAGTCGTTCAACATCAATTTGGGCGCTGAAGGATACGAGTATCTGGTCATCAGCATAGAGTACTTCGGCTACAACTACGCTCAAGGAGACTACTTCGCGTTCGATAACTTTTCGCTTGTCGAATCCGCACCGATTGCCGCAAGTCTGTCCACAGCAGACCATTCCGTGTTGGCCGATCACGTTGCGCCGCAGGCCAGCGGGACCAACTCGCCATACACCTCAACGACAGCCCGCGCGCGTTTCGTAGTTGCCAACAGCTACGCTCCGATTCACTACGCAACCGACGTGGCGTTTGAGCACGACGACTCCATCACGTCTACAGCTCAAATCGATGCCCATCTCGCCCAGACGAGTGACGATCAAGCCGGTTTGTCGCCTGCACGTGCCGACAGTGTGCTCGAGGCATACGAGGAAGCATATGTGCTTTGATTTGGCGAGCGTTCTTGCATCTTGATGGGCACCGCTCAGTCGAGGGCGGGCCAGGTGCATGCAGCGCGCCGCGCAACCAAAGGTCGTCTTAGGCTAGGATGCCCTCGACCGGATGGTGCTCCTCGACTCCGGTCAACCCGAGATCTAGTCCCTGGAATTTCACATTGAAGCGGCGATGGTCGATACCAAGACAATGCAGGATCGTCGCGTTCATGTCGTGGATGTGAACGGGATTCTCCACGACGTTGTAACTGAAGTCGTCAGTCTCACCATAGACGATGCCTGGTTGAATGCCGCCTCCTGCCATCCAAATCGTGAAGTTTCGCGGGTGGTGATCGCGACCGTAGTTTTCGCGCGTCAACTTGCCTTGGCAGTAGACGGTACGGCCAAACTCACCGCCCCACACGACCAATGTATCGTCAAGCAGACCCGTCTGCTTCAAGTCTTGAATCAACGCGTAACATGGTTGATCGATATCGCGACACTGGTTCACAAGGTCTTTGGAAATATTGAAATGCTGGTCCCATCCGCGGTGGAATATCTGAGTGAAGCGCACCCCCTGTTGAGCCATCCGACGGGCCAACAGGCAGCTTGATGCAAACGTACCTGGCTTTTCCACGTCAGGGCCGTACATATCCAGTATGTGCTGCGGCTCATCGGAGATGTCGGTCAACTCTGGCACCGAAGCTTGCATACGGAAGGCCATTTCAGCCTGCTCGATGCGGGCTTGCGTTTCAGGATCGCCGACGGTCTGGAAAGTGCGCTGATTGAAGCGATTCAATCGATCCAGCATGCGACGTCGCGTCGAGGTATTGATGCCCGGTGGATTGGAAAGAAACAGTACCGGATCCCCTTGCGCACGAAATGCAACCCCCTGATGAGAGCTGGGCAGAAAGCCGGACCCCCACAAGCGATTGAACAACGCTTGCGCCTCCGGACGACCTGTCCAAGTGGGGGTCATTACGACAAAGCTCGGCAGATTGTCGTTCGCTGAGCCGAGCCCATAACTTAGCCACGATCCGAGACTCGCGCGGCCGGGCAGCTGGTGTCCGGTGCAGATGTAGGTGATCGCTGGATCATGATTGATCGCTTCGGTGTTGACGGTCTTGATGATCGCAATGTCGTCGACCATCTTGGCGGTATGCGGCAACAGTTCGCTGACCCAAGCGCCGCTTTTGCCGTACTGTTGGAACTTGAACTTCGAGGGGGCGATTGGCAATGATGCCTGCCCCGAGGTCATGGTAGTGATTCTCTGGCCCATTTGCACGCTGGGCATCTTCCGCAGGTCCGTCTGGAACAGATCGTTCAGCTTTGGCTTGTAGTCGTACATGTCAATCTGTGACGGCGCGCCAGCCATGAACAGATAGATCGCTCGCTTTGCCTTCGGAGCAAAGTGCGGTAGGTGCGGCAAGCCGGTAGGCCCCGCCGCGAGGGAGTGCTGGGGCGGCATCAATGACGTCAACGCAGCGGTACCGAGTCCCA
>JANQQA010000057.1 GCA_028285205.1 Bythopirellula sp. | reverse complement strand
AGAAGCTCCCAAGGGTTTGGCTGTTCGCCAATGAAAGTGGTACGTGAGCTGGGTTCAGACCGTCGAGAGACAGGTCGGTCCCTATCTACTGTGGGCGTACGAAACTTGAGGAGGTTCTTCTTTAGTACGAGAGGATTTGGAAGGACGACCCTCTGGTGTTCCTGTTGTCGCGCTAGCGGCACGGCAGGGTAGCTAAGGTCGGAACGGATAAACGCTGAAAGCATCTAAGCGTGAAGCCCGCTCCAAGATGAGGTTTCGTTGGGCAATGCCCGAAAGTCCCCTGAAAGACGATCAGGTTGATAGGCCGGATGTGTAAGTACAGTAATGTATTCAGCTAACCGGTACTAATGGACGAACACTTGGCCACATTTATCCAACGCTTTTGATAAATGCTAGCGCTTCTGATTGGCGTTAGCCCCGACCGTAAGGGAGGGGATCCAAGGACAAAAGAGTTGCGAGTTCTGAGTCGCGAGAATTCTCGTCCCGTACTCCGGATTTCGCAATTGATAACACTCTTTGCTAGTATTCACCAAATCAAGTGCGGTCGAGTTTGACCGCTTACCGCACTTCTTGGCGACCATATGGGAGTGAAAACACCTGTTCCCATTCCGAACACAGTAGTTAAGTCACTCACAGCCGATGATAGTGAGAGCACTCGCGAAAGTAGGTATCGCCATTTTTATGACCCCACCTGGGAGCAATTCCAGGTGGGGTTTTTTTGTGAAGTTACTGTTTTGAGCTCAGCATGCCAGTAGATCACGCTTTAAATTGGTTGATCTAGCCCAATCCCGTTCTTGATTGACAATTCTGTTTACTGGGCGCTAACCTGCACAAAGTGCCGCCACCCTACCAGATCAGCTCATTCGAATGAGGTTTTTGATGAACGAGTCGAAGCTATTTCGCCTATTCTTCTTCATTTGTCTTGCTGCCTCGCTGGCTGCACATTCGTCGCTTTGCATACCAGCACATGGGGGGCTTCAATTTTTCTACGACCCACTTACTGGCAATGTTTCACTTGATACGTCCGCTACGCGGAATGGGAGCATCCTATCTTACTCACTGGGATTGAATCCTCATGCCTCGGACATTCGCTTCCGCACCGACAATCTGATTCGTTTATCAAACTCAACATTCGTCACCAATCGAACTCTAGACGTAGGCGAAGGTTTTGTGTCTCAGCCATTAGCCGGTTTTTATACGATTGGCGATATTCTACCCACCGGACTTTCGGAGGACACTTGGGGCCGATTGTTCGCGGATGTGTTTTTCAAATTCGGCATTTATAGGCCTACGGATAATGAACTTGGTGATTACACCTATTCCGACGTGCTAGGAGGTGGAACGCCGCCCACCGCAGAGTTCATCTACGGTAGGCCTGATCGGGAATTTGATAACAGCGTCGACCTGATAGACCCCGAAACCCTGAAGTGGGCAGACGCGGCCACGATTATCTACCACGCACAGACTGGCGAATTGTTTCTCGATACAACGGACGCAGATAGTGGCTACACGACAGGAATATTGCTTCAGTCCGAAGGCGCATTTCTGGCTGACAATTTTATCCCGGTAATCGATTCTCCTTTAACGTCAGCATCAACCGACACTCTGTTTCAAGTTGCCGACTTGATCGAACCCGGAGTCTACAATTTGGGAGAAGTCCTGCCAGCTGGAATGATGCGGGAGCAATTTGAATCGACATTTTCCAACGCGCGATTCTTAAGTCGGGCGGGTTTTTCCGGTGGTAGCCTCGACTTTGCGATCGACGGACTTCCAGTTAGCTTCAGCTACATTCAGATTCCTGAGCCAATAACCGCGCTTCTGGTTCTGATCGGTACTCTAGGTTCGACACTGATGCGTTTGCGCGTACGACTGGCTGCGGTCCATTAGATGGGAGCAGCCACTACGTACTCGATTCTGCAGAGTGGCTTTCGAGGCCCATGTTGTAAATTGATCGAGAGTTGGCTGTCATCGTCCCAACGCACGTTCATCTTCACTGGTGCCGGCATTAGCACCGCAAGCGGCATTCCCGACTTTCGCTCGCCGAGTGACTGTGACGAGTGATCGGACAGCTAACAACGACAAGTCGATCGCCTGCGAAGAATGCCGCAGATTGGCACCCTTTACGCAATTTCTCCCATCCGACGCAGGATTACGCCGCGAGCTGGGCAGGCGTTTCCTCGACAATCTCTGGATTGGCGTCTGCCGCGTCGGCGTAGTAGATTTGCAAGATCGTGCGGCGGACCCCACAATCCTCCGGCAGCGCTTCTCTGCCATGCCAGCTACGCATTGTCAGCGTATTAACAACCGAGAATGCGAAGACCGAGTTGCGGACGAAGGGGCGTCGGCCGACCTCGCGGAAACCGCGTGGCTCCTGGATGAGATCGGTTGGCATCGCGCTCAGTTTGTACATCGAAGTGCCCAGGTCGCTTTGATCGGTTCCCTCGGTGATGGCAAACTGAACTGTCGCTAGTTTGCGACGAGTATCCGGGTGGGGTTTGATGCGATAGCCGCTCGTCTCGCTATACAGCATCGGGCGCGGATAGGCGACGATCTCGTTTACCTTCTCTTCAGCAACGCCGAACCGGTGGCTGAATCCCGCGGCCAGCTTACGGAAAATGGCTTCTTTCAACTCTTGGGACGCCATTACATCGCGCACAGCGAGCCACAACTGTTGGGCATGCTGCGGAAACCGCTCGATGTCTTTCGAAAGTAGATGCATTGACAAGCGGTGGAATTCATTGGTCTCGTAGCCATCGAAGAGTTCTTGTTCTGGAAACGCGCGGACGATGTCGTCGTAAACGTCGTCGGGGAAAATGCCTTCAATCCAGAAGTGCGGATAGGGCCTGGTTTGAGCGGGGGTTTCAGTGATCCTGCGAATAGCGTGTTGCAAGCAATAGTCGGCAATTTCGCGTCGATGATAAGTTTGGGCCATATGGGCGGCTCCGATGGTTAACACTAGATTAAGGATCTGCGGCCTAGCTTCCGCCAAACCCAAGCTTGCGTAGGCTAGTGATCTGTAGGAACTGGGGCAAGACGAACAAACTGCGATGTGCTAGCATCGGAAGTCTTGAAGTTATTGAAGGTTGGGCTCCGCGAACTAATCGCAGTAATTCATTCTTCTAGGGAGTCAAAGTGCTCAAACAGAGGCGAGCAGCAATCCCTAACATGGTGTCGGTGACAACTGGATTGGCCTTCAGTTCGGGTCGGTCTGATCGCACGATCCTCAATTCGCACGCGCAAGATCGCCAAACTCCGGAAGAATTCGTTCAATCATGAACATGGCCATCGCAACTCGAATCGCCAATTGGCTAGCCCAATCAGAGCAGACCGTCGTCTTCACCGGCGCCGGCATTAGCACCGAAAGCGGCATCCCCGACTTTCGCTCTCCGGGTGGCATTTGGTCGAAGTATCGGACGGTCTACTACGATGAATTCATGGCTTCGGCCGATGCTCGGCATGAGTATTGGCGGCAGAAGTCCGAAGGGCATCGCGACTTTGCTGACGCGGAGCCGAACGACGGACATCGGGTGGTTGCCAAATGGGAAAAGAGTGGTCGCCTAGTGGGCGTGATCACGCAGAACATCGATGGACTGCACCAGGTGGCCGGAAACGAGCACGTGTTAGAGCTACACGGCTCAGCACGCGAGATACTCTGTCAAGACTGCGGAGCCCGCTACCCGGCCGACCCGTTTGTGGAAGAGTTTCTAAAGACCAGCGTTGTGCCAGTATGCCGCGAGTGTATCGACGGTCGGCTGAAGCATGCGACGATTTCGTTTGGCCAATCATTGTCCCAATCTGTGCTGCAGCAAGCTGTGCAATGGAGCGAACAAGCCGACCTGTTTTTTGCGATTGGCTCTTCGTTGGTAGTTTCACCCGCAGCGGATCTGCCGCGACTCGCGAAGCAAAACGGCAGTCGACTGGTGATTATCAATCGCGACGAAACGCCGCTCGATGGCATGGCCGACGAAGTGGTACGAGAGGCGATCGGCGCATCATTAACGGCCGTCGAACGCTGTCTTTCAGCGAACTCGTAGATGCACGACTACGCTCGAATCCAGCGATATCTCGTTTCCAGTAAACCGGCGGACGTGGCTTAATTCCTTGCGATTTGGCGTCTTTTGCCCAAGACCGTGAATTCGAGTATCATTCAGATTCGCTTCAACCAGTGAGTTGTTCAACGAGGGAAATTCATGAAGAAGTTGTTTGTGCTATCCATCGCGGTCATTTCGATTTTATTGTTTTCATCTCGCTGTGTCGCGCAAGTTCAAGTTATTGACGGCGACGCTTACAACGGAGCATTTAATGTAGGGGCGTATCTCGGGTTCGGCGAGTATATATTTCGAGTGGACGAGGATGGGGCTGATGCAACCATCCACGTGCTCGATGTGGACAGTGGTGTTATCCGCCCGCTCGCAACTCCGGGGATCGATGCCGATGTGCTGTTTCCAAATCCATTTGGCGGCCGCATCCTGATCTACGACGGATCTACTTCGAATCCCACCGATGTACTTTCGGCAAGTTACTCTGGTTCTTCCGCGCCATTCTCGTTACATCCTGAACCTGGCGAGAGGGTCTTTACTTTGCAATCGGAAGTTGGTGGGCATCTGCTCATGCTGGTGCCAGGAGATCCATTTTCAGCTGACCCGGGCGAACGAGATCGGCTATACACGCGTTCGCTAACCGGCGGACCAGCTACCGAAATTCTTGACGGCGACCTGCCATTCGGCCGCGAAGTGCACACGGGAGTCTTCTCACATACCGCGACGTCGCTGTTAGTGATCACCGAGGATGGGTTTGTGAATCGGTCGATACCTGAAAAACTCTACCTCGCGACGCCTGGCGCCCCAGGCCTTACGCCCGTACTTCCCACATCCGCGTCGAATGTCGAATACCGGGTTCTCGGCAGCGACGTAGCGGGGGAGCACTTTGTCATAGTCGAGGGATACGAAGGGTCGTTTGGCGACGGTTTGCTATGGTCGATTCCGATTGACGATCCGACTTCACCCACCCGACTGGACATGAGGGCTTCGGATGGATTCGACATAGCGTATGTACTGGAACAGCTCGATCCGCTTGGTTCGCGGATACTCTATACGAGCGAAGAGCCAGAATTCAATGGCGGTGGACAGCCCAGGATTGTCAGCTTGATGGAAGCCCCGCTAGACGGTTCGTCGCCACCTCGTGTAATCGGCAACTTGCCGCCGGGTGCCGAAGCCAGCGGCGTCTTTCCGTCGAGTATTTCGCAATGGGACTACGTGTCTGGTTCCTTTTCGAACGTTGGCACGGTCAGCTCATTCGACGGGTTCTATGCAATCAACAATCTACGTGGGGACGTCGTCCATATAGCCGTAGAAGATGAGGTGCGGTCCAGAACGTTCGAATTCACGACCAGTGGTCACCATGTTGTCTTTGCGGATGCTCGCACTGCCGGTAACGATCTGTACATCGGATCCCCAGAAAACGGCGGCACTGTGAGGAGGTTGTGGGATAACGGTCTAGATGGCCAAATTGTTGGCATGACTCTCTCTCCCGACGAGCAATTTGCACTCGTGGGCTTAACCGATGCCGACTCGTTCTTTACGGCCACCGCTAACCGACTGGTGGCAGTACCTTTGTCCGGCGGGCCGGCGGTCACGCTTGTAGACGTCTCCGAGAATGAACTGCCCACGAGCATTTACATGACTATAGGGCTAGATCCTATCATCACGGGCAGCAAAGTTATGTACGCGCAGTTCGACACTAGCGGTCAGTTTGGCTTCTACACCGTTGACATCCCTACGTTCAACCGTCCTGGCGACTTCAATGGCGACGGCACGGTGGACGGGAACGATCTCGCCCGATGGCAAGCGTCGTACGCGGTCAACTCGGACGCCGATGCCGACGGCGACGGCGACAGCGATGGTCGAGACTACTTGAGTTGGCAGCAGAGCAGGTCGGCTGCTGCTGCGGGGACGCAGGCCGTGCCAGAACCCATGTCGGTGTTGTTGCTTGTCCCTGCACTTGCGCTGCCGATGCTGCTTCGGTCTAATTGATCCATCTGATTGACTATGTGACTTGGCAGCCATTTCTCGCGAAATGTGACTGACCTCTACAGGCGGCGTGCGGCAGCCGTTGTTGCCGGGTAGGCAGGTTAGCGTAAACCCGCAATTCTTGGTTCCTTCGTGACATTGCGGGCCGCGTCAGGCCTAGTTTGGTGAGCGGACATCGGTTCGACACTGAATATAGGAGTACTTTATGAAACCTGCCCAGGCTTCCCAGGTTCTTGCCGTGTTTGTCATTCTATTGCTGTCGGCACTCGACGGGGCAGCTCTAGCCCAGGAAGAAGCTCTGCTGATGCCTTACGCGGAACTTGCAGGCTCAGACTACGGCATTTCAAAGGATCTCAGTTTGATATCAACTTGGGAGACGGAACCTCGCGAGTCCACTCTGATTCCACCTCACCAGCGTGCGGTGCTATCTGAAACCGCTCATCGCGTGGCCGACGGCAACAATCGCTTCGCCCTAGATATCTATCGCGCCCTGTCCAGTTCCAGCGGTGCGGGTGAAAATCTGCTCGTCTCGCCCTTTAGTATTTCGACCGCTCTGGCAATGACCTATGCCGGAGCCCGCGGCGAGACGGCTGCCCAAATGGAAAGTGTGCTGCATTTCGACCAGCCACCTGAAAGCCTACATCCCGCTTATGGCGAACTGCTTCGTGACTTAAAGGGAAGTCGCGACGGTTACCAATTGAACGTGGCCAATCGTTTGTTCGGTCAGGACTCATACCCATTCAAGACAGAATTCTTGGACCTAGTGGCGGACGACTATGCGGCTCCGCTGGAGGAGCTGGATTTTTACACAGCCGCCGAGGCGGCGCGAGTGCACATCAACGAGTGGGTCGAGGGAGAAACGAACCAGCGAATCAAAAACTTGCTCCCGCAGGGCACCGTTACTCGAGACACGAGGCTCGTATTGACCAATGCTATCCACTTCGATGGGCAATGGAAGCATCAATTCCGGGAGGAAGCTACGCGAGACGCTCCATTTTTTCGCTTGGATGGGGAGCAGGAAACGGTTTCCATGATGTTTCAGCAGGAGAGTTTCAGCTATGCGGAACTCGAGGGATTCCAAATGCTGGAAATGCCCTACGCGGGGGACGATCTGTCGATGGTCGTGATGTTGCCCGAGAGTATCGACGGCTTGGCCAGTTTGGAACAGTCGCTGACTCCCGCGCTGCTCGATGAGTCTTTTGCTGCACTGCGACAGCGCGACGTGCTGGTCAGTTTGCCGAAGTTTACTTTCGACAATTCCTTCCAACTGCGATCCGTGCTCGCCGAGTTGGGAATGACGGATGCTTTCGGTTCGCAGGCCGACTTCACAGGGATTGCGGACGCGAACCTCAGCATAAGCGATGTTGTGCATAAGACCTTCATCGACGTGAATGAAGAGGGGACCGAAGCCGCCGCCGCGACCGGAGTCGTCATCGGAGTCACTTCTGTTGTGTGGAATCCGCCGCCAGTCGAGTTTCGCGCCGATCGTCCTTTTCTGTTCGCCTTGCGAGACACGCACTCTGGAAGCCTGCTGTTTCTCGGGCGGGTAACGCAGCCCGGTGAGTTAACTGGTTCAGTCAGCGTACCTGAGCCTACAGCGTCCGTCCTCGTGCTGCTCTCTATCGTGGCTGTCGCCGCTTCGAGGCCCGCACAGCGGCACTGAGTCCCTGCGGTACACGGGCACGAGCCTCGAGCGCATTTCGGCGACGGATCGAAGTGTTTGTGATACAATGGGAGTTGGATATCGCGGCGCGGGCCCCGGTCCAGAGTATTCTTTGTTGTTTGGACCGAAAAATGGGCGCTGTTGGTGGCGGGTGGTGCCGCGTTCTGTGCTGGATCTGCCTGGTGTCGGCATGCCAGGTACCGCACTCTGCTGCCCAATCACCTCAACAATGGGCGAAAATGCGTCGGGAGATGGTGCGACGCGAGGTCACTGGCGCGGGCGTGAAGGATCCTAGAGTGATCCGTGCCATGGAGCAGACTCCCCGGCATTTGTTTGTGCCCTCTCGAAACCGGAAGCTCGCCTACGTTGATAGCGCTCTGCCGATTGGTTCGCGCCAGACGATTTCGCCGCCTTTCATCGTCGCCTACATGACCGAGCAGCTGGACCCCCAGCCGACGGACAAGGTGCTGGAAATCGGCACTGGCAGCGGCTATCAGGCGGCGGTGCTTAGTCCGCTTGCGGCGGAAGTCTATAGCATCGAGATCATGGAACCGCTCGCGAAACGCGCTGCGGCGGTCCTGAGAACACTAGGCTACAAGAACGTGAAAACAAAAGCCGGTGATGGCTACCTCGGTTGGCCAGAGTTCGCGCCTTTTGACAAGATTATCGTTACGTGCTCGCCGGAGGAAATCCCACAAGCGTTGATTGATCAACTGCGCGAGGGGGGACGGCTAGTGATCCCGCTGGGCGAACGCTATCAGCAGTCTTTGTGCTTGTACGTCAAGACTGACGGCGAATTGAAACGACAGGTTCTGGAGTCGACGTTCTTTGTACCCATGACCGGTCAGGCGGAAACGCTCCGCAAGAAGATAGACGACACACCCTTTACCGGTCTGGTCAACGGTAGCTTCGAATCTGCCAACGACCGGCAGGAACCAACCGGCTGGTACTATGTCCGTCAAGCACAGACCGTGAGAGCGGACTCCGCTCCTGAAGGTGATCACATCTTGCGACTGAACAACAGCGACCAAGGTCGTCATGCCCAGGTACTTCAAGCAGTCGGATTGAACGGGCAGCTGGTTTCACAGATTGATGCGCAGTATTGGATTCGTACTGAAGGAGTGTCATCTGGCCAAAGTGAGAGACAGATTCCGCAGATGCGTCTGACATTCTACAACGAGAATCGTATTGCGATTAAGACGGTGCAATTGGGGCACTGGCGCGGAACGAGTAGTTGGAAGCTCGAAAAAGAAACAATCAGAGTGCCAAAGCGAACTCGTCTGGCCGTACTTATGATCGGTATGTTCGGCGCCGTTGGTACTGTCGAGTTGGACGCGATTACCATGGAAGTTAGGACTGGATGAACCGAAGCTGGATGCTGAGTCGTAATACGGCGCTCTCAAATCGCTTACTCGTCCTGCTAATATTCGCCGGCCTAACTCTAGGGGCGGCGGATTTTTCCCAGGCCGCGTCGCCGCGCGCTCGCAGCGGTGTTGCGCCTCGGCTGGTTGCTTCCACGTGTGGCAGCAATGGAGCGATGCTGCGGCAGTATCGGTCTCAGCATTTTCTTCTGAATACCGATTTGCCGGACGATCAGGCGCGTGTGCAGCTGGCCAAATTGGAATCCGTGGTTGGATTTGCTACGGACTATTGGAAGCGACCCTGCCCCGGCTTGATTGAGTGCTACGTTGCTGACCGTGTGTCTTCTTGGCCTGACGCGGCGTTGCCTCATCCACTTGCCCGCATTTCGATGGTGCACATCGGCGGCGCGACCGTGACGGTGGCCAATGGCTCGGCTCGCAAGTCGGCGCCGAGGGCGTTGTTTTTCGCTCGCGCTGATGAAGGGATTGCTGAGCACGAGTCGGTCCACGCCTATTGCTTGCAAGCATTTGGGGCGACGGGCCCAACCTGGTACAAGGAAGGCATGGCCGAAGTGGGATGCTACTGTGGGCAGAGCACGCATGCTGTTGGTGTGCCGCCCAGCTATGTTGACTTCTTTCGCGCCAACCCTCGACAAACCATTCGGGAAATCGTCAGTCAAGGCAAATCGACCGCCGACATCTCGCAGTCGTTGCGCGAGATTGTCGCCGAGGAATCGTCCCAGCAACGCGGACGGCAGATTCCATTGTCATTTTGGACAGAGGATGACACGCGCAAGGTTCAGCAAGCTCGGGAATTGTATCGTTGGAACTGGTCGTTGTGTCACTTTCTTTGCTACAACCCCAATTACGCCTCGCGGTTTCGTCGCTTGGGCCAGAGCTATGTGAGTAATCAGCAACGTAGCTTTGAGGATGAATTTGCCGAAGTCGCGTGGCAGGTAGAATTTGAGTACGATTTTTTCTTGCGTCATATCGGTGTTGGCTATCGCGTGGATCTGACTGCCTGGGATTGGGTCACCCGACCAAGCAAGTTGCCTAGGAATAAAAGGCTTCAGGTGCGAGTGGTAGCGGATCGTGGTTTTCAGGCAACGGCCTTGGCACTCACCGCAGGCGAGCAATATCGCTACCGATGTGAGGGTGCTTGGAAGGTCGGACTGAATGAGCCGCTGACCGACGCGGCTGGTGGACAAAACGGACGTGGCAGGTTAGTCGGCGTCGTTCAGCGGGGTGCTGAGCTGAGTGAGGCGTTTGCGCTGGGCGACAGCGGCGTTTTCACGGCCCCTGCTGACGGCCACCTGTACGCGAGATGCGAAGACGATTGGACTGAGCTGGCCGACAATGCCGGCAGCGTCATTCTCACGTTGCGTCGTGAATAGTTGCAGAACCAACACGCCTGCGGCGGCGCCTCCGCGACGGATTCTTGATTCCGTATCGATCGCCGACCTGCTACTTTAGGCGGATTGACTCTAGTTGGACACCGCAAGGAGATTTGTGATGCCTCGTGCGCTAGTAGCTCTCAGTTGCGTTTGGGTTCTCTGCTGTCTGTCGTCGCGGTGTAGTGTGTCAGCGCAGGAGCCGGATCCTCCTGGCCCCAAGCTCATCGACCTCACGCATCCGTTTGACAAGGCAACCATTTACTGGCCTACCGAACCAGGTTTTCGCCTGGAAAACACGGCCTTGGGTGTGACAGAGAAAGGCTACTTCTATGCAGCCAACCGATTTGCGACCGCCGAACATGGTGGGACACACATTGATGCGCCGATTCATTTCTTCGCTGAACGACAGACCGTCGATCAAATTCCTCTGTGGCGGTTGACGGGCCAAGCCGTTTGCGTCGACGTGTCGGCAACTTGCGCCGTCGATCGCGACTATCGCGTCTCGGTGGAAGATCTGCAATCGTGGGAAGAGCAGACCGGCAAATCACTGACCGACAAGATCGTCCTGCTCAGAACGGGCTTCGCACAGTACTGGCCCGATCGCCAGCAGTACCTGGGCACCGCCGAGACGGGCAGGGGGGCGGTCGCGCTGTTGCGCTTTCCGGGCCTTGATCCGACGGCTGCGAAGTGGCTTGTTTCGCGGCGGAAGGTCCGCGCCGTCGGAATCGACACGGCGAGTATCGACTACGGTCAGTCGAGTGACTTCGAGACGCACGTTGCTTTGTGCCAAGCCAACGTGCCGATCTTCGAAAACGTGGCAAACGTCCAACAGCTTCCGAAGCACGGGTTCACGATCACGGCGCTGCCGATGAAGATCGCAGGTGGTTCCGGAGCCCCCTGTCGCATCGTCGCGACGCTGGATCAGTAACTGTTGCAAGCAATCAGCGGTTCTCTTGAGCTTACGCTACCCACGCGAAATGACCGCTGAAGCAGCCGCGTCGATGCCTTTGAGCGCGGAGGCGAGCGACTCGCGACTCGGCGCGAAGTCCATCGCGACTCGGCGGAGGATCTTGTCGGCCTCGACCAATTCACACAGTGAATGCGTGTACTCTCGCATGCCCTCTTCGCGGCACTGATACAGGATGCCTGGGAGATCCTCATCCTCCTCGTGCAGAATCTTGTCTTTGACGACGGAGTTAATGAGCAGGACCTCGGTCGCGGGATAGCGTCGCCCCTCCTCAATCGCTGGGACGAGACGTTGGCAGAGGATTCCCTTCAAGCTACTCGCCAGCGACGAGCGAATGAAATCGTGCTCACTACGGTCGAAAAATTCCAGAATCCGTGCAAAGCTAAGTTGAGCGTTGGCGCAGTGCAGCGAACCCAACACGAGATGGCCAGTTTCGGCAGCCTGGATGGCAGCCAACATCGTTTCGCGATCGCGCATTTCGCCGATGAGTATCGCGTCGGGATCCTGTCGCACCACGACACGTAGTGCATCAGGGAAGTTGGGCACGTCCAGCCCGACTTCGCGCTGCGAGATAATGCACTTCTTGCCGTGAAACGCAAACTCGATAGGATCTTCGATCGTGATGATGTGGATACTGCGATTTTGGTTGATGTGCTCAAGCATCGCCGCCAGCGTTGAACTCTTTCCGCACCCGGTCACGCCGCAAACGAGTACCAATCCTTCGGTGGTCTCGCTGATGAGTTTACGATAGACGGGCGGCAGATGCAGATCGTCGAAATCGAGGATCTTCGCTTGCACGCGGCGAATAGCCACATGCATGTCGCCTTTCGAGCGATAGATATTCACACGGTAGCGATCGCCAGTCTCCCCGGCAATCGAGCAGTCGAGAGCTCCGTGCCGGTCGTACTCTTTCCAGCGATCGTGGGGCACAAGTGGCTGCATCATCCCGATGATGTAGGTCGTGTCGGGCAGCGGTGCCTGCGCCATCTTGCGAAGATGGCCGCCGATGCGGACATAGGGCGTGTAACCGACTTTCAGATGCAGATCTGACGCCTCGTGCTGGGTCAGAAAGGCGAGCAGTTGCCTGATTTCCTCTTCGGGAGGGAGAAGCTCATTTTCCATGATGCGGTTCCTATTTGCGTGCTGGTAACGTTCTGTAGCGCCGCCGGATGGACACGTCCACAACGGCTTCAACTACCACGAAAAAAGCAGCACGCGAAGGACCCGCGACGAGCTGTGCGAAATCGCAAACGCGAACTGCGTCTTACTTCCGCAACGAATACACCAGCTCTTCTCAAGCTCCCCTTAGCAAACAGCCCGGTTGGGCCGCTCGCTAGCTCCATTATACCCAGTCAGGTCCAAGTAGCAGATAGAAATCCGAGCCGTTGCTCCACCAATCATTTGAGATGTGCAGAAGTTGGAGAGTCGCCGCCAGTGGATTCCGTCCAACGAGCGGCGGCGTGCGCACGGTAAGGGGCCTACTCCGTCGGAAAAACCGCGATTTCTGTGCCTGTCGGGTGCTCCCCCTGTTCGGTGAGATGCCTCGTAGGACGCGAGCGATGGTGCTCGCACAACAACGAAACGCAATTTCACACGCACGAACAAGGAGAATTACGATGTCTGTCCGCACAGAAACCCTGGCTCATCGCCTACGACGAAAGCTCCTCGCATTGGCCCTGTCGTTAGCTGCCGTGTTGCCGAATGTGGCATCGGCCGCAACGGATTTCAGCTCACTGTTGGACCTAGAACTGTCCGTGGTGGGCGGCGCAATTGAGAACAAGTTTGGCTTTGCCACGTCGTTTCCTCGCCCTGACGAGGCACCAGGATTTGGTGATCTCAATGGCAATCCTGGTGGCGCACAGACGCTCATTGCGCTGGGCGGTGGGACCGCAAATCTGTTTCCGATCAATGGCAAGGATGGCATCGAGCGGAAGACCGTCGCCGGCGGTCGCGGGATGAAGCTTAACGCGTCGGGCAACACCAACGCAATTCTCGATGACGACAGTATCGGTCAGGCGGAGCGTTGGATTACTGGACACACGCGATTTCGCCTAGGTAATTTCACCGGCCGCCCCGGTCTGCCGGCTGCCGAGGAATTAGAGATCAAACTGAACCTCGATACCACGAGCACGCTGCACGCATCAGCGACCAATGACAAAGCGATCGCTGACCGAGCGAATGCCAAGACGATCTTCTCGTTGACGAACTTGACCGACGGATCCGATCTTGTGCCCGAGCTCCTGATCGATGTGAACGACGACGACGCCAACGCGCCTCAAGCGGTAAATGTCTCGGCGAACGTACCGGTCGCGCCGCTAAAAATTCCCGCTGCTTCATTCGTCGAACTAGATCTGATGGGTCACATCTATGTGGCCGGCGAGTCGCGCGGCTCAGAGCCGCCGCACGCTGTGCCACCCTTCCGACCTGCCGGAGCAGTCCAGGACTTTCCCGATCGCATGGACGTGCCGTTCCCTGAGCCGGAAATGCGGTTGGAATTAGCGCAACTTCAGCTCTTCGGCGACGTGAATCCTTTCGGCGATGTGCTGTTGGCGGGAATGGCTGGTGTGCCCGGCGAAGATCCGCTCGCTCTGCATGGCGTCAACACAGTGTTCACAGATCAGGTGTTGCATACCGTCGATTCGTTTTTCGACATCGCCTACGAGATCGAAGTGCCGGTGAACGAAGCCGCGCCGATCGCCTTGGAAGAAACCCTGGTCGCTCCCGGCGGCACGCACACAATGCTGATGGACATGCACTTGGGCACAGGCGTGGGCGACCAGTTTCAGCTTAGCCAAGATCCGGGGATGCTCGGCATCGAGAGCCAACAGTCGCCGGTTCCGCCGCAAGAGACGACCGGAGCCTATCAGCTGATGGCGATCAACGATCCGTTCTTGGCCACGCAGATGATGTTCCAGGGCCAAATGCAGCCGGGACAGCTGTCGCAGTTCCAGTTTGTGCTGCAAGCACACGACATGATCGACGGCGTGATCGACGGCATGGCTCGCTTCACACTGCGGAAGTTCGTTGAGGGCTTCAGCGGCGACTACGACGGCAACTTCTCCACAGACATGGCTGACCTGCAGCTGTGGCAGGAACTCTACGGCACGCAGGACTTCCTCGCTGATGGCAACGCGAATGGCTTGACCGACGGCGGCGATTACCTGACTTGGCAGCGGAACAACGGCCGCGGCTTTGATGGCGGTGGCGGACCGCCAAGAGCAGCGATCACCTCCGTCCCGGAGCCTGCTTCATTGCTGTTGCTCGTGCTCGGTCTGTCAGCGATCGGCTGCAGCCGCCAGCGATTGGCAGTTGAGCGATCTTGATGCTCGCTGTGTGGATCGACGAATCTGATGGCCCCGCTTGGAATCGCTTCCAGGCGGGGCCTTTGTAATGTGGCGAAGTACGGCTCTTGCTGCTCATCCACCGTGTTACACAATCCGGTCGGGACACGACCGTTCTCATCGAATCGGGGTCATGGTCTGCGGTCCCCTTGGGTATGCCAATTGCAGGCAGTTGCCGTATAAACCCCAGCTCCTGCGTCCGTCTTGCAGGCCACACTCGGCTGCTTCATAATCTGGTGTTAGTTGTATTCCGGTGCAACGCCGAGTTGCGACGCTAGGGCATTCATGCTTGATTTCTTTTGGGGAGGGAAGCGATGCGAGTTACTGCACGTCGTGGCAAAGTGAATCCTGTCCTGGTGGCCTTGGTACCGCCGATCGTTTTCTTGGCGGGATTGATGGTCTACAAGGGATTCCGAACCGTCGTGCCGTCCGCGTTCTCGATCGCCAGTATGCAGCGGGTCGAGGCGATGGAGGTCATTAAGGGGGTTTCACCGACAACGAAAAATGGTCTACCCATTCCTCAAAATACGTCACTGCGCAGTGGCGGCAGTTCACGATTGGTGATTGCACGGCCGGCGAACAACGGTGCTCACTTGCTGGTCTCGGGTAGCATCTCGGCGGGCTTTTTGGCCGAGAAAAACGAACTCGACAAGATGCTGCACTTCAAGTTCGGCCGTCACAGTATCGAGGTCGAATCGGGTGGCGAGTCGGTCGACGCGGTGTTGTTTTTCTCCAGAACCGAGACCAAGCCGCTGCGTCTCGACGATCCCAATACGAATCCGGACATCAGCGTGTTTGATTTGTTGTACAACAACATTACGCTGAAGCCCGTGCCACCGGGTTTCATCGAAGGGAACAAATACACCAGCGATAACGGCATGACGATCGACGTCTCGATGGGGCTAGGGCAGAGCGGCGCGATCACCTTGGGCGAAGTACCGCAACTGAACATCTCGGTCGATAGTGGTTCCACGGCCTGGGTCGAGATGCCCAGTACCGTACGCCAACAGCATACCGCCGTCGGCAGCAAACCTCTGGACATCGGCATCCTCATCCCACGGAAAGCCAAGGGAAGCGAGCCGTTCGTCATCAAGATGTTCGGTGAAGAAGTTGCGACGATCCCGCGCGGATAGCAGGTTCCCGTCCGTGTCGCGGCGCAAGGAACGCGGCGTGCTATTCGGCTTCCAGCAATGGCCAGACATCCTCGCACGTCTTCACTTCGTGCGCCGGGCGTGGATGCGTGGCGTTGAACACAGCGAGATCCTTGAGTGGCAACACCGTGACGAAGGATTCATCGATTTCGCCGGTCGAGTCTTGAATCTTCGTCAGATCGAGATCAAGGTGCTTTGCAAAGAATCGATACACTGATTTTCGTTTGGAGGGTCCGTAGTCGTGGCCCTCATCGGCGAAGTGGGCGTTCTCGACATTCTGCTCGGCCCCGAGCAAACCATACACGCGCTGCACGTAAGGATACTCAACCTGGGGCGTGTTCTTCGTCCAATCCTTCCCGTTGGAAACCAGCAGTAGCGGCTTGGGCGCGAAGCAGGCGGCGAACTCGACGTTGTTGGTTTCAAGATCGTCGTGCACGTGCACCGGCATGCCGCTTTCGCAGATGCAGCCGCCATAGAAATGCGCCGACACCTGCACCACCGGCGCCGACACGTCGATGCGCGGATCGATCGCTGAGAGTACGAACGTCTGCGTGCCGCCGCCGGAAGCACCCGTTGCCGCTAGTCGCGTCTCGTCGACCAGTCCCAGCGAGAGCAAGAAGTCGACCGCGCGCAGGCTGCTGTAGGTCTGTATCCGCAATGCCTGCGGATGCTTATGTTGGCACGGTTTCGATTCGCCGTAGCCGAGCATGTCCCAAGCAAATACGACCGCGCCCATCCGCGCCATCGCGGCCGAGCGTTTTTGGGTCGACTCGAGCCGTCGTTTGTTTTCCCGATGGCCATGGGGTGCCAGGACGCCGGGAATACGATCGTCGAATTCCAACGGGAGGTAAAGGTTGCCGGTCATGAAAAAACCGGGCAAGACTTCGAGCGCCACGTTCTCGACCGAGTAGCCATCGAACTCGCGCTTGGAATGGCGGATGGGGTTGAAGGGGCAGGGCGGCGGCAAGTGATCGAGCTTCGCACCTCGAAAGATGTTCTCGCGAATCTTGGTAGCGCGCGCTTCCCAAGCGGCTGCATCGGGGATGGTGCGTTCAAGTGCAGCAAGGTTCTCCTTTGCCGCAGCCTCCGAGAATGCGTAGCCCTGGCGCAGGTGCGAATCCTCCGCAAGCACGGACGCGCCGCGAGTAACCGTCGCGATGAGCGTAGTTGCCACAATAAGGCCGATGTCGATGCGTCGTTGATTCCTGATCACAATCGGTTCTTTCGCCGGGTTTGAAGAGATGCGCTATGTGCGTTGTAATCGGAAACGTAGCGGTTCGCAAACGACCAAACTGCAATTGACCAGGAGATAATGCCCAGGGGCGACCGCTTGCTCTCACCAACACTCCGTGGTAAGCTTGAAATGCTCTTTTTAAGCGGAATTCTTCAGTAGGCAATCTCTAGAACCGATCTGCTCTTTACCCACCTTACTCTCCCATCGGGGCTTGCATTGTGAGACAAGTATTTCCGCTCTCGATCATTCTCATTGCGATTTCTCTGGGGTGTTCGGGGCGATCGCGGATTGCGGCGCCGGCTTGGGATCCGGCAGCAAACTCTGCGAAGGCGATGGAACTTTGGGACACGAACCAGGACGGCAAGTTGGACGAAGAGGAACTCCAACAGTGCCCCGGCCTGCGTAGCGACATGGGCGCGATTGACTCGGACCGCGACGGAGCGATGAGTCGCGAAGAACTGCAGAAGCGGTTAGAAGCTTTCAACCAGAATCAGACGGGGCTCAAGGCGGCGTTCTTCAAGGTGAGACTTAATGGCAAACCACTGCCTGATGCGGAGGTTCGTTTCATCCCCGAAGAGTTCCTGGCTGGCATCATTCAGCCCGCGACCGGCAAAACCAACGCATCCGGCCTCATTCGACCACAGGCCGAGTCGTTTGACATTCAGGCCATGCAGATCGGTTACTATCGATTAGAAATAACTTCGCCGCAGATCAGCACCGAGGCGCAGAAAGAAGCAGTCCGCGCGGTGGGTGCCGTCGTCGAGCCGTTTTCCTATGCCGAACGGATCTTGGCGATCAACGAATAGTTTTTATCTCATTATTGCATTTAACATCACCATCTTATCTCTGAGGAACTGAGTTATGCGTCGCCAACACGGGTTTACACTCGTCGAGCTACTTGTCGTGATCGCAATCATCGGAGTTCTGGTTGCATTGCTGTTGCCTGCCGTGCAAGCCGCGCGCGAGTCGGCCCGGCGCATGCAATGCACGAACAATCTCAAGCAACTTGGCTTAGCCAGTCTGAACTTTGAGAGCACCTACGAGTACCTGCCGACGAGCGGCTGGGGTTGGCGCTGGCAGCCGGAACCCGATGCGGGGTACGGAGTTGATCAACCAGGTGGCTGGGCCTACAACTTGCTCAGCTTCATGGAACTGCAAAACCTGCGCGACATCGGCAAAGGTGTGGATCTGACCAACGTGAGGACCGACGACCCTCGGATGGCACTGATCAGCACCCCGATTCAGGCGTTTAACTGTCCTTCGCGTCGCGCGGCGGCGGCGTATCCGCTCGTTCGAAATGGTTTCTTGTCGCACAACTTGTCTAGTTGCCGGCAGAATCGGTGTGATGTGACACGCTCCGACTATTCGATCAACAGCGGCAATACTTTTCCACTTAATGGTGGCGGTGAGACTGCGGGCCCGAACAGTGCCGCGCGGGCAGAGGGTTTTTCTTGGGCCCCGTTTGATGATCCGGACCAAATGAGCGGCATCTCATCCGCACATAGCAAGTTCCGCCTGGCGATGATCACCGACGGTACGAGCAACACCATGCTCATCGGTGAAAAGTATCTACGCACCGACTTCTACGAAACGGGACAAGACCCGGCCGATGATCAAAACATCTTCGTCGGGATGGACCGCGACGTAAACGGTTACACCGGTCGCGGCAACGATGACGGGAACAATCTCGTGCTCCGCCCAGAGCAAGACACCATTGGACTTGCACTTACTGGCTACGAATTTGGCAGTACGCATCCTGGCGTGTTCAACGCAGTCAACTGCGACGGTTCGGTGTCGACCATTTCGCTCGACATTGACGATCTGGCCTACTACCACCTAGGCGGTCGCAACGATGGAGAGCGTGGGTCGACGTTGCCGTAGCCGAGACGGCCATCTCTCGACAAGTCTGGTAAACCGTGAGAGCACTTTACTTCGAAGAGTTTGGCGGACCGTTGATCGTCGGCGAGGTGCCCGAGCCGACCGCAGCCGACGATGGTGTTGTCGTCGATGTCCGCGCGACGGGGGTTTGCCGTAGCGATTGGCATGGGTGGCGCGGACACGATGCCGATATCACCTCTCTGCCGCATGTGCCAGGGCACGAACTGGCCGGCGTGGTGGTCGAAGTTGGTCGTGACGTGAAGAAATGGCACCCAGGCGACCGCGTGACGGTGCCATTTGTTGCCGGTTGCGGCGACTGCCCAGAGTGTGCGACCGGCAATCAACAGATCTGCGTCCAGCAATTTCAGCCAGGCTTTACTGCTTGGGGATCATTCGCCCAGCGCGTGGCGCTGCGCTACGCCGACGAAAATCTCGTTCGCTTGCCTGAAGATCTCGACTTTGTGACGGCAGCTAGCCTCGGCTGCCGGGTCAGCACTGCCTACCGCGCGGTCTTGCTGCAAGGCGGTGCCCAGTACGGCGAATGGGTCGCTGTGCATGGATGTGGCGGACTGGGACTGTCGGCTGTGGCAATCGCTGCCGCCATCGGCGCACAAGTGATCGGCATCGATATCAATTCCGAGGCGCTGGAACTCGCTGAGTCGCTAGGTGCCGTCGCGACGCTCGATGCCACCGAGACCGACGACATCCCACAAGCGATCCACGATCTGACTGAGCGTGGTGCTCACCTATCGCTCGATACGCTGGGCAGCACGGCAACATGCGAGAACTCGATTCGATCGCTGCGTCGGCGTGCCCGGCACGTGCAGGTAGGCCTGCTCGC
>JANQQA010000044.1 GCA_028285205.1 Bythopirellula sp. | reverse complement strand
GTACATGAACAGAAAGATTACGCTCTTGGCTTTGGCGGTAAACTGCGAAGGTACTGCCGCTAACGGGTTCGCGCTGATCGACGCATCGACGGCCGGGCTGGTCGACGCGGCTGCTGATGAAAAGAACCCATCACCTGAGAGCATCCCCGTGAGAGCCGCCGCGCCAAAACCGGCACCGGTTTGCCAGAGGAACTCGCGACGCGTGCGACGGCAGAAATTGGCTTTGCTGGACATGTTCACCCTCGTAGGACGGTCGCTAATCCAAATACAAAAACTCGCTGAAATTTAAGGCAGCCAAACAGTAGAACCGCAACGCTTCGTCGGCATCTTTCTGTCGCTGCTCGCGGAGCAGACTCATGAGTTCTACGCCTTCGTCGATCTCGACTTCGGTCGACTGTCGTCCAAGGACGAAACGAATGACCTGGTCGACCTGCGCCGTCTCGTCCTCGCGTCCAACAACGTCTCGCACACGATCGGCGAGCTTTCCCGCCTGTTCATGCAAGAAGCTGCTATGCAATAACGCAAACGCCTGCGCGGGTTGTGTCGTGTTGAAGCGTGCTTCGCAACTGGAATCAGGGTCGGGCAAGTCAAACGCGGTGAGTAGCGGCACAAGTAGAGAGCGTTTGGCATGAATGTAGATGCTTCGTCGGGCACGCTCTGCTTCGTCCGACTTTCCCCAGTTCTCACCTGGTCGAGATTGGGTGGCTAGGACTTCCTTGGATAAGTCGGGGTAGAAACTTGGACCGAACAGCTTGCGGTTGAGTTGCCCACTGGCAACCAGCACCGCGTCACGCACCTGTTCGGCGGTCAGGCGCCGCATATCGTAGCGCCAGAACAGATCATTGGTAGGGTCGAAAGCCATCGCGTCTGGGCTGGAAGCCGACGACATGCGGTAGGCGCTCGACGTGACAATCATCCGATGTAGCGGCTTCAGCCGCCAGTCGTTATCGACCAAGAAGGTGGCCAGATAGTCGAGCAATTGCGGATGCGTGGGCGGGATACCGAGCTGCCCAAAGTTGTTCGGCGTGCGAACGATTCCCCGTCCGAAATGATGCTGCCAGATCCGGTTGGCCATCACCCGTGTCGTGAGCGGGTTCTCCGGCGAAGTAATCCACTCGGCCAGCGTGCGACGTCGCGAATTGCTGCTAGCTTTTGGCTCGTCCATCGGAACGATGCCTCCCAGAATCTCTGGGAAGTGGGGCTCGATCTTCTCGCCCGGGTTGTGTGGATTACCGCGCTGATGCAAATGGGTAGTCGGCGGCTCCTCGATCGTTTTGGCCAATGCCAAGATGTGCTCGAATCGTGGCAGCGCATCTAGCTTCGAAAGCACGTCAGTGAGTTGCTGACCGATCTTCGCGTACTGCTGTCTTTCCGCAACAGTTAGCACGCCGTCGAGATGTGCTTTGAGAACTTGCTTCCGGTCGTCTGTCTCGGTCTGTCGTTGCAGCTTGCCTGGCAACCTCTTGATGCCGACTTGTTCCAACTGGTGCCGTTGCTTCTTGAGTTCCTCGCGCTCCCGTTCTAGCTGGTCGCGTTTCTTCTTGTTTTCGGGCGGACCGGTATACCACAGGCTGTTGGAGAAATCGTTTCGCTGCCCAAAGGGAGTAATGTCGGCCATGAACGCTACCAGGCCGAAGTAGTCCTGCTGCGGAAACGGATCGATCTTGTGGTCGTGGCAACGCGCGCAGCCGACGGTCAGCCCGAGGAAAGCTTGACCTGTGGTCGATACAATGTCGTCCATCTCGTCCGCTTTCACTTGCAGCGGATCATCGGGCTCGTCTTGGTAAATCCCCAGCCGGTAGTAGCCGGTGGCGATCATCGTTTCGACGGTCACCTCATCCAGCTGATCGCCAGCCAGTTGCTCGCGGACAAATTGATCGAATGGCTTGTCGTCGTTGAGCGAGCGGATGACGTAGTCGCGATACTTCCAGACGTGCGGCTTGGGGGCGTCGCGTTCGTAGCTGTTCGTCTCGGCGTAGCGCACTACGTCGAGCCAGTGCCGTGCCCAGTGTTCGCCGTGATGCGGTGATGCAAGCAGTTTGTCGACCAGTCGCTCGTAGGCGTCGTCCCTCTGGTCAGATAGGAACTCGGCCAGCTCGTCGGGAGTGGGCGGCAAACCAATCAAATCGTAATACAATCGTCGGGCCAGAACCGATCTCGACGCCTGCGGTGCCGGCTTCAGTCCGCGAGATTCCAGACGAGCGAGGATGAACCGATCGACGTCGTTGCGAATCCAATTTTCGTCACGGACGGCAGGAGGAGTGACTTGCTTGACTGGCTGAAAGGACCAGTGTTTCTCGTACTCGGCGCCTTCCTGGATCCACTGCCGGATTATAGCGACCTCGTCCTCCGACAGCGGCTTGCCCTCTGGCGGCATCCGCTCGAACTCATCGGTCGAGGTAATTCTGTGGATGATCTCGCTGGAGGCGGGGTCCTTCGGCACAATGGCCTGCGCTCCAGAATCCAACTCCGCGATAGCCGACTCAAATGTATCGAATGCGAGTCCCGCTTCACTCGTATCCGGGCCATGGCAGGCGAAGCACCGCTTCGCCAGAATGGGCTTCACATCTTGCGCGAAGCTTACGGCCTCGTTGCTACGCGCCTCAGCTGCCAAGCACAACGCAAGGGATGCGCAAATCGTCACGGAGCTGAACGATAGAAGGAGCTGCCGAATCATGGTCAGCCCATTATAGCAAGTCGATGCCCAGCTATTCCAGCGTGGATCTACGCTCTGTGTTTACGCTACAGCAGCAATCACACGCGCTCAAACGGTAGACGAGAGCGTTTCCGCTAGGATTCGGCGTCTTTCCGAGGCTTTTTCTTGCGTTTCGAAGTCTTTGCCGACTGGAGTTCGTCGATCATCTTGCCGTACTCCGTGAGGCATTTTTCAACCGACTCGCGCAATTCCTGCATCTCGCCCGCCTGCTCCTTCTCGGCCGCCAAAATTGGACTAAGCCAGTCTTGCATCAGCTCGAATTGGCTTTTGACCACTCCCAGCACTACACGCGGGACTTTGTGTTGCACGACGACATGTTGCGGGACAGGCGGACCGTCTTTCTTCTCTTCCGGCGCCGGAGGTTCTTCATTCTGCTGATCTGCGGCCACGCGCATTTGCGTGATACCCTCGTTGAGTGCGGCATGAATCGATTGTAGGCCCTCGGAAAAAGCGCTGAGTTCGACGATCGCCGCGCCCAACTGATCGTCTGCCCCAACGCTGAGTAACCGGTTGTTTCGCGCGAAGGTCGTCTTGATCTCTTCCCAGCGAACCGTTTCCTCCGGCGAGAGATTGCCGATCAGTTCCTTGAACTTCAGCATGTTCGCTTCGTTGTCCGACGTGAGCGTCTGTGAGTCGTTCTGGTAGTTGGAGAGGATCAGCGTTTCCAACTCAGCGTCGTTCATAATCGGCACCACTTTTTCAGCGATGCGATTCATATTGCGATACGAGCCTTGCAACTTGAACGGCGGCTCGGTGCGGTAAGCGTCGGCCATCGCTGCGGAACGAATGTACTCACGATTGACCGTCAACACGACATCGCGCACGCGTAGCAGTTTCTTCATCACCGACACCATCTCGCGCAGTTCCTCAGGCGAGTACGCACCCTGCAATTCGACACCCTGTTGGTCGTCGGTCGTGGCGATTTTGATGATGCCGTATACATCCTGCTGACTTTGCGAGGCGAGCTTGCTCAGAGTCGCGTTCGAGGTCAGCGCGTTTTCCAAATAGCTCATTTCAAACGCGTCAGCCGTATCGCCGATGATTTCGCCCAAGTTGTAGATGTCGGCGCGGTTGGCAAGCATGTCGGGGATCTTGAACTTCTCGCCGCTTTCGGTGTAAGGGTTGCCCGCCATCACAACCACGACTTTCTTGCCGCGCAGATCGTACGTCCGCGTTTGGCCTTGGTACACACCTTCAATCTTGCGCTGGGCGTCGCAGAGTGAGATGAACTTCTGCAGGAACTCCGGATTACAGTGCTGGATGTCGTCTAGGTAGAGCATCACGTTGTCGCCCATCTCGAGAGCCAAATTCAGCTTCTCAACTTCCTCACGTGCCGCCGCGTTAGGTGCCTCCGCCGAATCGAGTGACGTGACGTGGTGCCCGATCGCCGGACCATTGATCTTCATAAAGATCAGCCCCAAACGATTGGAGATGTATTCCATGAGCGTTGTCTTGCCGTAGCCCGGCGGCGAGACCAGCAGCAGCAAGCCCATCAGGTCAGTGCGTTTCTCTTCACCAACCACGCCAATCTGCTTGGCCAGGTTGTCGCCAACCAACGGCAGGTAGACCTCGTTAATCAGGCGGTTGCGCACAAAGGAGGTGAGCACGCGCGGTCGGAATTCGTCCAACCGCAACTCGTCGCGTGCCTGGTCTACGAGTTCTTGCTTGCGCTCCAAGTACCCCAAATACCTCGGCACGACGTCGGACTCATAGTGCCGCAGTTTGTCCATGAAGCGGTTGTAGTTGAGATGGTAGTTGCCCGATTCGATCAGCGGGTGCTGGCCAACCAACTCGGTCAGCTCGCGCTGGGTGTGGCCATCGACAATGTGCATGCGATCGACGTGCTCGGACGCAAGTAACGTGGCGAGCTCATCGACAAAGTCGCTGTCGTCGGCCTGCCGCTGGTCGGTCGAAGACAAATGCCGCACGAACGCGTCGGCCCAATCGCGCGCCAGCGATTGCCGCGCGTGGACATCGTCGCTGACCGCAGCGATCGAAGCTTCGAACTGCTTTTGATGCCCAGTCTTTTTCAGGTAAGCGAGCGTTGCGTCGTACAGCTCCACGGCACGTCGGCTAATTGCAAACGGCTTGTTGCCAACGAGCTCAGTGAATAGGTATTCGGCAGCTTCCTTCGCGAGCGGTTCCTCGAACAACGAGTTCTCGCGAGCGAAACCAACAAGCGATTTTTGTAGTTCGTCGAGGTATTCCTGTTGATGCGTCGAACTCGGAAACGCTTGACCGACTGAGCCAAACCCAGAGAGTTTCGCGGCAAGCTGGTCTTTCGTCTCTTGGGTAGCAAATTCTTGCCAATAGAGCTTCGCCATCGCGCGTGACGGAGCGGAAAAGCGAAGCACTCCGATCGTTGAATGCATTTCCAGCAGTGCCCGCAACAGGCTCGCTCCATCGCGATCGTGAACCCCCTTGGAGTATGCCTCGCGATACCGGGGCCCCATCAACTGCTGCACGAGCGCGACCGTGTCCTCAGGCGATTGCAGCAGAATATCGTGTGACGACAGCTCTGTCTGTCCCTCAAGGACCAGCTGCATCAATTGATAAGCCAAGTACTCGCCACGGTACACGCTGTCGTTCTCGGAGACCACCTCCTGCGTCCATAAATCGCTGGCCTCTTGCAGCGTTGGATCGACCAACGGCTGGTAGAAATTCGTGCCGGTCAGATGCAAGTCAATCTCGTCGTCACGCGTAACAGTCGTTAGATCGAGCGTCTGCACGTTGACTGAGAACTTGCGTTCGCCGAACTGAATCACATGCTCGCCGTCAACGAATAATTCCTGACGATCCTTGAGCTGACGCACCGCGTCTTCGCGCACCGTCTTTAGGCGACTCTGAATGTCGTCGACCTTGACGCTGTCGTCCAACTCGCGGAGTTGCTCGACGATGTCGCGGACCTTTTCGATCATCAGATCCGCAGCGAAGTAACCGTGAATCTCCTCGACCGAATCCATCCCGCCGACACGCGTGGCGATACCCTTGAGGATTCGATCAGCCGCGGTTGCCAGGGCGGTGGCACGCTTGTTGCGTGCTTCGACAAGTGTCAGCTTGCGCTGCTCGAAGGCGTGATAGACCTCTTCGCGCTTTTCAGTCAGCTGGAGTACGAACTCGTCAAACTCAGCGAAGCGGCCTTCCAATTCCTCAATCTGCACCATCAGCTTGGTGAGGAACTCGTCGCACTTCTGCGGAGAATCGCAGACGTCTAAGTAGTTGACGACGCTTTGGTTGAGCAGCTTCAACTGCGAATTGAACTCGGCAACACCTTCGACCGACAGCAGGCTCTTCGTCTGGCCTTTCAGCGCGGAGCGGGCCGCATTCACAGTCGAGAAAATGGCCGAAATGTTGTCGATAATCGTTGTTCGCTGCGTAGCGTCCTCGATCTTCAGGTTGCTGACGATCTCGATCAGCATCTCCAATTCGGTCGCGCTCGCGTCGATCTCCTCGCCGAGTGCTTTCGCGTCGGAAACTTTCTCCAGCCCCGGCACCTGATCACGCTGCGCTTCGACCCGCTGCTGGTAAGGCGCCAGCGAGTCCTCGCGAAGCAGGAATTCGACACAACGGTTGGCAACCTGATCGACTTGCTTGGCAACTTCGTCGCTGAGGCTCTCGACGACGGCTTGATCGACGTAGCGCAGATCGCCCAGCGCGATCACCTCGCCGCGTAAACGGCGCAGCTGTCCCAGCGAATCGACAAAGTCGTCGATCACTTCGAAACGTTGCCGCTTGATGTGGTTGAACAGCTCGTTCTTGCTGCTGGTGACCCGCGCGACCGAGTCGGCGGTCGCCTTTTTGACGCGCACGACTTTGTCGAACTCGTCGATCGCCGCCGAGGCTGCCGCTTTGATCTCCAGTAAGGGCTCGTCGAGCCGAAACGCGTCCGCTTCGTTCAGCCAGAAATACGAATCGACCACGTCGGTCGCCTTCTTGACGATGTCAACGTAGAGATTCGCGTAGGCATCTTCTTTTTCCAGCAGGGTGAGCGTCTCGCGACACTCGGCCATCGCGCGCACGAGGTCACGGTTGCCCACCTTGAACAGCAGGGAATCTTGATCCGCAGCGGTCACCTGCTCCGTAGCCGTGTAGGGTGTCTGCCATATCTGTAGCGCGTGGTGCTTCTGCGCGTCATCCCCGGGCGAGGAGAAACAAATTAGCTCGCCGCTGGCGAACAACGTCGCCCCATGGCAGATTAGAGGCGTGCCGACACGTTGCTCAATCACATTGTATTGCAACAGCACATGCAGACCGCTGCGTCGGTTGTAGAACCGAAACAGCACGTCCTCGCCGTTGGACGCCGGCACGCGTGACTCGAACAGCAGACCAGCGATCTCGTTGTCGAACGTCTTGTACTCGCCGGTCTGCAAATAGTAGCCGTTGGGAAATATCAGCCCGTGCCCTTGCGGCAACAGCACGCACGCTTCGGCAATCGAGTCAATTCGTTTGACCTGCTGCAACTTGTCGTTGTAGACGAGGTAGCGAAACGCTTCTTCCTGATACGGGCGGATCCTAAGCAGGATGATATTGTCGATCAGCGCGTAGCTGACCTCCGCGTCGTCGAGCGTTTGGTCACGGTCGTCGACTGGCTCGGAGTAGATTCCCTCGCCCGAGTCGGTGTTGTCTTCAATCTTGATCGTCAGATCGCCACCAACCGTCTCGACGAACACGCGATCTTCAATCGAGATATGCGGATGCTCCCCATAAGAGTGCTGGTCGCGCGTGGCTCGCTTCCAAGCAAACTCGTGTTGTGCGGGAAACTTGACCGCGTGGTCACTGCGATTGTCAACGTACTTGAGCGAACCCTCTTGGATCAGCCACTTGAACGCCTTGATATCGTTAACCGCCTTCCCCACACGGAAGACCATGTAGAGAAAGCCTTCGTGAATGAAAAACTTCGCGAAGACAGCGTCTTTGTAGTAGCGATAGACCTCCTTGAAGTCGCGGTGGAACAGCTCATCGTCGATCAGCTCGAGCGATTCCTCATGCATCGCACCATCACGATAGGCATAGACCGCAAACACATCGTTCAGTGAGGTCGTGCTTCGCAAACCGATGTGCACGTTGTATCCGAAGATGAACCGATCGCCGATCGCGAATATGTCGCGTGGCGTGCAGTTGTTGGCGGTCGTGATCCGCTCAGTCCCGAGCAGCGTGGTCTCAATCGAGCCGAAGACTTCGCGCCGGGCCTCGTTAAGCTGGTCAAGCCGATGCCGCAGCGTCTTGCCATGTTCGCGCAACCGACCACGAATAATTTCGTAGCTGCCGCTTTCCAGCTGCTGCGGTACTTCAGGCGTTTCGGTGGTTTCAGACATCGATGGCTTTGCGATAGGATTCGGTCAGATCACCACGGAGCCACGGAGAGCACGGAGGGTTCGGAAAGTAAGAATTCGGATAGATGAATAATCGCAGCACATGGCTTCGATTACCTACCAAAAATCCAACTTGCCTCTGGGTTCTCCGTGACTCCGTGGTGCAATTGCTTCGCCAGTTTACGCCTCAGCCTTGCCGATGCCGGCGTCATCGAGCCTTAGCGTCGACACGCGTTCGTCGGACATGCCCAAGCTGGCAGCCATCTGGTCGAGCCAGCCGAGTTGGCTACGCGACTGGTCACTGCTGGCCATGCCGATCATCTTGGCGATCAGCGCGGCGATCGACAGGTCCTTCACGTCGTCG
This sequence comes from Bythopirellula sp., assembly GCA_028285205.1. Classification (GTDB taxonomy): domain Bacteria; phylum Planctomycetota; class Planctomycetia; order Pirellulales; family Lacipirellulaceae; genus Bythopirellula. The sequence continues at coordinate 4,037 of JANQQA010000044.1, read as the reverse complement.
GTGCTGAGGTTGAACTCGGTCACCAACTGCTGCACCTTGTCGCGGAAGTACTCAGGGTTGCCGTTGAAGAACGTGTTCTTCACGTCCATCACGGTCTCGCTGTTGTTCACAAAGCGATCAACCGCCTTGCCGCCCTTCACCGAGTCGACAATCTTGTCGAAGAACTCGCTCTCGCCACCGACGATGTCGATGCGTGCGGACTTGAGGGCCTCGCCAACCAAGCGTGACTGCGCTTCGGCAATGTTGGTCTGAGCACCGATCGCTGCGATCTCGATATCCTTTTCCTTGTTGAGCTGCAGCTTGAACTCTTCGTGGTCCTTGCCCACGTCGTCGAACAGCTTCATCGCCTCGGCCTTCTCGGTAATACCCTTGGCCTCGCTGCTGTACTTCTGCAACAGCACGTCGGCTTCGGCGGTACCGGTCTTCTTCAAAGCATCGGCTTTGGCTTCCTCGACCTGGGCTTCGCCCAAACCAACTGCCGCAGAGTCGGCCGTCTTCGCTTCGGCGAGCATCTTGGTTGCCTGCATTTCGCGTTCCGCTGCATCGCGCTGAGCGTCGGCTTCGATCACGACCTGTTGTGCGGCAAGCTCGGCCGATTGCTTCTTCGCGTCTGCTGCCTTGACCTCGACAACCAAGTTCTCTTGAGCCTTCTGTTCGGCTTGGGTAATCGCCACTTGCTTCGCACGGTCGGCGCCGGCGAATTGCTCGGTGTCTTTGATCTTTTCCTGCTCTTCTACCACCGACCGCTCGACCATCACGCGTTCGCGGATGACCTCTTGAATGTTGCGTTTCTCGACTTCGATCGCTTTTTCCTTCTCGACATCGGCCACACCCACGACGCGAGCACGCTCGGTCGCTTCGAGTTCCTGATCCCGCTTGACGCGTTCGGTCTCGACCGCGTCGGTCTTTTCTTTGTTCTTGGCCGCAACGATGATCTGACGCTGCTTGTTTTCCTCGGCCACACCGAGTTCTTCCTCAGTTGCGATACGCGCCGTCTCCGAACGCAAGCGTTGCTCTTCTTCGACCTTGGCCGCTTCGGCTTGCTCTCGAGCTGTGATCTCGGCGATCTCACGCTCTTGCTTTTGAACCGCCTCGACGCGTTGCTTCTCGAGTTCGAGAATCGCCTCCGCCGCCTCGACATCCTGCTTCTTCAGCGTCTTTTCCTTCTCACGCGTGTATTGGTTCTCCTGTACCTTTTCCTGAGCCGTCAACTCAGTGATTTTCTTGATACCTTCGGCATCGAGGATGTTGTTCGGGCTGAGCAGTTCCAATGGTGTTTGCTCAAGATAGTCAATCGCCGCATCGTCAAGCTGATAACCATTCAGGTCGGTACCAATGACCTTGATGATCTCAGTCTTGAACTGATCTCGTTGGTCGTACAACTGGACGAAGTCGAACTGCTTACCAACAGTCTTGAGGGCTTCTGAGAACTTGGCGTCGAACAACTCGACTAAAGTCACTTGCTCTGATGCACGCGCACAACCGATGGACTGCGCCACTTCTTTAATCTGAGCAGGGTCATTTGAGACCCGGACGAAGAACGCGACCTCAATGTCAGCTCGGATATTGTCCTTACAGATCAAACCCGACGTGCCCTTACGCGCGATCTCGATACGCTTGAGCGTCAGATCCATCAGCTCGACACGATGCACCAGTGGTACGACCCACATACCGCGACCGGTTGCCACTTTCAGTTCACCACCACCGGAACGAACTAACGCTTCCTCGGGGCCAACTTTTCTGTAGAACCGCGACGCAGCGGCAGCAAGTCCTGCGGCAACGATCACAAAACCAATGACAGCCAACACAACGGTTATAATCACTTCACCCATCATACACCTCTCAGGTAGAATTCAGGTACAGCTTACCACACAAGAATATAAGTCGTGATCGGACCGATGCGGTCCGATTTGTCAAATCTGACGACTTACGGCGGACCGGCCATCGATTCGATATAGTGGACCTTTACATCAGGGTCGTAGTCCACAATCACCGCTGCCTCGCCTTTCGACAACTCCCCCTCGGTCATCCGCACGTTGAGCAACAGCGGAGCCGCATCTGTCCTAAATCGCGCTTGCCCGACCTCGTTCGTCGCGACGTGAGTAGTTATTTCACACTCTTTCCCAATCAGGTCCTGCGGCTTGAAGCTCGGCGGTTTCGCAAAGACCTTCCCCAAGGGGTTGGTCAGGAACTTGGTCGCGATCACGCTGATCGCTACATTGCGAATAACTAGCAGGCCTGCATTGGCATCGGCGGGCGTGCTGTCCATCCAAAACCACAGCGTTACCGACAACAGCCACCAGACGATGCCATATATGCTCAGCCAGACCATAATCGGCACGTCGGCTAAATTCAAGAACTTTAGCGTAACGAAACCGGCGCTTGAAATGGCGTCTAAATCAGCGTCCGCATCAACATCGATATCAACGTCGAACAGCTCGAAGTCAAGTGCCCCAAGTAGCACCAGGAAGCTATAGGCGATGATCAATAGCATCAACACAGTAGCCGGCAACACCGGCATCGTGAAGCACTGTTCCAGATACGTCATCAACTGCTGAGTGAACATTTCTCCGCTTTCCAAAATGCGTTTTTCGTTGGCAGCTATTCGACGAGGATTGCGCAATCTTGCCGCAATGTGGCTGCATTTTGCCCGAATCGCGACCGATTTGCGATCCATTTCGGGGGAATCTTGGGAAAATATAGGTCGCCAAGATTAGACGGGGCACTTGGTAGCTCGTTAGACAACTACCCAGAAAAACACAAACGGAGCGGCACTGGCCCCAAGAAACCGCTGTGTCCGTTTCCTGCGCTTGCCGCCGAGATCGGTCCGCTCACGGCGAGGCAAACTAAGCGAGGATGTCGTGAATGACGTGGCCTTTCACGTCGGTCAGACGCATGTCGCGCCCGCCAAAGCGGAAGGTCGAACGCGTGTGGTCAACGCCCATCAAGTGCAGCATCGTCGCGTGCAAGTCGTGGATTTCACAGCGGTTTTCGATCGCCTTGTACCCAAACTCGTCAGTAGAGCCGTACACCGTACCTGGTTTCACCCCACCGCCGGCCATCCAAATCGTAAAGCCGAATTGATTGTGATCGCGTCCATTATGCCCCTGAGCAAACGGCGTGCGACCGAATTCGCCTGCCCACACGACCAACGTCTCGTCGAGCATGCCGCGCTGACGCAAGTCTTTCAGCAGTGCAGCGATCGGCTGATCGACCGCGCGGGCGTTGTTCTCGTGACCGTCCTTCAAGTTGGAATGCTGATCCCAACGGTCGCCACCAACCTGGGGGCAGGTGAGCTCGATGAACCGCACACCGCGCTCGATCATCCGACGGGCGATCAGGCACTGAGCGCCGTAGATCCGCGTTTGCTCGTACTCGGACTCCATGCCGTAAAACTTTTTCAGGTGGGCAGGTTCCTCGTCCAACGACATCAGGTCCGGTACCGCCATCTGCATCGCGTAAGCAAGTTCGTAATTGCGAATGGCCGACTCGAGACTATCGTGCTGGCCGAATTGCTGAGTTGCAAACCCATCCAGTTGCGCGATCAAGTCGAGCTTCTCGCGCTGCCGCTGCATGGTGGGTTCCGTCCGTTGGATATTGGCGATGCCCGTGCCCGACGGTCGGAAAACGGAGCCCTGATAGCTGGCTGGCAGGAAACCACTTCCGAAGCAATCGAGCCCACCTGGCGGAATCAGTCCGCCATTGATCACCACAAAGCCCGGCAGGTCGTAGCATTCGCTCCCCAGCCCATAGTTCACCCACGCGCCCATGCTGGGGCGGCCTTGCAAGCCGCTGCCGGTATGCAGAAAGTAATTCGCGAAGGTGTGCTCAGGAAACTCCGAGACCATCGACCGCACGACGGCGAGTTCGTCCACGCAAGTGGCGACATGCGGAAAGAGATCGCTCACCGGGATGCCCGACTCGCCGTGCTGTTTGAACTTCCACAGACTCCCCAACACTTTGCCATTGTTGTTGAACTGCGTAGGTTCAACATTGAACAGTTGGCCCGGGTCCTTGCCGTTGTACTTATCCAACAT
>JANQQA010000038.1 GCA_028285205.1 Bythopirellula sp. | reverse complement strand
GGCTATCCCGCCAACGCGGGAGACGCTCGGATAGAAGAAGGGAACCACCGAGAAAATTCACTTGACGAGTGATGAGTTTTCATAGAAGTCCCACCTCCGGTGACGGTGGCATCTTGAATCTTTGAAATCCCTTGCAGTTCCAGTTCCGTGCCCGCCGCGATGTCGACGGTTGCCGTCGATTCGAGTACGAGTGGTGCCGCAATCTGGGCAGTTCCACCACCAATGACATCAACGCTCCCCGATCCTGCAAAGAAATCTTGGCGCACGCGCATATCGGACCCCTCGATTCGCGGCGTTGCTGAACTGCTATCCAATGTCAAGAACCCGTCCATTAGCCAGGGGTCGGGCATGATGACTTCAAGCGTGCCGCCGTCGATGACAATCGCGTCGTCGTAGCCGTCATCCGCGGGATCACCCGAGTCAATTCTCTCAACATCAATCGTGAGTTTACTGCCGTTGGAAATTGTGGTCGTCGAGTTCGCGGTCGGCGCTCCGTCGCCATCCCAATCCAGATTGTCAACGGATATTGTCGTGTCGGCCAAGACATTCAGACTGCCATTCAGTCGAACCGTACTCACAGCGGACTGATTGATGGTACTAACGTCATTGAACGTCTGATCGCCGTTGAGCGTGAGAGTCCCGCTACCAGCGGTGATGGTGACCACACCCTGAATGTCAGCATTGACGGTGCCAGTGCCAGCGATCGCATCGCCAGAACTGAGTGAAATGCCGTTGGCCGCCTCTAGCGTGCCACCATCGATCGTTGTCGACAATCCCAATGAGGCGGTATCAAAATCCAACAGCGTCACTGTCTCGCCGTTCACGTCTAACGCGCCGTCGATGCTTACCCCAACCGCAGAGCTGGCAAGCCCAAGCGAAAGCGTGTCGGTTGCTTCGATCGTACTTCCAGCCTCGGCGTCGATTCTCGCATCGATCGAACCATGGCCTTGGAAGCCGCCGCCCGACAAGAACTCAATTGTGTGGCCCGTAATGGTTGCCGAGGTACCCGTGCTAGTAATGATACCGCTAAACGTAAGCTTTCCGTCACCGCTATCAATTGTTCCACCTGTGAATACCCGCACGGAAGCATCAACGAGACCCGTTCCAGACAACGTGCGTTCGTTACCAATTGAAATACCATTTGCCGCAATGAGGGTCCCTTCGTCGAGAGTCGTCATGAGTCCCAACCTAGCGCCATCGCTATCAATCAAAGTCACAGTGTGACTCGCAGTATTCAGCGTACCATTCATCGAAATCCCCAATGTGTGATTAGCACCCAGTGTCAAATTGCCATCGACCGTGATCACTGCGTCGTGATCGGTTGATACTCTTGCGTCTACCAATCCACTACCGACGAGACTCGCTCCTGCAGGGAGGCGTATGCCATTGGCTGCAGTCAAGGTGCCGCCATCCAGGGTTGTCGTATGGATCAGTCTCGCTGAGTCGCTATCGAGCAATATGGCTTCTTGCTGGCCGATGTTCAGTGCTCCCGCGATAGATACTCCGGTGGCTGAACTAGCATCGCCAAGCGTTAGGCTAGTACCGGGGACGGCGCTCGACACGTTGATCGTCGAGCCTACTGCCGATTCGAATGCCGAATCGATGGTTCCGACCCCAGTCAGAGATTCGCCGTCGCCCAGAAGAATGCCGTTAGCGGCGGATAAGGTGCCACCATCAATAGTTGTCACGCTCCCAAGTGAAGCCTGTGTGGCGTCAAGCAGCGTGACCTGGTGATGGCCAACTTCGAGGGTGCCGTTAAGGAGGGCACCCTGAGCATGACTGGCATCCCCCAGTTCGAGGGTACCATTGGTCGTAACCGTCGACCCAACTTCAGTTTCCAGCGCTCCATCGACAATCCCGTTTGCCGTCATCGTGTGACCGCTCCGGAGCCTGATCCCATCGGATCCAAGAGTTGCCCTTAAGGTGCCACCGTTGATCGTCACCGTGGACACCTCCGCTCGGTCGAAGTCTTGAATCATCACCGTGTGACTGCCGACGACCAGTGCGCCGGACAGATCAATCTGAGTAGTGTCCTGGGTTAATCCACCCAATACTAAGTCGTGTGTGGCGGTTATCGTCGATCCCGTGGAACTGGTAATACGCGAACCGATCACTCCGCTGCCCATGAACCCCCCTGTCGTTCCGAAATGAATCTCTTCGGCAAATATCGCCGGAACCTCGCTGGTTACCAGCCCGTTGAATACGAATTGGGCGCTGTCGACACTGTCGATCGTCCCGTTATTAGTCACATCGCCATTGATCGTCAGCGTTGAAAAGGTCGTATCAGCGGATCGCGAAGCGGTCAGAGTACCGTTGTTGACGATATCGCCGTCGATGATTCCCCATCCACGGACGAGGCCGCCGCTCTCAATCGTTAGGGTGGTATCGACTTCGAGCTCGGTCGAACCAGTGCCCGCAAACAAAACGTCGCCGAACACATCCAATCGGTCAAAGTCTGCCGCTTTGGCATCGTCCGTGTTGAGCAGCAGAGTCGATCCCGCTTGAATAGTCGCCTGTCCGCTATCGCCAGTGTCGCTGACAATCACTTGATGACCGCTGGTGGCCAGCGTCCCGTCGAGTAAGGTCAGTGAGTTGATCAACTCGGTATCGGCACTCAGCGTCACGGTCGAGCCGATGCTATTGTTCGCGTCCATCGAGACGATGTCGTCCGTTCCAGGTTCTCCGGTGGTAAACCAATTTGCATCATCGTTCCAATTCGAACTCATGAGCACAGGATCCCAAATCTTGAGCGCAGCGCGTGTCTGAGAAGTGACGAGCAAGAGCAAAGCAACTGCGATGCACAGCGAGGCAATTCCACATGAATGCTCGAAGTTCAGACGAGCATGAGGAGTGCGAATGGAGGCGACCGGATGCGCGCATTTGTACATTTACGAACCCCTCTAAGAGATTTGAGTCAACTTAGCATGCGCATATTGTGAATCCGGGTGGTGCCCAAGTCAATTTATGGCAATAGTTTGCTCGCTAAGCATGACGCAGAAAGAAACTCACCGCCTTCTATCAGACGACTCAGCTTTATATCGCAGTCCGCTGCAATCCTCAGAGTCGGATTGGACGGTGTATTGTCGGTCGCGATGCCGCTTCTTAAGTCCACTCTTGATGGAAGCAGCGAGTTGCTACCTCGCATCGGACTGAGTGTCCGCTGATTTTTTGCGATTTGCTAGGTCCATCGAGCTTCATCGGCTGTACAGTTTTTTCGGAATCGAGTTTCCACCCAAGGTGAGACTCGCCTCATTGGGAATCGATTACCACTTTCCAAGGTAGAAGGTTTAATTCGATGCTGGGATCGTAGGACGACGAATGATTGAATTGATCTACAATTCCATCAGATAGCTGCACACCATGAAAAAGAAATGAGTAGGCGATTGCTATTGTAATACCTCGAACCAAAAGGTATCGTCTGCCGCATGAGCAGTCACCGAACCAATCCAAACTTTCTTAATGGCGTCCCCGAGCTAGTCGTGCTTGAGCTTCTATCGCGGAGGCCAATGTACGGTTATGAACTAGTGCAGGCAATTTGCGAGCATTCTGGCGGTGAATTGGATTTCGGTGAAGGATCCATTTATCCGCTGCTGCACAAGCTCGAAGAGCGTGGCCAACTTACGTCGAGACGCGTCCCCATTGGTGGTCGAAGCCGCGTGGTCTATCGCGTAACCCGACCGGGCAAAGCCCGACTGGCGGAGACTGTTCAGGAGTGGCAAAGGATCGCTGCTTCAATTCAAGGCATCCTGCAAGGAGGCGACCATGCTTTCGCAAAATTCTGCTAATCAAGAGACAACACTCTACGGAGAGCTGATTCGTCATGGCCTGCCGACGGAGTACGCGCTACGCACTGCTCACGAGCTACACGACCATCGGGCTGATTTGCTTGCCGAACTCCGTTCAGCGAATGTGCCCGACGTCGAAGCAATTGTCAATGAACGGATCGGCGAAACGCGGGTGCTCGCAAAGCAGATTGCGTTGGATTACCGTAGGCGTACCTGGTTGGGTCGCTGGCCGCTCGTGGGCATTGCAGTGGCATCGTTACCGCTTTTGCTTGTCGGGTGGATCGTATCCTTTGGCCTTGTGTACGTATCTGGATTGCTAGTTGCTGAGGTTGGCACCGCATGCGGATTCGGTCGCCCGTCAACCATGGTACAAGCAGTTCTAGCCTATTCGTTGCTACTATACTTCTTCACTGCGGTACCAACGGCGATCACTTTCCTTTGGGGACGGATCGCCTTGCGAACAACCAACAATCGGATGTATCCACTGGCTATCTGTTTGATGATTGCCCTAATTGCAGGAAGCTGCTGGACTGATTTCAAGGTAAGCGAGACTCCGGGCGAAGGGCAATTGGCCATAACCTCGCCGCTCACCGCTCTTGTGTTAAATCAATGGATGGACCAAGCTGCACACCCCTATATTGCTTTCAGCTATTTCGGTGCGCGCGAGGCACTGCAGCTCTTGGGTCCTATGGTAGTCGGTGGCTGGTTGATTCTCATAGAAACCAGACGCAGGCGACATGCCTTAGGTCTTGATCCTCTAGATACCGGGTATCGAAACTCTGCCTGAAGTTTTCATTGAGTCGATTTAATAGCGTCATCGGTACCGTGTAGTGTCGCCATGCGATGAATACCGGTACACGCGTCGGTACGACTTTCCAGCTGAGTTTACGTAGCAATGCCGCTCTCTTCACAGGCTACGACTCAGATCGATTACAGATGTGGCGGGACTTGCCGATTTGGGATTTCGATGCGTTGCTGAAACTCCGAAATGGCCGATTTCCGTCCGCCTGGTTGCCGCTCAGCGGAGGTTTCTGTTCCGTTACGGCTCGAACCTCATCGTCAGTCGTCAATTTCCTCTAACGGCTCGAGCGATACGGTGTTGATTTCCGTCAGGTCATCGGCCATGAACTGATGCAAGGTGTTGTTGTGAATGACGTACACGTACTTGCCTCCAGTTGCGATGGCAGGTGCATGGTCCAAGAAGTCAGCTGAGAAGCCGCCGCCCCGACCAAAACCGCCACCGCCGCCAAAACCGAAGCCGCCACCGAAGCCGCCACCACCTCCACCGGAAACTCCAACACCCTGTCCACCGGCGTCTTGCCTTGACGTCTCGTTGGATTGGTCTTCGGCGTTGGAATGATTCAATACCATAAAGACAAGAATAGTTGTTGCTACGCACGTGGCGACGAATGGCAGCAAACGCTGAAGGTTGGTCATTGCGAGGTTCCCTGAATGCGAGTGGTTGAGGTTTTCATTGCGTATGAATCGACGTGCCTAGATCTCAATTAGTTTACGAATAGAGGCGAATGACTACCTAGACGGCACTCCTTATGAGCCGTGTGGGCGGATCGAAGCGTGCGTACTGTCTCACGGCGTTGAGGCTGCGTACGCACTGGTTTACGGCTCTGGTGTGCAGTCGCGCCGGTGATCAAGACGTTTCCACCAGCCGTTGCTAGCGCAATCCCGACGATCTATAATGGTGGGTTACTTACAACTCCCTTTCCCCATTCCTTAGAGTGACATTGTGATTGAGTCGATTGCCATCGTCGGCGCTACGGGCGCTGTTGGACGTATTATTCGCCAATTATTCGAAGAGCGGGATTTTCCGTACGGGAAGATCACGTTTCTCGCTTCCCAGCGTTCGGCGGGCACGACGATCACGTTCAAGGGCGAAGAGCACGAAGTCAAGTTGCTGTGCCCCGAAGCGTTCGACGATATCGACGTGGCGATTGGCAGCACGCCTGATCCGGTTGCGGCGGAGTTCTGTCCCTGGGCGCGAGAACGCAACTGCGTGGTCGTCGACGAGAGCGGCTACTGGCGGATGGATCCCGAAGTACCGCTGGTTGTGCCCGAGATCAATCCCGAGGCGGCGGATCAGCACAAGGGCATCATCGCGAGCCCCAACTGCTCGACCACGCAGATGGTGCTCGCGATGAAACCGCTGCACGATGCCGGCAAGATTCGCCGCGTCATTGTCAGCACCTACCAAGCCACCAGCGGGGCAGGGGTGCAAGGTCAAGCGGACCTCATTGACGGTAGCCGCGCATTTTTGGACGAGGCCGACTACGAGTATCAGGCGTTTGCGCATCCAATCGCCTTCAATCTGATCCCACAGATCGGCTCGCACAAGCACGAGGGCTACACCAGCGAAGAGATGAAGATGGTGTACGAAACGCAAAAGATCTTCGGCGACGAATCGATCAAGGTCTGCCCAACGTGCGTGCGCGTGCCGGTGGAGAACTGCCATAGCGAGAGCATTCTCGTCGAGACGGAAAAGAAGATCTCGGTCGACGAGGCGAAGGAACTCTTTGACGCGACCCCAGGGCTGAAGGTCGTCGACGATCTTGGCAATGGCGAGTATCCGATGCCGAATCAATGCAGCGGCGACGACAACACGTTCATCGGCCGCATTCGCGAAGATCTCTCCTGCGAGAATGGTCTTGCCTTCTGGTGCGTGAGCGACAACCTCCGCAAAGGCGCAGCCACCAACGCCGTGCAGATCGCCGAGTTGCTGTCGAAGACGCAAGCAGCAGTGTGAATTGACCACCACTTGTGTTCGTGGAAGTTCGATATCTTTGATGAAGCTGCATAACCGAGCTGGATTGCAGCTCAACAAGATCCTGAATTGATCTGAGCAAGCCGCAAAACTCATGTCAAATCTACTGACTGAAATCCGCGACGCGCTCCGCCAGAACACCGCTACGGCTTTCGAATCGCTAATGGACAACGAGGAAATCTGTTTCCTTGTAGATTGGCGTGAAGAGGACGATGCGATTATCGAATACTGCGAAGGCATCCTGCAAACCGGGCAGCTATCCGCAGAAGTCGTTGATACCGATAACTTGCTGGGATTCGCGGTCTACATTTCGTACGGAGATAAGCGAGTTGAGGTACCGTTGAAAGGAGAAGTGGCAGACCGCCACATAACAGTACACACGTTGAATCAGCTAGTATTGCCAGCCTACGAAATACGCTATCTCACCGCGTCGAATGGATCGGATACTGCGGCATTCGTCCCGTTGGCCTCTGATGACTGGTCCGTCATTGAGAAAGAATTCCCAGAAGCCGTAAAAGAGAATTTCACGCAAATCGAAGAGTCCGTGAATTTGTTCCAAGGTGATTAGCTGCCTTCATTTCCATTCCGACAGTCCAGGAACGAGCTTCTCGAGCTCTTGCGGCCGACAAGGAAGCGGGATCCAGCGAATCACCTGACAGCAGTTCCCTTTCATGCCCACCTACAAGCTCACGCTCGCCTACGACGGCACCGAGTTCTCGGGCTGGCAAGCGCAACCTGGTCGTCGAACCGTGCAAGGAGCGTTGCAGGACGCTTGGCGCGAGATCACTGGTGAGACGGTTCGTGTTACCGCGACCAGCCGCACCGACGCAGGTGTGCATGCGCTGGGGCAGGTGGTCGGCGTCACCACAGAGAGCAATCTGCCCGCCGAACGTCTGCTGGGCGGCATCAATGCGAAACTGCCCGACGACGTTGTCGTGCGGGCCGTCGAGCCGGTTGACGACGACTTTCACGCCACCCACGATGCGCTGGGCAAGCGGTATCGCTACCGAATTCACAGCAGTCGACTGAGGCCGTTGCTCGACCGTCACATGGTGTGGCACCTTCCGCAGCCGCTCGATGCCGGCGCGATGCAGAGGGCAGGGCGGTTGCTCGAAGGCAAACACGATTTCGCCAGCTTCCAGTCGACCGGCTCGCCGCGCGATTGCACCGTCCGCACGATCACGTCCATTGAGGTCGGGCAGGGTGGGGCAGGTCAGCCGGACTTGATCTGGATCGACGTCAGCGGAGACGGATTTCTCTACAACATGGTCCGCAACATCGTCGGCACACTGGTCGATGTCGGTGCCGGTCGCCGCCCGGTCGAATGGATTAGCGAAGTGCTCGACGCTTGCGATCGCACAGCCGCCGGTCAGACGGCGCCCGCGCAAGGGTTGATGCTCATGGAAGTCAAATTCTCAAGTGACTCACCGGCGTGATGGTTCGCCAACTGGTTGTTTGGTCCTTGCGATTGGGCCATTGGCTATTCGCAGATGGGCTTCACTCTTCCTCAAAAGTGCCGAGCAGACTAGAATATCGGAGCTGTGCACCTTGCCTAACCCCTCCCACCTGACCCCCCAGCTCCAACGCAGATATGTCGACAGGCCGCAAAGAATTCGTGGGACCCTTTCGGATGTTCCACCTCATCCGCGTGGGAGCCACCTACGAAATCTGGGCAGTACAGCCGCTAGGCGAAAACGTCTCTTACGCGATGAAGTGGCTGCCGCCCGGCGAAAAACACACCCGACAGGCAGCCAACGACCTCAAGCATGAGTACACGGTCGGCAAGTCGTTGACCCACGACTCATGTATCAAGACATACGAGTACGGCACAGGCAAAGACGGTACGTACTTGACGATGGAACTATTCAAAACGCCCAACCTGAAGCAACAGATAACCGAAGGTGTCGAGCGATTGCATTTTCGCTTGGAAGAAATCCTCCAGGGCGCGGCGCTTGCACTGGAGCACATGCACAAGCAAGGTTGGACTCATCGCGACGTCAAGCCAGACAACTACCTGGTCAGCGAAGAAAACGAAGTCCGACTGATCGATTTCACGATCGCGCGAAAAATACCCAAGGGCATTGGCAAGCTGTTTGGCGGCAAGGCACCAGTGCAGGGCACCTACAGCTACATGTCGCCAGAGCAGATTCGCGGCAAGGAAGTCGACGCGCGAGCAGACATCTACAGCTTCGGTTGCATGATCTACGAGCTGATGACCGGCAAGGTGCCGTTCACGGCCACCAGTTCCACCGAACTGCTCAACAAGCACCTGAAGGCTCGGCCGCCCGAGCTGTCGATGTTGCAGCCCAACGTCAGGCCGGAGTTCGGCAAGCTCGTGCATCGTATGTTGGCCAAAGATCCCAACGATCGACCCGACTCGCTCATGGAATTCTATCGTGAGATGCGAGCAGGACGTTGCTTCCACATCAAACCCAAGCCGCCACTGACCGAGGAAGAGGAAGCGGCGAAGAGGGCGGAAGAGGATGGGCTCGAGTGACGAGCGATAAGCTCTAAGCGATGAGCATAATCACGTGATGCGGGCGATGCCTGCGGTTCCTGTTACTAGATTCTCGTTCAGCATTGAGCGTTTACCATTATGTCTAATACTGAATTCCGCCTGCCATTCGAGCAGCCGATCTTCGAGTTGCAAGATCAAATCAACATGCTCGAGGCGAACGAAAACAAAACACCCGAGCTACGGGAACGCATTCGCGGTCTGCGCAAGCAGCTCACCGAGACGACCAAGTCGATCTACAACCACCTGGACCCTTGGGAAACCGTGAAAGTGGCTCGGCACCAGGATCGGCCGAAGTTCACCGACTATGTCGATTTGGTGTTCGATGAGTTCGTCGAGTTGCACGGCGACAAGTTCTTCGGCGACGATCGCGCGCTCCGCACCGGCTTCGCCAAACTGGACGAACACAAGGTGCTGGTCGTCGGCCACGAAAAAGGCAAGACGCTCAAGCAGCGCAACGAGTGCTACTTTGGCTGTGCGCATCCCGAGGGCTATCGCAAAGCGATGGAGAAAATGCGTCTGGCAGCCAAATTCGGCCTGCCGATTATCTCGCTGATCGATACCCCCGGTGCGTACCCGGGTATCGGCGCCGAGGAACGAGGTCAGGCCCAGGTGATCGCTCAGAGCATGTTGGCGATGTCGCAGCTTAACACCCCGATCATCTGCGTCGTGATCGGAGAAGGCGGCTCCGGCGGTGCCTTGGGCATTGGCGTCGGCGACCGCGTTGCCATTTTGCAGCACGCCTACTATTCGGTCATCAGCCCTGAAGGCTGTGCCGGGATCTTATGGAAGAGTCACGATCACGCCGAGAAGGCAGCCCAGGCGCTGCGAATCACTGCTAAGCAACTCCACGAAATGGGCGCCGTCGACGATGTGATCGAAGAACCACTCGGCGGCGCGCATCGCGACCATCACCAAACCGCCGGTCGGCTGAAGATGTATCTGCTCAAAACCCTCCGCGAGCTACTCAAGCTGCCCCCCGATGAACTGCTCGCCGGCCGCTACGAAAAGTTCCGCAGCATCGGCCACTTCCTGGAAGCGGAAGTGACTCCAGTGGCGAGTTCATAAGCCATTCGCATCGAACGTCGAGACGGCCGCGTGGCCGTTCCGCACGTCGCAAGTTGCACTCAAACGATGTTCATTTTTGAGTGTTCCAGCAGGGCCACGAAGCGGAAAGTCCGACACGGTACAGCCCACCCGCAACGTCCGATAATCATTGTTATGTTCGTTTCGGGGCTATTTTTCCCGGGAAATACTGCCGCTGCTGATTCTCCAGATCCTGCTTCCCTGCGTCGGTCACCATCGCAAAAAACCCACACGGCGGCTGGACCGTGTGGGTTCCAAGACGCGGACAGCCGACGCGATCGTTCGCAGTCCGCGGATGGGGCCTCGTTGCAATCGCCACGACAAATCAGCGACGGCGGATCGCCAACGCCAACCCTGCCAAGCCGGCAAGGCTCAGCGTTGCTGGCTCTGGAATTGGAATGACGGTGAGCGAGCGAATCAAATCGCCGGAACCAATCAGGCCGACCGGCGACGCGCCTCCGCTTGAGAGATCAACCGTGTACAGCCAGCTGTTGGAGCCGACCTGCAAACTCGCGTAGGCGGTGCCCGTGTGACCGCTGATGTCGAGTCCTAATTCGTTGGTTAGCGTGCCTACACCGAGACTACCGACCGTGCCGAGTGTGCCGGCATTGTTGGCGACCGTCACCAGTACGCCGAGATCGCTGTCGATGCCGTATTGTTGCGTCGACGTGGAGCCAAACACGCTGTTGGTGTACGCGATACCGGCTACGTTCGGATCCATCCCGGCATTGGGATCGCCCACCGGATAGAACACGTCGGTCTTCTCGACCGGCGGCAGATACTGCCCCGTGTCACCGCTGATCACACGATTGTCGTTGGTGTCGGTGATGATGCGAGCAAACTGTCCGCCCATGAACGCAGGATTGAAATCGAAAGCAAAGCTCAGGCCGGGAACACGAGGCATGAAAGTGCCGACGATCGTCGCGTCGAACGTCACGGGATCGAAGGTGTACACGTTTTCCATGTCGTCCAGTAAGTAGATATCTCCGGTCGCCGGGCGATAATCGATCGCTTCGAGACTAACGCCGCCTGGCAAATTACGCACAGCACCGCCGTCGACGAGCGTTGAAGGATCGCTACTGTCGAACACAGCGATATCGTTCTGCGTCGTCAATCCATAAATTATCTCGCCTGCCAGCGCCGAGGATGGGAACGTCAGCGCAAGTGATAAGAGCAGCAGGTGGCGAATACAAAAATGCAGTTTCATCAGGACTTCTCCGTTGCGCGGGAATTCAGAATCGGTAGACAAACAACTTCAGCAGCCCTTGCAAGTGCGCCATCAGCTTTCACAACCAACATACGGATGGACATTCGTGGCGGATGTGAAGAAGTTGAAAATTCTTCAGACACGGAGAATTCTTTAGGCTGTTTAGCCCAACGTTCGCTACAGAATCAACGACAAGCGATGTCCGCGAGAAGACTACGGCCGAAGATACAATCAACTGCTGCTGTTTTGCTGACGTTTCAAGATGGTGTGGTAGATGAGACCGACGAATACCAGGTCGGTGGCATCCAGCGTACCGTCATCCTCCACGCGCCAGCCGCCTTCACAAATTCCGATCCGTGAGGCAGTGGCCAAGGTGCCGTCGTCCCGTTGCAGAGCGAATTCGGACGAGAAGATGCTGGAACGCACGAGCTGGGCTGGTCCGGTGCGCAGCTGCAGATCCCAGCTCGTGGAGAAGACTCCCGTTCTGGTTCCACTGGCCAATACTTCCTCGGTACCTGCGTCGAGAAGTCGGAACTCGCTGGCCAGCCACGAAGCCTTCTCAAAGTGCAGTTTCAATCGCTCGGTCAAGCGAATATCGATGCCTTCGCTGAACCAGCGCCCACGGAACTCACCCACTGCGCGGCCATCAAGCTTCAGCACGTACTGACTGGAAAAACAGCTAGGTGAACGCGCTTCGATTAGCATGGATCACAGAGGGGCGCCGCCGGAACGCTCCGCCGTTTGCGACTGGTTAGGCCACTGCGGTACGGGCTGCGTTTGCGGCTTCTGCCACTGCTGCGTCGACTGTTGCGGCCACGCCGCCTGCTCACGGTCATAAACGGAAGATGGTGGCTGAGTCGTCGCCTGCGGCGCGGCTGGAGCGGGCGACCCTGCTTGCGAAGGCCACGTTGTGGGCAACTGGTCGCCGGGCCACTGTACTTGCAGTCCGCTGGTTGGCGGTGGCTGGTAGTTGGGGTCGAGTCGCTGCTCTATGCGTTCGACGTAGGGGTGGATGACCTCGTGAATTTCCGGCGGCACAACCGTGTCCGTCCTGTCGAGCAGCCGCACGATGTACTCTCCGGTACGCGAGGCGATGATCATTTCCTTTTGCTGCTGAGGCAGAATTGTGACCGCGAAGAAAGTAATCGCAATCGTCAGCAACACGCCCTTGGCAAAACCGATCATCGCACCCATCTGATGATCGAAGCCATCGAGCTTCACGCGGTCGATCATCCCGGACACCAAGCGAAAGAGCGTCCAAATCGCGAACGAAGTCCCGATGTAGATTGCCAACATCGCTACGAACTTGTTCCACGGCGCGTGCTCACTGATCATCGGCGCAAGCCGGTCGGCGTATTTCAGCGCTGCAAAGTAGCTGACCACCAACGATGCTAGCGACGCGACTTGCCAGGCCATGCCCTTCCAAAAGCCGAACATGGTGGCCGCAACAAGCACTAACAGCATTAAGAGGTCGTAAGTCTGCATGGATCGATTCGGGATTGCGGAATGCGGGATTCAATCGTCACCGCGAGGCAGCCGCCTCACCGGAAACCGGCGGAAGTATATACATCAGGCCAAAACGCGGAAAGCGGAAACAACAACCGGAATCTTGCTAGCGAAGCTGGCATTGCTATCAGTCATTTCGTCCTCTCTGGTCCAATCTTGGCGTAGATAATACAGTTCCGCCCTTCGAGGCCGTCGCCTCGCGTTTACGTTAGTACTTCCTTCGCATTTCGAATTCCCATGGCCGGCTTTAAGACGCACATCACTACGAGCAGCGTATTAGGTGTTGGATACACCGGTGTCGGGCTGTACATGGGCATGCCGATCGAGTCCTCACTGATCGCCGGCGGACTGTGCGGTATCGGTGGGATGCTTCCTGACATTGATAGCGACTCGGGAGTGCCCTTTCGCGAGTCGATGGGATTCGCAGCGGCGATCATCCCAGTGCTGATGCTAAGCCGCTTCGAGGAACTCGGGCTCAACTTCGAACAGATGGCGCTCGTCTGCGGAGCGTTGTATCTGTTCGTGAGGTTCGGGATCGCTCGCCTGCTCTCGCGCTACACCGTGCATCGCGGCATGTTTCACAGCATCCCGGCGGCGCTGACTTTCGCCGGTGTGGTGTTTCTGCTCTGCGACTACGGCAGTCTGCAGCTGCGCTACTTCAAGACCGCCGGACTATTCCTAGGAGTCATGTCGCATTTGATGCTCGATGAGCTCTACGCCGTTGAGTGGAAAGGCGGTCGATGGCGATTCAAAAAATCGTTCGGCACGGCGATGAAACTGTGGGGAAAAAATGCTTGGGCGAATATCTCGACCTATGGCAAGCTGATCATCGTCGTGCTGATGATCCTCGGCGAACCGATGGTCATGGATCGCTACGGACATCGCTACGAGAAGCTCTCGGGCGTGGTAATTCAACGCGACCAGTGGCGTGGCGCGAACGAACAGCCGACTGACGCTTTGGCCCAGCCGAGTATCGGTCGACCACAGTTCGCGCAAGGTGACGCTCTGGGGAGTCCGCCAATCTACGATTCCAACAGTGCGCCGCGATCATGGCAACCCAATCGCACACTACCCCCTCCGGTGGAGCCCAGCCAACCACAGCACGATCGCACAATCTACGACACCGCACGTCGATTCCGTCAGTACTGGAGCGGTGACAGCGGCTCTCAAGGGCAGCCGCAAAGAACACAGCGGTGAGTTAGGTGGGCAGTATGTTACGGATCGATTGTGATGAACTCGACGATGTCGGATTCGAGATCTAGCAGAGCTACGGAATACTCATCCGCGCGAAACAAGGCTCCAGGATTTATCCGGCGCGTTGCTCCTTCGTACCAGTCTCTACGTTCGTGTGAATGCCCTGAAAAGAGATAGTCAGGATTCTGTTCGAGCAGTGGACGAAGATCCATCGTCATGTGACCGTGCACTACAGCTAACCGCCTTTCGTGTGCAGTGAATTCACCGCCCCACTCCAAGCAAGTTGCACCATGCTTTAGTGCAGCATCACGTAGATAGGGAACAACATCAGCATCGTGGTTCCCAAAGACGAAATAGAATGGAAGTGCTGAGCAAGCTTCGACGATCTCAGCCGTCGTCAAATCTCCGCAGTGCACCAGAAGACCGGCTTTGCGATCACGTAACACTTGAACAGCACGTCTGGTTCGCTCTAACTCGTCATGCGTATCTGCCAGGATACCGATTCTCACGCTCGCTCCGCCGTATCGAGCCACAACGTCACCGGACCGTCGTTAGTGAGCGAGACCTTCATCTCGGTGCGGAAGCGACCGGTCGCGACCTTGATGCCCTGCCCCGCCACGTAATCGACGAATTGCTGGTACATTCGCTCGGCCTTCTCAGGCTGCGCTGCGTCGATGAAACTCGGGCGGCGGCCTTTGCGGCAATCACCATAAAGCGTGAACTGGCTCACGACCAACATTGCACCGCCGGTGTCCACTAGCGAGCGGTTCATCTTGCCCTCGTCGTCGGGGAAGATTCGCAGATTGATCACCTTGTCGGCCAACCAACGTAACTGCGGGTCACCGTCCGACTCGGCTACGCCCAGCAACACCAGCAGCCCCGCGTCAATCTGGCCGGTGGTCTCGTCGTCGACGACAACTTGGGCTTGGCTCACTCGTTGGATACAGGCACGCATGACTATAGCCTACGGCTGAATGACGAATTACTGAATACCCAATGACGAGGTATTGCGGTTGGTCGTCGGCGTTTCATGTCTCGTCGACGGCGACTTCGTCGTTACTCATTGGGGATTTCGTCATTCCCTCCACCGTGCCATACTGTTGGATTGGCCAATCACGAATACTAGTTGCTATGAGCCCACTCGTTCTACTCACCTACTACTGCTTACTTATCCTGGGCGCGTCGATCGTCGGGGGGATGATCCCGTTATGGTTTCGGCTGACGCACCGCGTGATGGAGGTGGTGGTGAGTTTCGTGGCGGGCGTGATGCTCGGTGTGGGGCTGTTGCACATGCTTCCCCATGCGCTACAGCACATGCGCGCCGAAGCGTCGCCGACCGCCGCCAGTCCGACGGAAACCGACCTCACCGTGCTGTTGTGGGTTCTCGCCGGGCTGCTAACGATGTTCTTTATCGAGCGATTTCTTTGCTTCCATCATCACGAAGTCGAGGATGGCGAAGTCACCTGCAGTCACGATCATGGGGATCATGACCACGCTGGGCACGGTCACGACATCACCTGGAGCGGTGCAGCACTGGGACTGACACTGCATAGTGTGATCGCAGGAATCGCGCTAGCGGCGAGCGTGCATCACGGTCACGACAATCTTCGTCTGGCGGGTCTGGGCACATTCATGGTCATCGTGCTGCACAAGCCATTCGATTCGATGACGATCGCGGCGTTGATGGCACGCGGCGGCTGGTCGCTCGGTTGGCGGCACGCCATCAATGGGCTGTTTGCGCTGGCGATCCCGGTGGGCGTAGCAATTTTCTACGCCGGCATTGGTGAGGGTGACGGCGGCTCGATGCTGGGCGCAGCACTGGCGTTTGCGTCGGGTGCATTTCTGTGCATCGCCCTTAGTGACCTATTGCCCGAACTTCAATTTCATGATCACGACCGCTTACTGCTTTCCGCGGCGTTACTGCTTGGCCTCGCGCTCGCCTACGGTATCTGCCACCTGGAAGAGCTGTCGCACTCACACACCCCTGCCCCATCGACTGCCGTGTCGCAAGCGATTCAGACGTGAACCTTGCTTTGCTCGCCCTGAGTGACCGCTTGTGGCTTCGTCCGACCTGCTTCCAGCCAATCGATGATTCTCCAGTCGAGCCAACGGAAGTCGGGGTCTTCGTTGGGCGCGGCGAGAAAGCCGAGATGACCGCCGTGCTTTGTTCTGATCAGTTCGACCGATGAGCTACGCGGGGTATCCAGCAGCGGCTCGATCGGCACGACCGGATCGTCGTCCGAGAACACGACGGTGATCGGCTGCTTGATGGACATCAACTTCGGTCCGGGTGACGCCTTGGCGTAGTAGTCTTCCGCGTCAGCGTATCCACCGGCCGGCGCGATTACCATCTCGTCGATGTCACGCAATCTTCGCGGTCGCTCGGGGATCGGATCGGGCGCGATGTCGGGGAACATTTCCCACCGCCGGAGCAACTGTCCCCAAATCAGTTTGACGAAGAACCGATTGTACTTGCTACCCCAGAATGTGCGGAAATGGTTCTCGACATGGGCAAGATCGACCGGTGAGTTGATCGCCATCGAACGCTCAAGGTTACCGATCCGCATGTCGCCCGCTTCGGCGAGCATGTTCAGCGTAACCGTCCCCGACATCGAAAACGCGACGATCGATGTCTCCGCGTCGGGATACAGCTCGGCGATGTGGTGGAGTGCGGAGGCAAAGTCGTCCGCGAGTCCACAGTGCGCCGGCATCCGCGCGACGCTCTCCCCTGCCCCGCACCCACGCATGTCGAGACGGAAAACGCGGTAGCCGCGGGCCGTCAAACGATGCGCCATGCGACACATGTACGAACTCTTGTAGCAACCGGCCAGGCCGTGGATCAACAACACGATCGGCGCGTCTTCCGCCTGCCCGGGCACTTGCTCTTCATGCAGGGCCAGTTGATCGCCGTCAGCCAGCGGCACCAAATGTTTTTTGGCCGCATACGGGGGTGCACCGGTGGGCCAGTAGATGCCAACGACCGACTGCGCATTGCCACCGCGTACCATTGGATGCGGCTTGAACTTCCATTGTTTGTTGAGCTTACTCATTCCCAGCCCGAATGCAGCGAACGACTCGTTTTGCCTCCCGAACCTGCATTTTACCAAATCGAATGGCCAAAAGTTAGACGAATCGACCTCTTCATGTGCCCGCATTTTTTGCCCAGCCCGCACCGGTGGAAAACCTTGCCAAGCTTGGCTGACGCGCGGGCCAGGGCGCCGCGTCGAGTCGAGTCGTATCGAAGTCCGAAACTAGTGAAGGTGCTCAAGCATGTCGTGATCTTCCGTTAGAGAACCCCCAGGAACTCCACTCCATGGCCTCTCCGTCGCAAGCCAGCCAGTCGAACGTCCCAGCAGTCTCCTTGGTGATTCGCGTCGCAGCGGAGAACGCCAACCCCGGCGCGGTCAGAGCGGCGGTGCGACAAGCACAGGTCCCGACGACGTGGATCATCGACCAGCCCGCCCAGGCAAAGATGCTAGCAGACACGCCGGCAATCGAATTCGGAGCAGCGATCACTGCCCGCTCGCCCCAGCGCCTGCGCAGTGACTTGGCGAACCTGCAGGCCGGAGTCCAGGCGATCACCAACCAAAGCTTGAGCGTCGTGGCGGGCGATCCCCAGCATCTGCGGTCGCGGGCTTCGCTGCTCGCTAACCTGGGCATACGCGCAGTCGTTGCCGACGGGCACGTCCAGGATGTCACGACCACCCTTCGGCAACTTGCCTGTGGCCTCTGGCAGTTCGAAAAGTCCCTCGGGTTCCCAGGTCAACGCAAGCGTTGGTCGTTCCTGCCCACACGCCAACCATCGCTTCTACAGTTGGTTGGTGGCGACGCGAATAGTCCGCGGGTTGTGGCGATCAACCTCGGCGAAGCAAACTCGAACGACGAGAAGGTCTTCACGCAGTTGTTGCAAGAAGCTGCTCAAGCGAGTCGCGAGCAAACGCTCAAGGTCGTCAGCATCGGCGAACTCGCCGACCAGCTCACCGACCAGCACGAGGTTACTCCGCAACGCTCAATCTTGCGCCGCGCAGCCTAGGCAGCATCCCGCAGCGTATAGCCGCGATAGCGGCGGGAGCAGGTAGCCGTGGGCGCAAGCCCATGGGTACAATGACTCCGCGAGATCAAGCCGCGAATGCGGCGGCAGCGGGCGCTACGACATGGGCACATTCACGAAACTGACCTATCACGTCGTTTTCAGCACGAAGTATCGAAAACCGAGTATCACCGATCGCATTCGTGGGCGTTTGTACGAGTATATCGGCGGAATCGTCAGAAATTCGAACGGCAGCTTGATCGAAATCGGAGGAATCGAAGACCACGTCCATTTGCTCGTCAACCTATCTCCGGCCCGATCCGTGTCAGAGACGATTCGCGATATCAAGGCCAATAGTTCCAAGTGGGCCAATGAACAATCTGAGGATGTGTCTCGTTTCGAATGGCAGAAGGGCTACGGCGCGTTTACGGTTAGCTACTCGCAGATTGATCCCGTTCGCACTTACATCCGCAACCAACGCGAACATCATCGCAGGCGGAAGTTTAACGAAGAATACGTCGAACTATTGCAACGACACGACATAGAGTTTGACCGCCCATTTTTGTTCGAAGCAGAACACCATGGATAACCCTGTCGCCGCTACGCGGCTGATCTAAGGTGGCCGCACTAGGCGCATGGGCTGACGCCCACGGCTACCTGCTGCTGCCGCTTTCGCGGCTGAACTTCACTGGGAATGCATTAGGTGGGAACATGTCTCCACCTCGGGCGGTATGTGTCGCCCTACTTCTGCTCTCGAAATGTGCTGAAGCTGATGTAGCCGAGGATCACGCCCGCGACGATCGCACCGATGTTCATCGTCTTGCCCTCGGCGCCGAAGGGCACGTCCGCAAAGAAATCGGCGGTGAACATCAGTACCATCAAGGCCGCAACGACCATCCCGAAGATCGTCATGGCTTTAGACATGTGCGTACTGGCCTCTTCTTGGACGGCGGATGCTTCGGGGGATGATCATCAGCGACGAGTCTGGCACGAGCCGCTGGCTCAAGTGCCGTGGGTGCTCCGTTGTCCCGACGACTCGCACGAAATCGAGATGTAGCTAGTGCTCTAGTATAGTTGCGAAAGCTGGGCTGTCAGGACGTGCAGGGGGCAAACGACAGAAAATGACGGTTATTTCGGTTTTTTTGCCGTCCCGTTGGCTGCGGTCCTCAAGGGAATTCCCGTTATGAGGAAGGAGTCTCGGTACCAGCCGCGGCTGGCGCGGATGCGTGATCATCGGTGTCCAAGCCCCGCTCACGACGAATCAGCGCGACCGCATCGACGATCCGCTGGATCACTTCCTGGTTTGACACAATGTTGAGCCAGGCCCGGTAGTACGTCCAAGCGATGAATGCGAGCCCGAGAAAAGCCGCTCCCAGATGAATGTCCGCCCACCAGGCGGTATCTGGCCGGCCATTTCCCGGATCGGAAGCCGCCCCCAACGCCGCTACGCCGACCACGCCTAGCATGCCCATCACGCACCAGGGGAACGTCCGACGCTTCAGGTGAGTGCTCCGCTGCATCTGCTCTGGGTCGAGCTTGTAGGTCTCGGTCACTTCCTTGCACCAGCGACTGGTACCTACGAAGTAGGTCACAGCGATCGAATGCACAAATACGACCGCTAGTGCCGCCGAGGTCCCAGTGAGCGTATGAATGCCGCGCATGCGAAACGCCTGCTCGTCGAGCGGCTTCTGGTACAGATCGCCAATCGAGAGCCCCATCACGATCGTGACGAGAAACAGCCCCAGCGAGACGACAGCCAGTGATGGGAAGATCCGAGACAAATTGGGGGTTCAGACTGAGGATTTCGGAAGGCGGAATCGTGACACTTCTTATCGTAAACGGTAGACGATCGTCGCGGCAGGGGCGTTGTCCTGACCCCGTCCGAATCTAAAATGACGGCAGTTTCCATTCCCCACTCCAAAATCCGCATTCCGTAATGCTGCAAAAGCCTCTTCTTGCCGTGACGATGGGCGATCCCGCTGGCGTAGGACCTGAGGTGATCGTCAAAGCGCTGGCCGACCCCCGCGTTGGGGAGTGTTGTGTGCCGCTTGTTTTCGGACACCCAGAGGTGCTGCGACAGGCGATCGCCCTCGTCGGCAGCTCCGCGTCGCTGGTTGGTTTCGGCTCGCCCACGGACGCGACGGAACGGCAGGCCGAAGCAGACACGATCTACTACGTCCACGTGGGCGACGACGAGATTCTGGACGTCGCCCACGGCACCGTCGACGCGCGTACCGGGCAGGCCGCCTACGACGCGATCAACCTGGCGGTCGATGCCGCACTCGCCGGCACCGTCGACGGCATCGTCACCGCGCCGATCAGCAAAGCTGCCCTGCATGCCGCCGGGCACACACAGTACCCCGGCCACACTGAGTTGCTGGCCGATCGCTGCGGCGTCGATGATTTCGCAATGATGCTCTACCTGCCCCCTGAGGAAGTCCCCCCCTGCCCCGCCGGTCTGGGCGTCGTGCACGTAACGCTGCACATGGCCCTGCGCGAAGTGTTCGGCAACCTAACCACCGACGCGATCCTAGCCAAGTGCCGACTTGCCGCTCGCGTGATGCGCGATGGTTTCGGGCTCGACGAACCTCGAATCGGTGTTTGTGCCCTTAACCCCCACGCGGGCGAGGATGGCCTCTTCGGCGACGAGGAGCAGCAGTTCATTCGCCCCGCCGTCGAACGCGCTCAAGCCGCCGGCATCGACGCCCAGGGGCCCTTCCCCACCGACACGCTAATGGGCCGCGCCCGCGATGGCGAGTTCGACGCGGTGGTGGCCATGTACCACGACCAAGGCCACATCGCACTGAAGCTCTTGGGGATGCACCGCGCCGTCAACGTCACACTCGGTCCGCCCATCGTCCGCACCAGCGTCGCCCACGGCACGGCCTTCGACCGCGCCTGGCAAGGCACTGCCGAATCGAGCGGCCTCGTGGCTGCCATCCAAGCTGCGGCGCGGCTCGTGGGCAGCTGAATTGGCCACCGATGAACACCGATGAACGCAAATATTCCGTGATCCCTCTGTGGCTACTAGTTTTGCAACGCACACAATTTTGAAAGGTTCTCTGTTTCGATTTACAGAACTCATGGTCGATTTAACACATTCAACGTTCTTGATCCTTTCGCAGTAAGGGTTTGCGTAAATCCCCTCCTCTTAGGGCCAAGGAGTATTGAAAGGTTCACGGCCGAGAACCTTTCAATAGCATCGCGACGCATTCGAACGCGGTATTTTTACACAGCGGAGCCGCGCTCGCCGTAGTCCGAATATGTCTGGGTATCGCCGGTTCGCGACTCCTCACGGTCGGGGCTCGGAGGCAGTGTTCTCGGTACGCGCATGCACGAACACGCCGGCAGCGAGGCGCCGGTTTTTTCTTCGGAAGACGAGCATTTACGTTACCCCAACTTGTGGCACAAAAGCAACGAGAAAGCCGCACAGTCTCCAGCGGCCGCGGGCACACGCTCCCGAGTGGGAACAAGGATGGATAGCGAAGTGGTTGGATTTTCTTGACAGGCAGGTACTAAAAAGTGGATCGCAAGTTACTCGACGCTCGCGATGCTCGATCATCAGTCACTCAGCAATGCGATCACTTCTTGATACTTTTCTATTCGGTCCTGGACCGCGTTTTGTTTTGCATCGAGGGAATTCTCCTTCCAGAATTCGCACTTATCTTTCGCGAAGTCTAATGCAATATGGCCCTGTGCGGATTGCCTCACAGGAGTTGCACCGTGCTGTAAAAGCACCGCTACCACATTGGGCCGCCCTGACCGTGCCGCTCGCATTAACGGCGTTAGTCCATTCTCATCCGACGCATCAACATCCGCACCGGCTTCGAGCAACTCGGTGGCCACGGCAGCCGTAGGTGCAAACATAAGCGCCGTTAGCTCTCGCTCTAGTCTGCCATCGATCATTGAATCGAATTCAAAACGCAGATTCGGGTCCGCGCCATACTCGAGCAGCAGCTTTACTGCCGACAGCGAGGCATCCGGACGCAATGGGCCAATGGCGCAAGCGTTGTAGAGTGGCGAAAATCCGCCGACGATCGCAATAGAATTTGGGTCATGGCCGTCGGCTAGATACTGCTTCAATAAGTCACTGTCATGACCGCACGCTTGAAAAAATGGAATCTGCGCTTCAGCCTCCTGTTGTTGCTGTTCTGTGGGTGGGTTGGCCTCCCGGCGCTTCTTCGCAGCGGATCGCTGCTTCTGCTCTTTTCGAGCGAGCCTCAGCAACTCAGCTCCACTATCGTCCAGAGTTTGGTCGGCTGGCGCATATCTGGGAAATTTAATCGCTCCTTCTCGTACTTCTTTCTCCCAACCAATCGGCGTTTGAAGAAGTAGTCTTCGCCTACCTGTGTTCCCGCCCGATAGTGCATCGTGCATGCAATGTCCAACATGCCGTAGCAGTGCGTCTCCTTGGTCTTTTCGCCGGACTCATCGTAGGTGATGCGTATATTCTTGCCCGACGGAAGTTCCTCCGTAGTGTCGCGCGCAGTCATCAGATGGGCCTGTCGTTTCTACGGTGTTGATAGTTGATGCATTACGTACTCGACGAAGATTTAGTCATGATGCCATCTTACGGCATTTCTCCGCAGCCTAAGAGCCTCTCTTCTTCTTATCTCTCCGAAACGGATACCAAAACTGACGTATCCACCCCTTGGGCACCGGGTGCCCCGCGATGCCGTAGCCTTCGGGCCACTGGTCTTTTGGGAGGTGATGGGTGCGGAACATCCAGTCGATGATCGGGAAGTGGACGGCGTAGTTGACGTTGATTGCTTCTTTCTCAATGCCATGGTGCCAGTGATGAAATCTTGGCGTGGCAATGATGTGTTCCCAGATGCCGAAGTTAAAACGCAGGTTCGAGTGCACGAACACCGAAATCAGATAGACGAAAAAGATGTAGGCGTACAGCGCCGGCTCTTGAAAGCCCATCACGTACATTGGCATCGTGGTGAATGCGCGGAGCAAAATCACTTCGACCAAGTGCATCCGTGAGCCAGCGATCCAATCCATCGTTTTGGCAGAGTGGTGCACCGCGTGGAATCTCCACAGCCAGGGGATCTCGTGAAACGCGCGATGGAACCAGTACTGCACTAGATCCGTAAAGAACATGATCTCAAGAAACTGCAAAATGAGCGGCTGGCTGGCCACCATTTCACGAAACCCGCTTAGCCACTGCGTCCCTGCCACGACCGTGAGTGCCGGGGTGAGTGACATGTAGGTTAGCGATTGTACGAACAGACTGGTGATGAAAAAGTAGAACAGGTCTTCGCGAAACTCGTCACGAAAGATCGGCTGGTCACGCTTTTTGAATAGCCGCTCGATCGGGATAAAAATCATGCCCAGAAAGATCACGTTGAGCATGAAAAAATCGAGGCCGAAGTAAATGTCGGTCTCGCCTTCCATCCGGCTGCTCGCGCGGGAACCGCCCATCAAGGTCGCGGCCAGCACCATGATGATACCGGTGAAGCCCAGCACTTTGCTGTGTCGCAACGCCACGCTGATCACACCGGTCGCGAACGCCGCGATCAGCACCACGTGCAACGCAATGCGGACATAACCGACGTTGTAGTAGCCACGCACGTCGGCGACAGTCAACAGTTCTGGATACAGTAGGCACAAAGTCGTCGCGAGGCCGACCGCGCCGAGGATGACACTAGCCATACCGCTGATCCAGCCCTGACCAAACTCGCGCCGATGGTCGTCCATTTCCTTGGCAAGTCGTCCCATAGGTAGCCTCAGTCGAATCGCTTGCTTCAGGGGTAATGTGAATTCAAGTCATGCATTTGTTTACCACAGCGGACACAGAGAGCGCAGAGCAATCGAATCAGGAAAATCAAGTTCAGCGACGTTCTCTGCGAACTCCGCGCTAAGCCAACTATGCGCGGAGTTTCGGACTTGTGCGAGCCATGCTGCTAGAAGATGATAGCACAGTCCTCTATTGGCAGTATTCTCCTCTCCTTTTCCCCGATTCCGATGCAATCACAAACCTCTCGGCTGGGCCTGACCCTATTTGGCCTGTACTTGTTGCTCTATGGCGGCTTCGTGCTGCTGAACGCTTTTGCCCCGACGACGATGGAAGAGACTCCGCTGGCGGGTGTCAACATAGCGATCCTTTACGGCTTTGGGTTGATCATCGCCGCGTTCGTGCTGGCGTTGATCTACGGAATCTTTTCCAAGTCGTCAGACGACGACGCCATGGATGAGGTAGCAAAGGACGGTAACGGATGATTTACGAGCCGTCGCTGACCGCTGTGGTGTTTTTCTTTGGGTTCGTAGGCCTAACGCTCGGGTTGAGCTTCTACCTGGGCCGCAAAGCGAAGTCTTCGGAGGGCTATTTTGCCGCGCACGGGCAGATCCCCTGGTTTGTCAATGGTGTGGCCTTCGCCGGCGACTATCTGTCTGCCGCGTCGTTTCTGGGCATCTGTGGGATGATCGCCGTATCGGGCTACGACGGTTTTCTCTATTCGATTGGATTTCTCGCCGGTTGGATCGTCGCGCTGTTTGTGGTCGCCGAACCGATGAAGCGACTGGGCAAGTTCACATTTGCCGATGCGCTCAACGCAAAGTTCGATTCCCCGGGCATCAAGCTGGCAGCGGGTGTGAGCACACTGGCAGTTAGCGTCTTTTACCTAATTCCCCAGATGGTCGGTGCCGGTGTGTTGGTGCAGCCGCTACTCGGGCTGCCTCATTGGGCGGGGGTATTGATCGTCGGCGCAGTAGTCATCTTCATCGTCGTAACGGCCGGGATGGTTTCGACCACCTGGGTACAGTTTCTCAAGGGGGCGTTGTTGGTGATCTTCAGCGCCGTGCTGACGGTGTTGATTCTCGAGCGTGGTTTCAAAGTTGAGCCCGTCCCGGAAGAGTCGCAAACGATCACGAAAACCGCCGACGGTCAGACGCTCGTCAACGGCGAACCCAAAGGCACCAAGCCAGGCGAGAATAGCCTGCGCCCCGTTGGCACGCTCTCGAAGTTGCCCAATGGCCAGACCGAAACCGGGCCGCTTGGCCCGCTGGAGTTCTTCAGCGTGCTGCAAAACAGCGAAGTCGTGCTCTGGAAAAAGCAGCCTCCTGTCGAGGAAAACGGCGCTGTCACCACCGAGTACAAACCGGAACCGACTCCCGGTAGCCGTGTGCTACGGCCCGGGGAAAGTAGCAAGTTCGCCGGCATCCGCCGCGACAACCTGATCGACAAGCTGAACTTCGTGTCACTGATGCTTGCCCTGTTTTGCGGTACGGCTTCGCTGCCTCACATTCTCATCCGTTACTACACGGTGAAAGACGTCGCTGCGGCACGCAAGAGTACGATCGTCGGCATTGGCACGATTGGGTTTTTCTACATCCTCACCCTTTACATGGGTTTAGGAGCAATGACCAGCGGCGCGATGGACGTCAGTAACAGCAACATGGCAGCGCCTCTGTTGGCGCTGAGCATCAGCAAGTTGCTGTTCGCGATCATTTCGGCCATCGCATTTACGACCGTGCTGGGCACAGTGAGCGGACTCATTCTCGCGTCCGCCGGTGCGGTCGCGCATGACCTGGTGGGCTCGTTCTTCGGTCGCTCGATGACCGACCACGAGCAAGTGCGAATCGCCAAGCTTGCTTCGGTCGTCGTGGGAGTGATCGCGATCGTCCTGGGAATCCTCTTCGAGGGCTTCAACGTTGGCTATCTGGTTGGCTGGGCGTTCAGCGTGGCGGCGTCGGCGAACTTGCCCGCGCTGGTAATGCTGTTGTTCTGGAAAGGTGTGACCAAGCAAGGGGTGATCGCCGCGGTAATCGTCGGCATGACGAGTTCACTGGCGTGGATCCTGCTCAGCGCCGACACCTTTGCCACCGTGTATGGCTGGCCAGCCGAAGACGCACTAGTGCCTTTCAGCCAACCGGGAATTGTGACGATTCCACTAGGATTTGCAACGCTGGTGGTGGTGTCGCTGCTGACGGGTGGGAAGGCCGAATGAGTACTTTTGCGACAGTAACGGATAACGAGCTTGAGGGTATAGTACTCATCGTTCCGTCGGACGTCGGGGGTAAGACTGCAGCAGTGAAGTCAGGCTATCGCGGCCAGTTCTTTTGGCATGTCGCCGGGCATAACAACGCAGATTGGGATGCGGAGTTTTATTTTGAAGGTGATCACCTTAAACCCGGAGAAACTGGAAGAGTTAAGGTGAAGCTCTTGGGAAACCTGATCGGTCTCGGACGGACTACAGGAATGCCGAAAGGAAGACAGTTTTGCCTACGTGAGGGCTCGCGCGTCGTTGCGGTTGGCGTGATCAGCAATTCAAAGTATGACTTTGGAGGCCCGTCGGGCTCCCTCTCCCACAGACTCAGGACCAACGAAACCCCTTGAGTGGAGCTGTCCCGTAGACGATGAGGGGGAGAGGGTCGGGGTGAGGGGGACACTACTTCCATGCCACACCGCCAACACCCGAAAATGACTACCAACGCGCGAGAGTTACGTGCGCGCCAGACGAAAGCTGAATCACTACTTTGGCAACTAATTCGCGGTAGACGGTTGTGTGGATTGAAGTTTCGGCGGCAACTTCCGATTGATCAGCACATTGCGGACTTCGCATGTGTCGAGCACCGCCTCATTGTCGAGCTTGACGGTGATTATCACGATTTCACATACGAGCAGGATCGTGTACGCCAGGACTACTTGGAAGCTTTAGGTTGGCGGGTGATTCGGTTTGCGAACGAAGATGTGCTCGCTAATGTGGAAGCGGTCGGCGTCGCGATTGCGCGAGAGTTGGGGATGGAAGCAGAAAACTGATCGCACGGTGGTGCCCCTCACCCCAGCCCTCTCCCCCAAATGAACGTGGTTCTAACGCAACTTGGTCTGCGGCACATTTGGTTGCATCAGGGGAGAGGGAGCCCGGTAGAGTTTGCTAACGCCGGATTGACTCCTTGGCGCCGTGCGCCTCTTCCACCGGTTGCAATTCCTTGGTCATTTCCTCCAACACCAACGACGTTTCGTCGCTCCAGCGGTCGCCGGGGTTGAATTGGAAGCGTTCGTTGGCGATCGCCACGGCGAAGTTGATTTCGTGGATTTCATACCGCATCAGCGGATCGTCCACGGTGCGCAGTCCCGACAGGCTCGTCGAGTATTGCGACCCGTCAGCCGAGCGAAACTCGATAACGCATGGGAAAAGGTTCTGCTGATACACCATTAGCAATACGTGGTGCGGCAACTGTCCCGGCCAGTCGGGTGGCTCTGCCGACTGAAGCTTCACCGACGCAGGCCAGTGCTTGGCGAGTTGCTCTTCGCGCCAAGTGCCGACCAGCGCGTAAACCGGGAGCCCGTCGAGTTGCGTGGCTTGTGGCGGCTGAAAGTCATAGTTGCGCAGCAGGTCAGACAACATTTGCCCGAGTCCCCCCTGCCCTGCCACGGACAGCAACAACTCATCGCGATTGCTAGCGCGGGTGCCGCGCTGAACGTTCCGTAGCCCAGTTTGCAGCCGCGCGACGTCCAATCGGTTCACCTGCCGCCGACTCGGCAGCCGCCGCTCGGTCCACAGGTGCGTACCATCGTACACCTGCAAGTAGCTAGCACTGCGATCAGCGATTTGGGTGTGCATTTCCCAGCGGGTGTAGCGCTTGCTCAATTCGCCGCGCTGCTGGAAGGCGCCCTGCCCGACCAGCAGCTGATCGTATAGATGCGACTCAAAACGCAGCTTGGCGTCGATGTTGCCGTGCTTGCTGAGGTTCTTGAGCACCTGCACGACGTACGGATTGCCGTCGGGCGTATCGGCCGCCGTCTGCGCACGTGCTGGCATGGCGCGTTGCAGCGAGAGCACGAGCAAAGCTGCGAGTGTTAAACGACGCAAGCTGGTTTTCCTTTGCCGGTTTTGGCGGTTTTGCCAAAGATTCGGGTTCCGCGACGCCGAACAATTCTCCCAGGAGCAAGTGCTCCGTCGATAAGCGCGAAGCAAGGGCTCCGTCGGTAGACGAGCAGCACAAGCTCCGAGCGAAACGGTCATTCTAGTCGCCGTCCGCGCGTCGGGCGACGGCAATGTCGAGTGGCGAGTGGCTGGTGGCGTACGGTGGAGGCTGGCAACGTGCTAGCAGTTCACCCTACACCACCCACCACTTACCACCCAAACACTTCCGAGGGGGGAAACTCGATGAAGAAATCAATCACAACACTCACGATGGGCTTGGCGGTGCTGTTGGCAGCGACCGACTGCATGGGCCAGGGACGAGCGTACAACCTGCCGCCCGCTCAGCGGCTAATGGAACCTGGCCCCGGCGTCGGTGGCCCTGGTCCTGGGGTACTTAGCCCCATGGCAACCGTTGGCAGCGGCGGCGTCAATCCTGCAATGTACGGCGGCAATTGCGGCCCGATGGCCGGCTGTGCCGGGATGAGCGGCATGGGCGTCAACGCGACCTCTCAGATCGCATTTCTCGGAGTTGAGGGCGGCGAAGTCGCTTGGGACGTCAGCGGACAGGGGATGTTCGATAGCACGCCATTGGTGATGCCTGCTCGTCAGAACTTTTACCAAGGTGCGATCTATCGGTTGAAGTTGACGAACTTGCCCAACCGCGAAGGCACCGAGCTGTATCCGACGTTGGAGGTCGCTCCGGTTACGCCACGCACCGACGCGTTTCTAGCTCACGCTCCGATTCCAATTCAGTTTACCGACGAAGACCTCGATCAGGTCCGAGCGGGCAACTTTGTCACAAAGGTGATTTACCTGCCGGATCCTGAGTTCCAAGACTTGGCCCTCGCCGGCGTCGAAACTCTGGTCAGCACGCGGCTCGATCCGGGTGTCGATCCGATCGCCGAAGCCGACCGTCGGGGTTCAATCATGGCAATCCTGCGAATCGGTAACCTCGACTTGCAACTGCCCGGCCAAGGTATGGGCATTAGCGGTGGGATTATGCCGGCTCAGTACAGCGAAGGCTGCAACAATTGTCCATCAGGTCCGACTGTGGGCGATGTCTACGGCGGCTCCGTGTCGGGTGGTCCGATGGGAATGCCCACTGGAGCGATGGCGCCACAGGCTCTGCCTCCACACTTGGTCTCGGGAATGACGACTCCGCAGTGGGGTATGCCTTCCGTCGGCACGCCGATCGGTTTGCCTGGACCTCCGCACATTCCACTGGGTCACGAAGCCGGTTTGGTAACGCACTCGATCCGCAACAAGACGCGTGTGCACATGCCGCCACCGGTTCACAACATGAAGATGACCGTTAAGCAACGTCCTGGCATGAACTACCCACGTCCGGTCACCAAGGTCGATGTCTCTGAGACCAATCGTGCCGGATTCCGCCTGTTCGGTGGCACGCTTGCTCCAGCCCTGCCAACGGCAGTCAAGAAGCTGGCGGCGCGCTGTGAAGGCGATGATTGCGAGGGTTGCGAATATTGCAGTGAGTGAGGCACTCGCCTCGTCGCAGGCGAATTGTTGAGAAATGAAACCAAATGACAACGGTACGCATCCTAGAAAGCACCCTGTCGTTTCTCTGGGAACGTGGAAGATTCCGAAAGGAAATGGGGATGCTATTCGCTGGTAAATTACTGAGGGCGGTACTTGTCGGAATGACGTGTAGCACTGCGGTGCTCGCGCAAGACCGGCCGGTCCACTGGCTTAACGCCGGTGCTATGCCTCCGGGAGCGATTGGACGCCAGCGACTAATGCGAGGCGGACCGTTGTCAGGATTCTGTCAGCCGGTGGAGATTCGTGCTCCCAAGGGAGCGCGAATCGCGCCGGCGACAGGTTCCGGTTTCATGGACACGCAATCCAGTCCGCTATCGGTGGGCCTGCCCATCGGTCCGGTCTATCGTTTTAAGGTCACCGATATTCCCGGTGAGCCAGGTCTGGAACTCTTTCCGACCATCGAACTGGTCGATCGTCTCTACCCACCGCCAGGGCAAGCATTACGTTTTCCGATTCCGATCGAGCTCACCCGCGACGAGCTGTTGCTCGCCGCCGAAGGGCGATTCATCACCCGCGTGGTCTACCTGGAAGACCCGCTGCTGGCTCCGGCCATCGCTCGCGATAACGAGAATCAGCCGTGGTTTGAAGCTCGACCTGGCGAGGATCCGCTGGTCATTGCCGACCATCTGGGACGCCCCGTGGCAATCGTTCGCATTGGCGGTCGCGTGCCCGAAAGCAACCAACCGAATCCTGCGTTTGTTTATGGCGGACCGGAACCGTTGATCTACGACCAAGAAACCGTAAAACGCGCCCAAGCAAAACCACAAGCCGCGACCGATTCCGCGCTGCCGTTGAAGTCGGTCAACCAATAGCATTTCACTCTTCACCATTCACTCTTCGCAGTTAAATATGTCCGCTCCTGCTTGGTTCCGATACGGCGTCATCGCAATGGCGACGCTGATGCTCTGCTCGTGCCAGGCAACGATGCCAGGCACGAACGCACCTCAAGCTTCCAACTCTGCCCGCCCCTCTTTATCGACAGGCGGGGATCCAGCGGTTCATTCAGCGACTCACTTCGACACCAGCGGCATTAATCGTCAGGTGATGCCGGTCGTTTATCGCGAAGATCCGCACACGCCACCACCGGCGTTCCGTCGAGCACAGTATACTGCTGGTATCCGCGCGGAAAGCAATGACTGCGGACCTCAAGGCTGCAGCGTGTCGGGCTGCGGTCCACAGGGCTGTGCAGCGCCGGGGTGCGCTCCCTGTGCGATGGTTGGACCTCGCGACGAATACCTGTGCGATGGCGGCGACGATGGGATGACCGCCGGCGTCCGTGCCGACTGGCAGGTCGAAGGGCTCGAACAAGAGGACACG
>JANQQA010000031.1 GCA_028285205.1 Bythopirellula sp. | reverse complement strand
ATCAAGGCCAATCGCCTCACCGCCCTGCTGTTCTACGGACCGCCTGGTACGGGCAAGACGACGCTCGCGCATCTGTTGGCCACCGAAACACGCTGCCGCTTTCGGCAGCTGAATGCCGTCACTAGCGGCGTGAAGGACCTGCGGGAGCTACTCGACAACGCCCGCGACGTGCTACTTGCTAATGGCACGCGGACATTGCTGTTCATCGACGAAATCCACCGCTTCAACAAGTCGCAACAAGACGCCCTGTTGCCTGACGTTGAGGACGGCACGGTCGTGCTGGTCGGCGCGACAACTTCCAATCCATTTTTCGCTGTCAACAGCGCCTTGGTGAGTCGTAGCCGGGTCTTCGAGTTCGAGCCGATTAGCGAAGACGATATCAAGTCTCTGCTCCAGCGTGCACTACGCGACGAAGACCGCGGGTTGGGCGGACACGAAGTTCACTTGCACGACGAGGCCGCTGACTTCCTCGCTTCTACTTGTGATGGCGATGCACGCCAAGCACTCAATGCCTTGGAGATTGGTGTGCTCTCCACCGACGAGCGACCGGTCGAGTTCGATCTTGAGCTGGCAGCCGAATCGGTCCAACGCAAAGCCGTGCAGTACGACCGCGATGGCGACACCCACTACGACGCGATCAGCGCGCTGATTAAGAGCATCCGCGGTAGCGACCCCGACGCGGGCATCTACTGGCTGGCGCGGATGCTCGAGGGCGGTGAGGACGTGCGCTTTCTCACGCGAAGACTCGTGATTCTCGCCAGCGAAGACATCGGCAACGCCGATCCGCAGGCGCTGCCAATTGCCGTCGCGGCGATGCAGGCCTGTGAGTTCGTTGGGTTGCCGGAATGCCAGCTCAACCTGGCGCAGGCGGTCACTTATTTGGCGTGTGCCCCCAAATCCAATGCCGCGACCGTCGCGATCGGTGAAGCACGGCAGGACATTCGCGAGGGACGAACCGTACCGGTGCCCATGCATCTGCGCGACGGGCATTACGCGGGCTCGAAGCGATTAGGGCACGGCGAAGGCTACGAATATGCACATAACGCTGAGAATGGGATAGCAGCGCAAGACTACCTGGGCGTGCAGCGAGAATACTACCGTCCGGTCGAGCGCGGTTTTGAAGCGAAGCTGGCAATTCGCCTCCGGACGATTCGCGCCCAACTGCGTGCGATTCGCGAAAACGAAGAGTGATTTGCTCGTGAGGAGCGACGAGCCTCAAGACCGGGACTGCTTGTTGCCCAGCCTGCGATTAACGGCGAGGAAACCACAAAGGAGAGAACGAATGCTGACTTGCAAAAGTGCACGGGTTGTCTTAGTTCTGATGGTTGCCCTGATGTGTTCAACCCGCGTCGCCATAGCGCAACCCCTCACTGAAGAAGAATGGATCGCCGTCGATGCGTCGATCGAACGAGCTGTCGACTGGATCGCCAGCACGCAGGTGCGCAATGGTTCGTTTCCTTCCCATCCATCGGGACAACCGGCGGTAACGAGCTTTGGAGTCTTGGCCATGCTGGCTCAGGGTGAAATGCCCGAAGGCGAGCGCGGAGGGCAGCTGACCAGAGCGATTGACTTCACAATCAACCAACAAAAGCCGTCGGGACTGTTGGCGGCAGTGGGACCGCCCGGTGCGAACTTGTCTCGCAACGTTGAGCACCGCATTGGCCAAAGGGCGTCCTACAATCACGCGATTAGCGGACTAATGCTCACTGAAGCGTACGCCACAACAAACTCGGAACAATCGCATCGCATACAGACCGCGATCGAACGCGCACTTAAGGTCACTCTCGAAATGCAAAGGTGGCCCACCCGCCGCGCGATCGACCGCGGTGGTTGGCGATACCTCGACCAATTTAACGACGGGTGTGACTCGGACCTGTCGGCAATCGGCTGGCATCTGATGTTCTTGCGATCCGCGAAGAACGCGGGCTTTGATGTGCCAGCTCAATCGATCGACGAGGCCGTCGGCTGCATACGTCGCCACTATTCTCCACAAGCCAGAAGATTCCTATATGTCGCCGCCAGAAACGAGTACTCTCGCGCGATGACGGGGGCAGGTATCCTGGCATTGGCACACGCGGGACTCCACGACACCAATGAAGCGCGACAGGCCGGTCAATCAATGCTGCAATTCTCATTCTCGCAGTACAACGCCACTCGCTATGGTGGGCTCGATCGGTACCACTACTCGCTATTCCAATGCACGCAGGCAGCCTATCAATTGGGCGACGACTACTGGGAGCAATTCTGTCCCTCCGTCTTTCGCACGTTGCTCGCCAACCAGAATCAAGACGGGTCGTGGGCTGAAGAAAGGACTGGCCACGGGGACCACATCTTCGGACGAATCTATACCACCTCGCTCGTGGTTCTCTCGCTGAGCGCACCCAACCAGTTCCTGCCGATCTTTCAGCGCTGATTGCCGACGCTTTACGAAACATCGTCGAATCGCGATAATGGCCGCTCGCAGATTACTGTCACTCACGCATAGGAACGCATAACGCAATGATCACCGTCGGCATGAACTATCACGTCCTGGAAGGTAAGCAACAAGACTTTGAAGAGAAATTCGCCGGCGTGATCGACGCACTGAATGCCGCCGAGGGGCACACCAGTTCGACATTGTGGAAGGATACCGCCGACGACGCGTCTTATCTCATTACCAGCGAATGGTCTGACGAAGCGGCGTTCACCAGTTTCATTCGCAGCGACGCATTCCGCGCTGTGACCAGTTGGGGTAAGGAGCAGATCCTTTCGGGTCGCCCCTCGCATAAGATCTACAAGAGCTAGCGGCGTGCAGCCCTCCGAAGAAACGACCGGCGTCATCCTCGTCGACCACGGATCGCGGCGTGAAGAGAGCAACCTGCTACTACTAAAAGTGGTCGACGCGTATCGCGAGCACTCCCAGTGGCAAATCGTCGAGCCGGCACACATGGAACTCGCCGAGCCGTCGATTGCGACCGCGTTCGCGCGGTGCGTCGAGCGCGGTGCGCAGCGGATCGTCGTGTTTCCGTACTTTCTCTCCCCAGGACGACACTGGCACAGCGATATCCCCTCGCTAGCGGCCAAAGCTGCCGAGTCGCACCCCGGCGTGACGTTCTTGGTAACCGCACCGCTTGGGCTGCACGATCTGATGCTGCAAGTCATCGACGACCGCATTGCCCACTGCCTGCAGCACAGCTCAGGTAATGCTGAAGCATGCGAAATCTGTGACGGTTCCAAGAGCTGCCAGCTCCGCGGCGGGACTTAGCCGCGCCGCGTCCCCAGGGACCCAGCCTCGGAACTCTCCAGCCCACCTTCGGCAGATAAAGCTTAACGATTGCGCAAGTTCTGCCGATAAGGTAGCTATTGGCTGAGTTGGCCAACGAAACAAGCATTCTGGAGAGTCACGGATGCCTCGATTGCTAGCGTTTTGCACCGCGTGTCTGTTGATTGGTCTGATTTCCAACGACACACGCGGAGACGAGCCACTAGTCCCTGGCACGGGCGAGCTGGTGACCATCGTCGGCGACAGCTTTGAAGATACGCGTTGGGGCTATATCAAGAATGGCGCCAAGGCCAGTCACGAAGATGACGAGCAGCAAAGACCTCCAGGCGGCAAGTCGCGCAACGGCCGTTGGTACGAGAGCGCGCTTCGCGGTCAACCCGATGTTATCAAACGAGTGCCCACTCCACCCGGCGGTCTAGCGGGAAGCGAAGGCGCGCTGCTGCTGGCCACGAAGTATTCAGGCATTCCCGGCGAGCTTGCCGGCAAGCAGATGCAAGACGACCTGCTCATGGGCGTCCAGAGCCGCTTGGGCCGAGCCGTGCCTGTCAGCTGGAGTCCGAGCTGCACTGTTCGCGTGTATTTGCCTCCGTTTGAAAAGTGGGAGAATCGAACCGGCGCGTCGTTCGGAATTCGAGCCGATGTTCGTGGACCCAATCGCGAAGGTGAGATGGGTCCCTACTGGCCTGGATTCTTCATTCTCTTCCGCAGCGAAACGAGCAAACGCCACGAGGAAGATTTCGCACAGCTGAGCTTTCGCGCCCAACCAAGTGGTCGCGACCGTGGCGGGCCAAAGATCTATGAGCACGGCTGGTGGACCTTTGGCATGTCGTTCACTCCAGACGGGCAAGTCCATTACTACGCCCATCCAGGCGTGCAAGATCTCACCGAAG
The DNA here is from genome assembly GCA_028285205.1 of Bythopirellula sp. GTDB lineage: Bacteria > Planctomycetota > Planctomycetia > Pirellulales > Lacipirellulaceae > Bythopirellula. The sequence continues at coordinate 2,648 of JANQQA010000031.1, read as the reverse complement.
AGGATCACCTGTATTCAAGTTTCCCCTACGGTCGCCGCTGTCGGCTTCTCGACAACATCTTCTTCAACGTGGCGAACTGGGAAAACGGTCGGAACTGGTCGACGCCATGGGTGATCGACGATCCCGAATTCTACGTGATCCCTCCTGAAGGCCAGACACTCGCAAATCTGTCACGGCGGCGTGGATTTTCACGCACAGCGCAGCAACCGGGTTATTCCCGATCAGGGCGCAGCTTAGGTCGAACCTCACGACGTTAAGCACTCACAGTCTGCTCAAAACAAGCGCGGCGGTGGCGGGTTCAAGGGGGGCACGCCACCGCCGTTTGCTATACTATGAAGCTGAAACTTCTGTGGCCGCCAAGATTTCAGCACGACTTCTATGCTTACGCCGACCTGGCAATTCGCGATCGACGTCGGCGGCACGTTTACCGACTGCCTGGCGTACGGTCCCCAGGGGCAAGTGCTGCGGCATAAGCTACTAAGTTCTGGCGTCACCAAAGGCAGTGTTGGCGCGGCCTCCAGCGCGGACTGCCTCGTCGATGCGACGCGAATCGGTGACCCGCCCGACTTCTGGACCGGCTTTCGAGTCGCCGTGCTCGATGAGAGCGGCCGCGTCGCGCTTGCTTCAACGATAAAAAGCTTCGATACAGCAACCGGTGAACTACGACTGGCACAGCGTCTGCACGCGATTCCGTCAGAAGGTTCGACCTACGAACTAACGTGCGACCTGGAAGCCCCCGTAATCGGCATTCGGCATCTGCTCGGTTTGCCGCTCTCGATATCTGTCCCGGCGGTGCGACTTCGCCTTGGCACGACGCGCGGCACCAACGCGCTGCTGACGCGCTCCGGAGCATGGACCGCGCTGGTAACGACGCGTGGCTTCGGCGATCTGCTTGACATCGGCTACCAAGATCGACCCCGGCTGTTCGAACTTACGGTCCGCAAACCGACGCCGTTGATTGCCTGCTCGCTGGAAGTCAACGAACGTGTCAGCGCTGACGGCGAGGTGCTAGTTCCGCTCGACGACGGCGAAGTCCGTCAGCAACTCGAGCGACTACGCGGTCAGGACATCGAATCCGTAGCAATCTGCTTGTTGCACGCTGATCTTTATCCGGACCACGAACGACGGATAGCCGCGATTGCAAACACACTGGGATTCTCCGAAATCAGCTGTTCCAGCGAGGTCGCACCGCTGGTGAAGATTGTCGCGCGGGCTGAAACAACCGTCGTTGACGCCTATCTCAAGCCGGTGTTGCGCAAGTACGTCGCCGGACTGCAGCTCGCACTGCCGAATACCGAAATCCTGCTGATGACTTCCGCAGGCGGGCTGGTTGCCCCCGATGCGTTTCGCGGCCACGAAAGTGTGCTCTCCGGTCCCGCGGGTGGCGTGGTTGGCTACTCGCGCGCGGCGGAGGTAACTGGATTCGACCGCGCGATTGGGTTTGACATGGGCGGCACCAGCACGGACGTCTCGCGGTACGACGGGAATTTTGAGTTCGAATACGAGAGCCGCAAGGCGGGTGCCCGGCTGATCGCCCCCACGCTCGCCATCGAGACCGTGGCAGCCGGCGGAGGGTCGATCTGCAAGTTCGACGGCGCAAAACTCGTCGTCGGACCCGAAAGTGCCGGCGCAGACCCCGGTCCTGCGTGCTACGGTCGAGGCGGGCCGCTCACGGTGACGGATATCAACTTCTTTCTGGGTCGGATTGCCCCTGATCACTTTCCGTTTGTGCTGCATCGACAAGCCGTCGAACGGCGGCTCATTGATCTCGCCCAACAGGTTCACTGGGCGACTGGCGAGGAACTGTCCCCAGGCGATCTAGCCGAAGGCTTGCTGAAGATCGCCAATGCGAACATGGCCCGTGCAATTCGCAGTGTCTCGATCGCCAAAGGCATTAGTCCAACCGATTATTTGATGGTCGCCTTCGGCGGCGCGGCGGCACAACATGCCTGCGCGGTCGCGCGCGAACTGGGTATTCAGCAGATCCTCAACCACCCCGACGCGGGGATTCTTAGCGCCTACGGTATCGGCCAGGCCGACATCGTCCGTCATGCGGCGCTTGGAATGTCCGCCAGGCTGCGCGATCTCGACACCAACGAGTTGGACGCAGAATTCGAACGCCTTGTCCAACGGCCCATACAACAAGTGGTGGACGCCGGATGCAGTGCCGAACAACTGAAAGTCCACCGGTCGATTGATCTTCGGTACGAGGGCACCGATACGCCGCTCAACCTCCCAGCCGCAAGCGAAGGTGCTCTACGCGCCGCGTTTGATCGCGAACACAAGAGACTGTTCGGGTATGTTCAGCCGCACCGTCCTATCGAAATCGTCGCCGCGCGGGTGCAGGTCGTCGGCAAGACGGGCCGATCAATCGATGTGTCGGAGTTGTGTCCTCCCGTGGCAGTTGAGCCAACTCGTCGAACATCGGTAAGGTTTGCTGGTAAGGCAATCGCCACCGCGAACTACGAACGTGCCGACCTGCCAGCTGGCGCAGGCGTCGCAGGTCCGGCGATTATTGCCGATCAGCACTCGACCATTGTGATCGAACCTGGTTGGCAAGCCGAAGTACTTTCTGGAGGGGAAATGTTGATCACGGCCCAGGACGGCGGCAGCGGGTCGATCTCAGAACCGTCAACGTCCGCTGCCGT
>JANQQA010000026.1 GCA_028285205.1 Bythopirellula sp. | reverse complement strand
ATTCTGGAAAAAGCGTGGCTGCAAAGTCAGCGCGCCCAAGGCACCGCTGGCGGTGCTGATCTTCAACAACAAAGCGTCCTACATCAAACATGCCAAGGCCGAGCTGGGGCGAGCAGCGGGAAATGCCATCGGCTACTACAGTTTTCAGACCAACCGCATCGTGATGTACGATCTCACCGGCTCGCAGGCAGTGCGTCGCGAGATGTCCAATCGCGGCAGCTTGAAGGACATCTCGGCGCTGCTTAACAATCCCAAAGCCTTGCCGCTGGTGGCCACGATCATTCATGAAGCAACGCATCAGATCGCCTTCAACTGCGGACTGCAAACCCGCTACGTCGACAATCCCATTTGGCTCAGCGAAGGGCTGGCCGTCTACTTCGAAACGCCCGACCTCAGCAGCAATCGCAGTTGGAGTGGTACCGACAAAGTGAACTACGACCGCTGGGATCTGTTTCGCTCCAACTATCGCGAAGGCAAAGTGGCGAATCTCAAGACACTGATCGCCACCGACGATCGTCTTCGCCGACCAGGTACCGCAGTCGATGGCTACGCGGAAGCGTGGGCTTGGAACTATTTTCTCATCAAGTGGCATTCGAAGGCGTACGTCAAATACCTCAAGATGCTGGCCGACAAACCGCTACTCACCAAGGACGATCCTCAGACCCGCATCCGCGAGTTTCAGGAGCACTTTGGCGACAACCTGCAGAAGCTCGAGCAAGAGTTCATGCGGCGGATGTCGAAGGTGAAGTAGTCAGTGGCCAGTAGCCGGTCGCAGTGGCCAGTTTCCCAAGCGCGAGGCACCGCCTCGCCGGATTGCTGGCCCAGCCCTCGCAACTGATCCAATCCGCAAGGTTTCGTCTCGCGTGTTGAGAAGCAGCTGGCGATGTCGATACGTCAAGTGACCTCCATCCTGCTCCGCGAGGACCCCTAATGCCCAGCGTCAACGGAATCACTCAATCCGCCTCGGCGATCCAAGCGAATCAAACGCACGCCCAGATTCAAACGGCCGTGGCGAAGAAGCAGCTCGACGCGGTGAAGCAGCAAGGCAACGCCGCGGTGCAACTCATCCAACAAGCGGCCGAAATCAGCAACAAGCTCGACGTGCGTGTCTAGCAGCGCTGATGCTTGCTGTGCCCTTGGTGTGCACGTTTACGTCGCGATTTCCGGCAAGAAATCTAGTCTTCCGACGAATACCCATCTACGATAACGGGCAGACTTACGTTGCATCCGAAGGGGAGACGGTATGCCGATGCCAGGGATTTTCATCCTCGGGTTCATAGTGTTTGTGGTGGTCGCCATCCTGGCCAGCATGTACGGGCACCGTAAGCGCAAAGAACGCGAAGCAGCACTCTCTCAGCTAGCCGACGAACTGGGTTGGTCCTTCAGCACGCTGCGCGACTACGATCTCGATAGCCGCTATGCACAGTTTAGCGTGTTCACACGGGGTGACTCGCGTTACGGGTACAACACATTCCGCGGCGCTATCCAACGCGACGGACAAACGTGGCCGGCGGTGATGGGCGACTATCATTACAAAACCACCTCGGGTACCGGCAAAAACCGTCGCACGACGACGCACCACTTCAGCTACCTGCTTGTGCAAACCCCGTATGTGTTGGCGGGCAACTTGCAGATTCGTCGCGAACACTTGTTTGATCGCATGGCGAGTTTTATCGGTTTCGACGACATCGATTTCGAGTCGGCGGAATTCAGTGACAAGTTTCATGTCAAAAGTGCCGACAAACGTTTCGCTTACGACGTGATTCATCCACGGATGATGGATTTCCTGCTCGCCTCCACGCCCCCAACAATTCAATTCGAACTTGGTTGCTGTTGTATCCATACCAACGGCAAGACGTGGCAACCGCATGACTTTCGCCGCCACAAAAGTTGGATGGAAGAATTCTTCACCCTGTGGCCTAGCCACGTCACAGCCAATCTTCAAAGCTAACGTCTCGCATGCCTGCAAGCGCCGTCCCCATCTTGATCCTCGTTGCCCTCGCCGGGCTCCCGTTGTTGTGGTTCATCGTCAACTACAACCGCTTCACCCGCGTTACGCAGCACATGCACGAAAGTTGGTCGGGCATCGAAGTGGAAATGAAACGTCGTTATGAGCTGATCCCCAATCTGGTCGAGACCGCCCGCGGCTACGCCAAACACGAGCAGGACGTGCTCGAACAGGTGGTGGCACTGAGGAACCGCGCGATGGACAACCATGGCACGGCGACCTCCCAAGCGGTCGATGAAACCGCGTTGGCTTTGGGCATGAAGCAATTCTTCGCCGTGGCGGAAGCCTATCCCGAACTGAAGGCGAACATTCACTTCCTGGCGTTGCAAAAGGAACTCGCCAACACCGAGGATCGCATTGCCGCCTCGCGCCGCTTCTACAACGGCAATGTCCGCGAGTTGAACCAACTGTGCCAGCAGTTCCCCACCAATCTGATTGCACGGATGTTCGACTTCGAGTCGGAAGACTACTTTGAATTGAGCAGCGAAGCCGAGCGCGTCGTGCCGCGCATCGTGGCGTCCTGAACAAGGAACGACCTTTGGTCGGGGCACTGCAGGAAAAACCCAGGCGGCTGTCTTGGAACACGACTGTCAGTCGCCCCCCGATTGGAGTTTTGCCACGCGCCGTTTGAAACGGTTTCTGTGTCTCAAAAATCGCTTGCGATTTCCAAGGGCCATTTTGTTTAGTCCTTTTACCGTAGGGACTTAGGACTTGCTGCCGGTGCAAATCGCCCCGAATTTTCGGAAACAGCCGCCGTCAGGTGTCCGAAAATGATTTCACTCGGTTGTTCGTAAGCTGTTGTTGGTCAACGGCTTCGGGATCGGTAGCAATTTTGGACCGCTGTCCTAAAAATCCCCAGATCGCAGAAATATGCAGCTTCGGCCGCGCTCAAAATCACAACGCGGCGCATGAAGCTTCCTGGGTGGTGACCGTTTGAGTTGCGTGTGGTAAGCACCAAACCTTGCCAAGTTGTCAAAGAACGAATCGCCTAATTCCAGGCAGACTCATTCTACCTGAACGCGTGGCCCAATTTCACTAAGAATCTTTGAGCCGGCTTCTAGACGTAAATTGCGGCTAGGTTATGGAACTTTGATTTTTGATTAGGGGACGCTTCGAACGACGTAAGTGTCTTGGTTCAGCCGTCGCGATCTCGATCACCTTTCGTTCGCAAATGCTCTCGAATCGCGCGTGAGTCTGCAAGGGACAGTCATATTCGAGCCTTTCCTTGCGTTCCCAGAGGTTGGGCAGCTAGAATCTAAGAATACACAACACAACCAACGCTCTTGAAAAAAATACATCATTTTCGTCTCATGAAAACGATTTGTCGTATCTTCCTCTTCCTTGTTTCTCTTTGCCATGCTTCGCTTGGTGCGGGAATCACAGGCAATCTGCTGCACACCTTCAACGATCCTACCGTTACTAGTGCCGATTTTTTTGGTACTTCAGTCGACGTAGACGGAAATTACGTCCTGATTGGCGCATCCACAGACGACTCCAACGGCGACAATGTTGGTCAAGCCCATCTCTTCGATGTGACCACAGGTAATCTGCTGCATACCTTCAACGACCCTACGGTGACTGATAGCGATGTTTTTGGCACTTCGGTCGCCGTGGACGGCAATCACGTCCTCATTGGGGCGCGTGAAGACGAAACCAACGGCAGCAATGTCGGTCAAGCCCATCTCTTCGATGCCGCCACAGGCAACCTCCTCCACACTTTCAACGACCCTACTGTGACTGATCGGGATGTTTTTGGTTCTTCAGTCGCCGTGGACGGTAAAAACGTCCTCATTGGGTCCCCAGGAGACGACACCAACGGTACAATTGTCGGTCAAGCCCATCTCTTCGATGCCACCACAGGCAATCTCCTCCGCACTTTCAACGATCCTACGGTAACTGGCTTCGATGTTTTTGGTCATTCAGTCGCCGTGGACGGTAATTACGTCCTCATTGGGTCCCCAGGAGACGACACCAACGGCAACAATGTAGGTCAAGCCCATCTCTTCGATGCTACTACAGGCAATTTGCTCCATACTTTCAACGACCCTACCGTGACTAATGCCGATGTTTTTGGTTCTTCAGTCGCCGTGGACGGCAATCACGTCCTCATTGGTGCATTCACGGACGACACTAACGGTACCAATGTCGGGCAAGCCCATCTCTTCGATGCCACTACAGGCAATCTCCTCCATACTTTCAACGACGCTACCGTGACTAGAGGTGATCTATTCGGAATTTCAGTCGCCTTGGACGGCAATCATGTCCTTATTGGGGCAAGAGGAGACGACACCAACGGCAGTGCAGTAGGACAAGCCCATCTCTTCGAGATCGTTGTTCCTGAGCCATCGACGGTCACTTCGCTGCTGGGGCTGGGGTTGACTGCAGCGGGAAGTCGCCGCAAAAATCAATCGATGAAACAGACAACCTAATTGACTCAGTACAGGTTCGCCGCTGTCAGCATGCTTATATCAGTTTGGGAACACTCAAAGCGGTGACACTTTTGGCGTAGCTGCAAAGAGGCAACAGAACTGCTACTTTCTAGCGTCGGTCGATGATTCCAACCGACTGCGTCTCCAGAAGTCCGTAGGGTGCGTGTAGCGATAGCGTAACGCACCAGCTTCGTTGCGATTCAAAGGTGCGTTTCACTTCGTTGCACGCACCCTACCGATTGAAAGTCGATACCCCAGTTTTCGTGCGTTTGGCGCATCCAACCAACGGCTTCTCCAGAAGTCACGCAGAAATCCTAAGTTCCATGAATCCATGGTGAAGTGACGGAATCCTCTGCGAGCATTTTTTCACGAAGATGGGCGGTAGACCGAACATAGATCTCATCTCGTTCCGGCATAAATGAGTCTCAGGGTACCCTGACGATATTCCCAACTACAATTGCTGCAATTGCTCGCCACTCACCGCCACTTCTCTTGCCCCGTCAGCGCCAACACAGCCGTCCAGAGTTCGCCTTCGGGTGACAGTTGCTTTTTCTCGCCGGTGGAAACTTCCAGTGGAACGTGAACCAGGTGGTTGTGCCAGAGGCCGATGAGGATGTCGGTCTTGCCGGCCATGCCGGCGTGGACGGCGTGGCGGGCCAGCTGTTCGCACAGCAGGCTGTCGGCTGCGTTGGCGGCCACGCTGCGGATGTGGTAGCTGGGGTCCATGTACTTGACCTTCGCCGGCATGTTTTTGGCAGTGAAGTAGTCGACGATTTTCTGTTTGAGGAAGGGACCGATGTCGCCCAGTTTGCGGTTGCCTGAGGCGTCGTGCTCGTCGGGACCAGCGGCCAGCAGGTGCTGCCCTGCCCCTTCGGCGACGACGACCACGGCGTGTTCGCGCGCCTTGAGGCGGCGCTCCAGCGCGGCAAGAAAACCATGTTCGCCATCCAGCTCGAACGGCACTTCGGGGATCAGCGTAAAGTTGGCTTCGCCACTGGCCAGCGTCGCGGCGGCGGCGATGAAGCCCGCCTGACGGCCCATCAGCTTCACCAGTCCGATGCCGTTGAGCACGCCGTTGGCTTCGACGTGCGCGCAGTCGATCACTTTTTCGGCTTCGGCCACGGCGGAGAAGAAACCGAACGTGCGGAAGCAGAACTTGATGTCGTTGTCGATCGTTTTGGGAATACCGATGATCGAGATCGGCAACTGCCGACGCGCGATCTCGTCGGCCATCTTGTGCGCGCCGCGTTGGGTGCCATCGCCGCCGATGCAAAACAGTATGTCGATCTTGTTGTCGGCCAGAAATTCGACCGTCGTGGCCGGCTCTTGATGCCCCCGCGACGACCCGAGTATCGTGCCGCCCTGATGATGAATGCCGTCGACGGTGGCGGGGGTCAGCTGAATCGGAGAACGCCCTGCGGCCGGATTGAGACCTTGGTAGCCGTAGCGGATTCCCAAGACTTCGGCCACTCCGTAGTTGTGCGTCAGTTCGAGCACCAGACTGCGGATCACATTGTTGATACCGGGACACAGTCCGCCGCAGGTAACGATGGCGGCGCGCGTTTTGTTGGGATCGAAAAACAAATCTTCCCGCGCGCCGGCGCGCTCGAACGAGACCGGATGGATCGGTTCGCCTTCGCGGTGGCGCAATTCGTAGAGCACACGCATGTCGTCGGGTACATAGGTGCCGACTCCTTCGCCTGTGCGCTTGGAACGCTTCAGCGGCGACTTGAACTGGCACGGACCCAGCGTGGAGACTTCGAGCTGTTCGGGGCGTAGAGTGGGAATTTCGACCATGGCCAGTTACCGCTTCGTTCAGAAGTGTTTGTTTCGCGTCATTTTAGCGTGCGATTGGCCGGGGGCGATAGGTTGGTAGAATGGCCGCATGACAGCCCAAGCGCATGGACAGAGCGAGTCGAACAGGCGTGCACGATTCCGTTTGCGTACACTGCTGATTTTGATCACGCTTGCTTGCCTAGTGTTTACGGCTGGCAAGCTCTGGCGCGACTACCAGCAGGGAGCACGCGACCGTGGGTTCATCGCCGGCTTGAAACTTGCGATCGAAGTCGGCCCCGAGTATTCCTCGCTTGGTTCTCAGCTACGACTTGCTTCTTCCAAAGCGGTGAACGACTACGAACAAGGTTTATTGGAAGGTCACACGTATATCTCGCCATCTGGATTCATCAGAACCAACGAGCAGCGTAAGGCGCAGATCTTGAGTAAGTTGGCTTTGGACTTCGACATTAGCCGGAGTCTTAAGGCCAAAGCGACTGCGGCGATCAGGAACATGGACTAGAGCCAGCCATGTTCGCGATACCAGTTGGCCGTTTCGGCAAATCGGTCTTCTAGCGGCGCGGCCGGCTGATAGTCGAGTTCTTGGCGGAGGCGCTGATCGTCGCATTCCCACGCGGGTGCGACGGCCTCGCGAACTTTGTCGAGGTTGAGCACCGTCGGCTTACGCACGACCTGCGCGTATAGTTCAGCGGCACCGCCGGCCAGCCAAAACAACGGACGCGGTACCGGTAACATGAAACCACTGCAGCCGATGGCTTGCGCGGCGAGCTTCCCCAGTTCACCGTACGGAATACTGCGCTCGGCACCAATGTAGTAGACGCCTTGGTTCACGTTTGCTTGTTCCAGTTTGCTGCCGTTGGGAGTGCGAACACGTGACCCGCCCTGGGCAATGCGAAGCATCGCGTCGCACAAATCCGCGACGTGAACTAACGAAACCGGGAACTTTCGAAAACCCGGCACCGCGTGCAGACGTATGCGTTTGATGCCCGTGAAGATTGCCAAACTCGCCATGTCGGCGGGGCCGAAAATAATCGGTGGGCGAATGATCGAAATTGGTACCTCGTCGGCCAGCTGTGCGGCGGCGCGCTCGGCGGACAGTTTGCTCCTGCCGTAGGCGGAGATCGGTTGGTCATGGTCGCTTTCGCGGCGTGGCTGGCCTGGACGGTTTGGTCCGCCCGCGGCGAGCGAACTAACCAAGACGACACCCGGTGGTGTGGCTTGCGCAGCGGCTGCGGTGACAACATGACGGGTGCCGTCGACGTTGTCGGTTTCAAACTCGCGTTCGCTCAGCGCCCGCACGCGACCCGCGACATGGAACACGTAGTCGACCTCGGGCATCGCCGCTTCGATGCGGTCGCAATCGTTGAGGTTGCCCTCATGCAATGTGGCGCCGAGCTGCTCTAGGGAACTTGCTCTCTGCGGGTTGCGAATGAGGCAGCGGACCGACCAGTCGTCGTCGCGCAGACGGGCCACTAGATTCGATCCCACAAAGCCTGTGGCACCCGTGACCAAAGCAGTTGGCATCGCGCACTCCTCCAGCTCGGCGAGGAAAACCAGGTGATCGCTTTCTCGGGCAAATCTCGTACGCTCAAGCATGGACCGAGATCCCTCGCGTCGTCAAGGGATTGATTGTTGACCGTTGCTCATTCTGCCGATTACAGTAACGTCTGCCCGACCGATACTCCCCCCGGATCC
>JANQQA010000361.1 GCA_028285205.1 Bythopirellula sp. | reverse complement strand
GTGAAATCTGGAGAATTTCCCACGACGTACCGTTTGAGACCCTGGCTATGTTTTTTACGATGGCTTCTGCTGAAACGCATTCGAAAGAGGAGTGGCTTGGACCGTATCGGCTGTCAGCTCGGTAGCGCGGATGTCCAAATGATCGTCAGTCATTTGGTCATCGCGCGAGTCGGATCGCATCAATTTCTATAATGGCGTGAGTCGATACTGGTGCCTCTTGCCGGCTTTGTCGGCCCAGAATGAATCTTTTGGGTCCACTGACGAGGTGACGGAGTGACAATCAACTTGAGGTGTGGCCAAATGGACGAGCCGATTTCGACCGCCCAACGATGCACTGACCGCCCTCTGAGAGGACTAGATCGTTATCGCTCCCAAATTGCCCTTGTTGCCGGTACGGTGGCGGCCGGCATGGGGCTGCTCGCTTGGTGGAGTTTTGGGTATACAGGTAATGATGAGTTTTTCGTGATGTATTATATCTGTATCGCGTCGTCATTTGTGGCTTGGCTTGCGTCGATCTTGTCGGTGAGCCTCAGTGTGTTGTCAATTCGAAATGGCGCGTTCGTTTTGCCATGGTTTGCAATTGGCTTGAGTTGCGTTGGATTCGCGATCACCGTATTCACCGGCATGCCGTTGCTTTACTGGTTTGTGGAGTGGTGGGTGCGCAACTGATCGCGAAGTGAAACCGTGAAGCGGTTGGGTGTATCCCGCAAGCTCAACCGGCGCCACGATAGAAAAAGATGAGTCAAGTAGGACCGATGACCAAATGATAGCGTGTCATTTGGTCATCACTCCGGAAGCGCGACGACATTCGCGACCTTAAGAGGCGTTGGAAATGTGAGCTTAACTTGTGATGTGTGCCGAGTCGAAAGTGTGCCGGCGTTCGGACTGACGTCCACATTGGCACACCGTTTTTGATTCGCGGTGCCGGGAGCGCCCCGTTCAGGCGAATTGTCGGTAATGCTTCCGGCCCTTGGGATATCAACAGCGCGATCGGCTTCTACCGCTTTGGCGGAATGTTCCCCCCGTGTGTGAGGCTTTTGAATTCCGCGTTGTCGTGTAAGCTCTTGAAATCGGGATCTATCGATGCCTTGCTCTTAAGGCGGGACTGAAGTTCGATTGCCTTCTTCAAGTCGGACAGGGCATTTGTTGAATCACCACTCATCGCATACGCCTTCGCACGACTGTACCGAGGGTCTGCCCATTTTGGACTAAGTTTAATAGCCTTGCCACACGATTCGATTGCTTCGTCGTACTTCCCGAAGTCGACCAATATTGCGCCCCGGTTGGTCCAGGCCGCCTCATGCTTCGGTACCATCACGACCGACTTGTCAAAGGCCTCCAGCGCCTCCTTCCTCCTGTCGAGTGCTGCCAGCATTTGCCCTCGACCGATCCAATGGCCTCCCTTGTCTGGCTCTAGTTGGATTAGTTTGTCGGCAGCCTTAAGTGCTAACTCGGGACGTTTTGCATGGGCTGCGGCGTGAAACTTGCCCCCCAGCGTTGCGGATCGTCCGGTTTCGCCTCGATCCATTTGTCCAGAACCGCAAGCCCTTCATCCGGTCGGCCGAGTTCCGCCAGTATGGCGAATTGCCCCATTTTTGCGGTCAGGTTATTTGGCTCAAGTTCGGCTGCTTTCTGAAAGGCTTCCCGGCACTCCTCAAGTTTCTTATCCGCATACAGTTCCTGTCCTTTGAGGATATACGCCGCCGCCGTCTCAGATTGAGGTTCAGCGGCCTTGTCGGCAGCGGTCGCGCCCACCACTCCAATCCCCACCGCTACCACGGCAATCAGAAAGACTCTTGCTACTTTCATGGTCTTCCCTCCCCAAGTGAAAAGAGTTGTTGGACTCGTTGTCCTTCTTCATTACAAGCGAGAGAAATTGAGGAATATAACGCCGATTCGCCTAAAGCATTGGGAACGTCCGGATTCTTGAGACCGGCGCGCCGCTTAATGGCGCTGACCTTCAACCACCACCACTGAGCGCACAGCTCACAAGGTCATCGACCGCCCTGCTCCACCACTCCGCCGCTCGAACTTGTGAATTCTTCATCCTAGACTAGCCAAGGATGAAATCTTTATTCTTTAGCATTCTGAGTGGATCAAGTTCGGGTATCGGGTCAATTCACAAGTGGGAAACGTCGTCGCGTCGAGAGTAAGTGACCTTAGAGCAATTTGCTCTTTCCTATGCCCGCGAAGTTCGCTTTCAACACCTCAAAAGCCGTATGTCCGCGAGGCAGGACGGTAACAAGTAGTCTAGAACGTTATACACGCGTAAAGAGAATTCATGACGCAGCAACCGGCAGATGAACGAATACACGTGGCGATGGTGTCTACGTTCGGTCCCCAGGTGCGCGGCGTTAGCCCGTATTCGGATTACTTGGCAGGAGCGCTTGACAACATCCCACAGGTCGATCTGCAGCGAGTTGATTTCAAAAAACTCTATCCAGAGATGCTCTATCCATCGGCCGGGCGGCACCGCGCTGACAACGGATGGCAACAATTACACTATGCCCGTCCCAGCACTTGGAACTCGCCCCTTGAGCACAAGCCGGACGTGATCCATATCCAATACTGGACACCCATCACCGCGCACATGTTGCGCGGAATCGCCAATCGAGCAGCCCGCATGGGGCGCAAAACACTTCTGACCGTGCACAATCCATCGCCCCACGAGACTATCCTACCATTGCGTCCCATCGAGCGCCGGTTACTTCGAGAAGTGGACCATGTTATTGTGCACACGGAAGGTGGCGCAGATATCGTTGTCTCATCGGGCGCTAAGCCCAGGAACGAAATTTCTGTGATACCGCACGGAGCGCCTGTTCGTGAAAGGTCGTCATTCATTGAACGTTCGGACGACGACTATCGGGCCGCTGACTTGAATCCGGATCGGCGTTACGTCTTGTACTTCGGCAATATCCGCGAATACAAAGGTGTCGATCTTTTGTTGCAAGCCTGGCCACGCGTCGCCGCGCAGCACCCTGATGTTGATTTAATCGTTGCAGGGCGAGTCTGGCAGGGAGGAAGCTTGGTGTCGCGTTTAGCCAGCCATCTACTGGGCACGTATTCGACAGGCCGCCAAATTTCAGAACTGGCGAGTCGAGGTGAACCGAAGCAGACCATCTATCGGCTGGGATTTATCGAGAATGAGATGCTGTTCTCTCTTTGTCGGATCGCTGAGCTGGCCATATTTCCCTACCGGCGATTCGATGCTCAATCCGGCGCCGCAACTATGGTCGGCAGCCTCGGTGTTCCGATGATCGTCTCGCCTCAAGGAGGTCTGTCTTCGTTGGCCATTGATTCCAGTTACGTCTGTGACCCATTTGATCCAGAGTCTCTGGCCGAAACGATATCACGTCATTTGAACAGTCAGACGACGGATTCTCGCCACCAGCAAAGGGAGCAACTTGAGCGAATCGACTGGACGCCGGTCGCCCAGCAGCACTTTGAGTTATATCGCGAAATATTGAAGCGATGAAAAAGCAGTACCAAAACACATTCATCGCCTTAACAGGAAGCAATGTCCGGGATACCAGCGGCGCATGGACTTCAAAAAGAACGTCGGCAGAAAGCGTCCCACTGCGGTCTCGCAATGGTACTTTCGTGGGTGCTTGAGCAATCTCGTATAGCATTCTTCAATTTGAAATCCTTGATCGCCCAGCAATTGAAGGATTCCACTCAAGGTCGGAACTTGGTCGTTCCCAACATGACCAGCCATAAGCGGAGAGCCGCCGTTAGGACAGGCGACATACGCGAGTCCATCCGGTTTCAGTACTCGTTTTATCTCGGCCAAGTGAGCCAGTTGGTTGTCGACGTGTTCGATGACGTGATGGCTGATTACGACATCGAATGAATCGTCTTCAAATGGCAGGTGTTCGTCTTTAACGGAGAAGAACGAACAGCATTCTTTGTCAGAACGGCGATCGCTGAGGTCGACGCAACAGACTTCGTTTCGGCCGGAAAAGTACTTGCTGATCTGCCCGTTCCCGCAGCCAATATCTAGAATTCTCAGGCCTGCGACTTCATGGCCAAGCCCATCAATTAAAAACGCCTCGATCATTTTGGCCTTCCGTGTCCGGTCCAAATGGACAACGGGCCCTTTACCCTTCATGAGAATGCTCCCGAGCAGATAACCATTGATAGGCTTCCAAAATGCCTCCGATTGCTCCCAGCCCAACTTGTACTCCGAACGAGAGCATTGCGTATGCCAGTGCCGACTCAGGAGAAACTTGGTAGAGGCCGAAAAACGAAATGAATCCGACTTCACGCACGCCCAACCCAGCTACCGTAATCGGGATGTGTGCGAGTAGTAAGATCGCAGACCTGACCCATGCAATAACAATAAACGACAAACCCAGGTCCATCGAAATCGATAATACATAAGCACTCAACAGGAATAACGCATAGTTCGATGCGGCTGCCGCCAGAATCACCAAGGAGTTTTTCCATTTGAGTAGTTGCAATGCCTCGACCGCCTGTCGCCATTTGAAAAACAGGCGTCCTGCCAGCGTGAGAGATTCGTCTTCCGTCGATGTACTTTTCAGAAGCGATGGGGCAGCAAACGCACCAAATAGCACTGCCCCTAATCCCAGCGTACATGCTAGTGCGATCCAACGTATTTCGTGCGAATCACTTTCCATGCTTCCCAGCCACGAAAACACCAGAGTACCTGTTGAAAGAAACAGCAGGGAAACAAGCATGTCTAGCGAAAGCAGTGCAAGTGCTTCGGTGTTGCGTGTCAGCGATCGATACTTCGACCAACGAATTGCAACAACCACGGCTCGAGGAAGAAAGAGCGTATAAAATCGCAAGCTAAGATGGATGGAAATGACTCGCCAAAGCGAGACATGTTGCGAGGGACTCGATGCCAGCCACCAAACCATGGCCGATTTGGCAACGATCGTCCCCAAAAAATTGATAGCCATGGCAACCAAGACCAGCGTCGTATCCGCCGAGGCAATCTGCCCGGCGAATCCCCTGATATCAACCAAGGAAAGGCAATAGGCGATTAGTACTGCGGAAAAGCAGAGCTTCGCCAGCCAAATGTATCGTCGCGTATTGGTTTTATCTAACGGGGAAGTAACTTGCATAAGTTGCCAATAACGATGCTGCCAGACTGACCACCATATCGTCAGATAAATATCGTTTGTAGAACCGTTCTGCGGCCAGGTCGTCGATGAGGCTGCGGATGTAGCGTTCGTTCGCTTCGAATGGAAGCCGTTTCATCATTTCCATCAAGAATGACCGCAGCCTCCCCGCGTACCATTTGTCGACCGGTGACTTAATGGCGGCGAGTTTCGGTTGAAAAATAATCTTGGGGGGGAGCAGTTCACGGCTCTCAGCCAAATGGATTAACAAGGCCTTTCCCTCTTTCAGCGACTCTTTACCAGAAGGACGGAGCGCTTCGTCCGGCAGTGAAGTCGCAAACGCTTTCAGTGCTGGGTGGAGGTAAGGTGACTCAATCATTAGCCCGGACACGTCGGTCGAGCTGATCAGCTTATTCTTGTTCGGCGAAATCTGGCTCTTGCCGAAGTAAATCTTCCGAGCATAGCTCATCTCATTGATCTTCTCTCCCAGTGTATCCAGCACGCGCTCACTTTCTGACGCGGCTGGAAAACTTTTACCGGTCAGCCGACGGTATCCGTGAGGGTCGAATACTTGGAAACTCCTGAGAGGCCGCTGGTCTACTGCGACTGTTGATGCATGCAACAGCGACTTGGCAACTCGAAAGGTATGACCAAGCAGATACTCCATCCCCATAGCATCCGCCGTACCGGCAGTTCCGTTTGCCAGCAATCGAGGCAACTTCGGCATTCTTTGATAGACGGTGCCACGGCGAAAAGTACTCGGATACCCCAAGAACGCCGTATCGCATCCATCGCCGCTGAACACACACTCCATTCCCTGTTCGGCCATAACTCGGCAGAGATGCTGAGTCTGGACCACGTAATTCGGCCAGACAGTGGGAGAGTTGCAGCAATCGCCATAGGACTGAATTCCCGACTGCACGATTTCCGCGTTGATCTCGACCCAATGATGCGAAATGTCGAGATAGGCAGAGAGTTCTTCCGCCAGAGGCTGATTGAATTCTTCTTCGGCGTAGTGAAATGAATATGTTTCAACATCTGCTCCAAGCCGACAGAGGAGCGACGCTACCAACGCCGAATCGAATCCGCCGAGTAAAACGCCGACTCGCTTTCTATCGCCGAGTTGTTGCCGCGTACATTCCAGCAATACGTCGTGCAAATCGTCTGAGGGGTCATCACCATTTGCGACAATCTCACAACTGATCGGAAGTGGGCTTTTATCTTGTACTCCATCGGGTCCCAACAACGCGAACTGCTGTGGCCCTAATTCTTCGACATCACGGTAAACTGTTCTGCCGGGAGGCAAATACGCATAGCGGAACAGAAAGGCTTCGTCGATGTGGTTGGGCACGGCAATTTGATCTCCGGCCAACAATCGCAGAATCGACACATTGGAGCCGAGCAGCAAGCCATGGGGCAACTTGAGACAATACAATGACCGAAGGCCTGAGGGGTCGGTGATGGCAATTGGTCTCGGCAGCTTGTCCGAACCGACGACCGCACAGTACTGGCCCGGAGTTTTGCTGACCAAGTTCTCCAAAGAAATCTGATCCTCAGTTGCCAATAGCTGCTTTACGAGATCATTCCTCGAGTAAGCTCCACCGATACAGACAGCGAAACCATCAGGACTCGTGACAGTTTCCACCAGCCGCTTGTCTCCTGAAACGAAAACCCTGCATCCGTGAATTAATCCAGCATGTTCTGTGATATTTGCAGGCGCTGAAATGACTGGTTCTGGCTCCCCAGACGGCGAGCCCGCGGGCACGTAGACAGCGAAACTATGAACCATGGCTGAGCTCCGCAATCACGAGGTCCAGGTTCTTCTTCGCGTCGTCACGTACTCCAGGTAAAACTCGCTGCAAATGAGCAACAACTTCTTGGCGGCTGTCGATCAACTCGCAAACCTTATGTTCCAGCGAAGACAATAAGTTCTCGTTGTTCTGGACGACCCAATGCGAGAGGCCGAGTCGTTCATAAAGTCCGTCTGTCTTGTGGCTGTACGAAATTGCGATCGTGGGAATCCCGCTGTCCAATCCGGCCAGCGCCGCGTGCATTCGGTATGCAATCAGCAGGTCCAATCCGCCTACTTGCGTCTTAACTTCCGCGGGTGTGAGGTCGGGAGCAACTTGAGTTACCGGAGCGTCCAGAAGCTGGGCAAGTTGTTGGCAGACCGCGGCATCATCAATCTGCCCGCGCGGAGACTGAACATGAGGAATCAAGACGTAATGCACTTCGAATTGTGTGGCCAGTCGGTTAAACACTTCCGCCATCGCATCAATCGACGACTTCGCGCCGTTTTGGGACGAGGAGAACTTTTGCATCAGTAATCCACTGGGAGCAATTCCGATTCGAATTTGGGACGTTTCCTGTACCACGTTTTGAGTCGAGGCGGCAGGCCGCAGCAGGAACCCCAGGTCGCCCGTCTCTTGGACGTTCGCTAGTTGCAATTGCTCCAGGTATCTTCTTGAGATCGGATCCCTAACGGTGATGGCCTTGGCACCTCGCAATAGCCAGAGGTAGAGTTTTCTTGTCCAGCGAAACGGGCCGACTGACTGTGCAATCACCATGTATTTACGACTTAACATGCGGGCGTAGAAGAGCGGTATCGCATGGGAGATCGCGATGAGCACTCCGTAGTCTTCAGTTAGCATGTCGCCGCTTAAGTCGACGACCACATCTGCCTGCAAGTACGTTGCCCACTCGTGATTCCGGCGGGCCAGCCAAATGCGGATTCGATAGGGCAATAGAAGCAGCAGGCATTTCAGCAGCGCCAATGGGAGGTTTCTCCGCGATGCCTTGACGACAGCAGCCCGCGGATAGAATTCGCAATCAATCTCCTTGAATGGGGATGCGATTATCACACGCGTCTCGGGAAGCGCTTCCAGCACGCCATCGATCATGACTTGCTGCATCAGTCGGTCACCCTTGTTCAGACCGCAATAGGTGCCAACCAGCAGCAAAGCCCCATCACATGTCATCGCAAACGATGCTCCAAGTATTGAACGATTGTACGATTCGAAGAAAATGCTGGGCCAACTCATCAAGGAGCAGCGGGCGCCTCGCTTGTCTCTCCCGATTGCATCTTCGTTCGTTGTGCGTAGTATCGTCGACGTTCGTGGTACAGCAGTTCTTCCTGAATCTTTCGACCGCGTCCGATCTGATCAGCAATCAATGCCAGGACGGCGAATGCGATGCCCATGACGGTGCTAATTCCGCCGAGAGTGATCAGAGAAGTCCAGGGTGCGGTTTTGCTGGTCGCCAACCACCAGCAGCTGACAAATCCCAATTGCGCAGCCCCGAGCGTCAGAAACAACACGGCGATTGAACCGAAGAACAACAGCGGTCGCCAGTCGCGTAACGCTCGCAAGATGATCGTCAGCGTGCGAAATCCATACCGCCAAAGGTTCGATGCGACCCGGCTCTGACCATGCTCGCGCTCGCCACGAACGACCAGCGAGACTTCCGTCATGGAGACATTTTTGGCGGCCAGGTCGATAAACGATTCCTGGGTGTAGGTGAAGGCGCCGAACAAGTTCAACCGCAGGGCCGTGTCGCGCGAGTAGGCTCGGAAGCCGCACGACACATCGGTGAAACGCGGGCCGCCGGTGACCGCACCGACCAGGCGGCACATCATTCGGTTGCCCCACAGTTTGATGCGAGGCATCTCGGGCAGGTTGTTCTCATCCGCAAAGCGAGTGCAAGTGACAAAGCCGTAGCCCTCTTCCAGGATCGGACGAATTAATGTGGGAATATCTTCGGGGCGGAATTGCCCATCGGCGTCCATATTGACGATCAAGTCCGCTTCAATCGTTAAGGCCGCATCGACGCCGGTTTGAAATGCCGCACCGACTCCCAAGTTCCGCGGATGTCGGATGACCGTTGCTCCTGCCTCGCGCGCCAGTTGGGCGGTTTGGTCCGTCGAGCCGTCATCCACGACGACAACCTCGACATCCGTCACTGCGTCGATCTCACGAGGAATCCGTCGAATGATTTCCCCGATCGTGGCCTGCTCGTTGAGGGCGGGCACAATCACGACCAAGCATAGCGCCGTATCGTTTTCCGAGAATTCCGTGTTGAAAGTCGCTGGTTGCTCAATTCTTGTAACCATCATTTTTCTGTACCCGACTGCTCTTCTTCGGCTGCCACATCGCGAAATGGTTGCGCCGAACGATACAGTTCTATTCTCGCTATGATCTCGTCCGACATTTCATCGGCACTAATTTCGTCCGCTGTCCCAACGAGAGACAGGGCTTGTTCGGCAGACTTGACTGCCTCATTGAACTCGCCAACTTCCGCCTGAGCGGCGGCCAACGCGTCCCATACCAGGTGTAAATCGGGTGCGCTGTCGCGAGCCGCAATCGCCAGGCGGACAGCGCGCTGGCCGTCGCGAACTGCTTCGTCCGGATGCGTGGCCAGCAGCCAAGCCAATTCGCCTCCCAGCAGCGGTTGGTCCGGCCGCGATCGCATCGCCGCATCGAAATGCCGCAACGCCTCCGAGGGCCTCCCTGTGGCTACGCAGACTCTGGCCAACTCCATATGGGTTAGCCAGGGATCTGGGTTGCGTGCAACGGCCTCCTTCAACGTGGATTCCGCCTCCTCGTAGCGTCCCAATTCTCGTAGGGCCATCGCCAAATTGTCACGGGCGTCGTGGTTCGCGTCGTTGAGTTCAAGTGCTTTACGATAGGCGTCCGGCGCTTCTTCCGTTCGCTTTGCCTGACGTAGCGCGTTGCCGAGCGCAAAATGATAATCGCTCTCCCGCGGTCGAATTTCGATGGATTTCTGGAGCAAGGGAATCGCTTTCTCTGGCTCGTTCCAGCGATCCGATAGCCACGCCCCATAATTGTACGGGGCCGGGGAGTAGGTCGGCTTGACCCGCATCGCCGTTTCAAACATTTCGATGGCCTTGGCCTTGTCGTTGGCCAGGGCTTTAGCGCGTCCCAGGTTCACCAGGCCACGCGGATTTCGCGGCCGCTTGTCGACCACATCCTGCCACATCCGCTCGGCGCTGAGATAGTCCAAGTTTCTCTGGTAGGTGGCGGCGCCTAACGCCCAGGCGACGGCTAGTGTCATCGGCAGTATCAGTACAGCCGCCAGAGAGGTCCGAGCGCCCGCCAGCCGGTGAATCGCCACGAAAGCCGCAATAACGACCAACGCGACGATGCACGCCAGAGGAAGGTACATCCGGTGCTCAAACGCCAGGTGCAGGGGCACGATGGTCGAAGTCGGTGCCAGGATCAGGAAGAAAGCGATGATCAGGAACCCCACCCAGGAGCGTTTCCAAAGCAGCCAGGCGCCGATAGACAGCAGCACCAAAATCACTGCGCCTTTGCCGTAGATTTCGAGGGGGTCGGTCGCAATCGGCCAACCGTAGTCGAGGCACAGGTCGTCGGGCCAAAAGGTCAACTTCAAGTAGTGCAGTAGCACGCCGGGCTGGGAGCGCAGATATTCCCAACTGGTGGGGCGGCCCGAGTTCGTGGCAGACACCGGCACACGTTTCAGTGTGGATGCGAAGTAGATAACGAGCAACACCGCAAACGATATGTAGAGCGCGCCGCGGTCGGCCAAGCTCTTCCGCAAGGATCGGCTCAGGAAAACGTAGTCGTAACAGGCCACCACGAATGGTGCCACAAACATGACTTCCTTGGTCCAGAGCCCCAGCGCCAGGGAAACGACCGCCAGCGCCCCGAAGCCCCGGCGCCGCACAGAAGCATCCGGGCCGCAGTCAGCCGCGCGGATCACAAAATACAGACAAGCCAGAAAAAACAGCCCCATCAGCGATTCAATTCGCTGCACGATATAGGTCACACTTTCCGTCTGTAGCGGATGCAGCAGCCAGAACAAGGCGACAACAAAAGCGAGCACGCCCGAGGACTCGCGGAGATATTCGGGTGAGCGGGGCAGGTCGAGCGTGCGCCGCACAATGCCAAATAACAGCAGCCCGGCGGCGATGTGGATGGCCAGGTTGACCCAGTGATAGCCGTAGGGCTCTATCCCGCCCGCAGCATAGTTCAGGGCAAACGTCCAGCGCCCAACGTCACGTCGCCGCAGCCCGCCCGGAATTTCGTCTCTCGAAGCCTGCCAGGTCGCCTTCAAGGACCTAAGCGCAGCGTTGTCGACGATGCAGGCATAGTCGTCGAGCAGGAACACACCCGCGAAGCTGTTCGCGTAGGCCAAATACGCCGCCGCCGTTAGCAGCAACCCGAACATCACGTTGCGCCGCGCGGCATCGCGATCTGAGTCTTCAATTTGGGAAACAGAGTCTTCCATCGAGTTGCGTCGAACGGGACAACAGAAACGTTAATGTATGGAACGTACTAAAGCCGGAGCGAGGAGAACTGCATTGTCGAATTGCTGGTGTCCAGCATGGAGAAATTCAATGAGGTCGGAGAGATCCACAGTTGTTACGTCGCGAGCAAACCGATTAGGCCAAGTAGCCGTCCCGTTTTCGAGCACAACCTGGCGCGCTTGTTTCGCAATCGTAATTCCAAGCCGTGTTGGGTTACTGCTGGGAAAATCCCAGGACTGAGCCGTTCCACTTGTTGAGTCAATAAATGCTCCGCCAAATGCAACAACACGATTCGAGTAGGCCTGCACGGAATCCGCCTGGTAGATCGGAACGAAGCTTGTCACAGTCACTGGGGCGCTCAGCTGCGCGCGAATCGCGGCGTCAGTTGTTGGAAATTGCTCCCATGGTTTGGCCTCATCGCCGAAGGAGACCGATTCTGCCCAGGAGACGACTGCGTTCGCAGCGTGTGCCGAGGCAGCGCTCGCAACTCCACGTTCAACAGTCCAAAGCGTATCGTCAGTTTCATCAATATCACGAACCAGGAGAACCTCATTGTCAATTCGCACCCGGTACATGGCGCGCGGCATGTTGTCGGGATCACGAAAACTTGACAGGACTTCTGAAGTGTCGACCGTGATCTGCGTGGAGGAGTCATCAGTGCCTCCGCTCCCCACACGCACCATGCCGATCACCGCACCTGCACTCAACGGACGTACTTGGTCATTGTCAGAATGATCCGCGGGTGTTGTTCCCATCGCACCACGCTCCACAGTCCACATCGTGGGAAATCCGCTTGCGTCATCGCTGATATCGGTTACGCGCAACGTCTCGTCGTCGACCGTGACAAGATAGTAGAGTGCAGGGATCCCGTCGGGATCGATGGGGGTTAGCACGGACTGGACGGAGATTTGTGTGGCCGAGGAATCCATGTTGCTGGCGAGGGAGCGAGCAAAAGGGATCCGGACTTCCTCATTAGCTAGGTGCGGTCCAGCACCGGCACCGCGACTAACAGTCCACATCGTCGGATCGTCATCGTCGATATCGGTCACTGTTAGTGTTTCGATCTGTGACGCATCGTCGATATCTATTTGAATCTGAAAGGCTGCCGTCGCGTCTCCATCAGGGTCAATGAAATCATCTGACGCATTGACCTGAATTGTCGTTGACGATCCATCAGGAATACTCGCGAGAAGTTGCAGTGAGAGATGGACCCCGACGACACTCTCGTCTGCCCGAATTTGCCCTGAAGTGTTTGGCGGTTCTGGCGTTATCGTCCAATTGATCCCACTGATGTCGCTGACAGTGTAGAGTTGATCATCGATTCGGATATCAAAATATTCGCTGGGATTGTTTTCCGGATCGGGAAATCCTTGCGATGCGGGAACTTCCACAACAGCCGGTGACCCGGCAGTGATAATGTCGGTCATATAGGCGACCGCCACTGTTTGCAGGATTCCCTGAGCGTCGATCTGCGCCGGCCGAGCACTGGCTTCTGCAAAAATTCCCCAAGAGCCGACTTCGAGGGCTAAGTGAGGCGCCCCTGGCAAGTCGAGTGAGCCGTCAAACGTCCCAACTGACTTCGCGTTGCGCGCTGACGCTATTGCTGTACCTCGAACAGTCACGCCGTCGCGGCGGACAGAGTATGGGGTGGAAGCGTCTTCGGCGTTCATCCAACCGCCGCGTGCTAGAAGCAGAGGCAGGCCGCCGCCTCGGGAACTGACATCCGCGACTTCGTCCAGGCCGTCTGGATTGTGCGTGCGACGCATTCGGACGAGAAATGCATCGTCCCCTTCGCTTGTTTCATAATCGGTCTCATCGGAAGTTCGGAAGTCCATGCGCTGATAGCTGGAAAACTCCTCGTGAAGGTCGCCGGAAATGGGGCGAGGAGACGCACCCAAAGAATCGACGTATTGGCCAACGACCATGTCCCCATGGATTTCGTTGCCTTCGTTCAGCTGGAAGTTGTTTGGCCGGTAGACGAAGTTCGAGCGATTCGCCAGATCCTGGCCAAGCGTCGTATCTGCTCCACCGATCGTGTACGCGTACAGTTCGTCCCCGGGAGGCTTGCTCGGGTCGCGCTGGATCAGCGAACTATCGATGCCGGCCCCGACGTTTGTGTTATTGGCGGTAAGGTCGAAGTCGTCGTCATAGTTTAGTTGCAGCAATTCTCTAGCCGACTCGCGACGGTCAAGTTCAGAAGTTGCTGGATCCCCCATCCCACGCAAACCTTCTTTCGCCGCAGCGTTGACGCCGGTTTGCATTTGGCGTCTGGCCAATAGCACGAAGCCATAGTCCAAAGTGAGTGCCATCACGCCGATCAGCGCAACCAAGATCAAGAACATCAGGATCAGCGACTGACCACAGCGACGATCATGTTGGTTTTCGTTCCAACTGAGGCGTCTCATTCGAACACCTCCCGTCGGTAGATCGCTTGGACTGACATGACCGTGCGGTACGGCCGAACGCCGTTGGGAAATGCTAATTCGCCATTTTCATCTTGAATTGCGAGGAGTCCTCGCCCAAGTCCGTAAGTGCCGCTGTGAGCACCACGAGTATCAGAGTCGGCGGCGAGAGTGTATTTGTTGCCTGTCGATCCGCTGACGGTCGGCCCTGTCGCTTCCACGATATTGACGCCCACGATTCTTCCGTCATCACTGGTCCCCACGCGATTGATCAGCGATGCTGCTTGCGCCGGGTAATTGATGCGCAACGCCACCATGCCTGGAACAAATGAGGGCGCAGAATTGCTGGCTGTCACGCTAAACGGACCTTCACCGCCACCGGGGCGAATCTCCTCTACGGGAGCCAAGAAGCGGTCCAACGTTTCCGCGGCCGTATCTGGGTCGTAGCTCACCATAGGAATCAACACCGTCTCTTCGGTTCCGCCAGAATCGGAACCTGGATCGACGTAGGTTACAACAGCACCTGGAAAACGAGTGACCGCGGTTGTTTCGTCATCGTCCGCGGGGTAGGTGACGTCCCGGACCATCACGGTCGCAAGCAGGCGATTCAGCAGAGGCCATGTATCGACGTACGCTTGAAAGTCGTTGTTATGGACTGTCGATCCGTCCCATTCCGAATCGTGAACCACCAAATACTTGGGATCGTAAATCTGCATTCGAAATCGATCACCATCGGATGGGTTATCTGGATCGCCACTTGTTGGATCCCACAGTAAGGTGTCGTCGCCGGCAGCCAGGTCGCCGAGGCCGGTTTCGGCGGTCGGACTAAAAGGCATGCGGGCCAACTCTTGTGCACCGACATCTACCGCTTGCTGCAGCACATTGGCCTGAAAGAAGAACAGCCCAAAGCTCAAAGTGGCCCCAATGATTATGATGAGCAGCGGCAACAGGAATGCGAATTCGATCAGCGACTGACCCGCACGGTTCGCTTGCCGAAGCGATTTGTGACGGCAGCGAGCGGGAGTACGATCCGGGGAAACGGATTTCAGCATTGCTCGTTCTCCTTCGGTGCGGCATTGACTGTGCCGGAAAGGAACCGGAGCCGGGAAGGAACGGTGTCGGTCTTCAAATCGATCGCCAGTGGTGTGCCTGGTTCGATGTGCAGGCTCCCCGCCGCCGCCTCGAGAACGGCATGTGCCGGTCCTTTCGGCAACACGATTCTCCAGGGACCGACGTTGGGACGAACCTCGGTAACAGCCCCTTCCGCGGATACAAAAAATACATCGATCGCAAACCGCACAAACATGGTGTGAATTGAGCTGCAGGGGACCATCATCAGCCCGTGCCCCGGTGGCAGAGGGCGACGAAACTGAAGTCCCACAAATCGCGGCCACATCGACGTGGCAAGGTGCAAAACGTCAACAATCGGATCGCCGGTGTCCGCGCGGAGTAGTCTCGGTTTTCGGTCATCCTGCGACACCACGTCATCCTCCTGTTATGTTGCGCAGCGATCGGTCCATCATTTCCAACGCTTGGTGCAGCATTGGTCCGAGTAGTGCAACAAACACGCCGGGGAGAAACCCGATGACCATCGGCACAATCAACTTCGTAGGAACCGACATTGCAGCAGCGGTAGCCTTTTCGCGTCGGCGGCTGCGGAATTCGGACGCCTGAATTCGGAGTGTCTGAGCGATGCCTGCGCCCACCTGTTCGGCCTGGATAATGGCAGAAATGAAAGTGGAAAACGTCGGCACCTGAAGTCGTCGAGAGAGGCGACGCAACGACTCGACGCGCCGCCGTCCGGCAAGAATGTCATATTGAAACGACCTTAGCTCCTGCACGAGTGGTCTTTCGGCTTGTTGCGCGGCGAGAATTCTGTCGAGGGCCGAGTCGAAGCCAATGCCTGCCTGAGCCAGTGTGTTGAGCAGATCCAGAACGAGTGGAAGGTCTTCTTCCACCTGTTCAACCCGCCGCCGCCGAACTGCTCGGACGACGAGGGCCGGGATGGTCGCGAACGTCATCAGGATCAGCCAGGGCGACGCCAATGCGAAGGGAACCAGCACGTTGCCGACTCCGCCGGGGATCGATTCAAGCATACTGACGAACTGGGCCGTCGCGCCACCGGAATGCAATCGGTAAATCACGAACCCGCCGCCTGCCACGAATCCAAGCGTGATGAGCGAAAAAGTCGTTGCGGCATGCGGCCCTC
>JANQQA010000358.1 GCA_028285205.1 Bythopirellula sp. | reverse complement strand
TGACGCGGCCGCGGAACGTTTGAGCTTTGCGTTGCCAGACCAACTCGTCGACGAGTTGGCAAGTGAGCTGGCCAGCGAATTTACACACGGACTATCACTGACCGACTAGCGCGCCATCAGGTCCGCCATACGCCGACCACCGCCGGTGGGTACGCGCGCACATCCCAGCCTGGGCCACGCTTTTCTTGACGCACGCCGCCGGGGAGTAGCGCAAAGTCGAACCGCCCGTCGGCTTCGACCAGGACGACCGACTCAGCCGGACAGTGCTCAAGCATGGCGGCGATCAACGCTAGCATTTCATCCTGCCGCTCCAGATAGAACGCGTAGGGAGGGCTGCAAAACACCAGCAGCGGTAGCCCGAACCTGGCATTCGGCAAATCGCGTTTGCTCCAGAGAAACGCGCTGGTCGTCAGCAACTGGCTGCGATCTTCCACACCTAGCGCCGCGAGGTTCTGTTCCACAACGTGGGCCGTCGGCACGTGCTTTTCAATGAAGGTCGCGCTCTGGGCACCTCGGCTGAGCGCTTCCAGGCCGAGCGCGCCGGTGCCGGCGAACAGGTCGATTGCGTGCTTGCCCTGACATTCGGTGCTGATCAAATTGAAGAGCGATTCTCGCACGCGCTCTTTCATGGGGCGAGTGACCGGATCGCCGTGGTAGGCGAGCTTGCTGCCACGAAACTGTCCGCCGATAATTCGCAGTTCGGTCGCTTCGTGAGGCGGCTGGTGTTTCGCGTTTCGTTTCGGCATGAGGGTTTTGGCTCGAAGCTGAGGGCGATAAGCTATAGACTCCTGCTACGACTGATGCCCTCGGTCGCGGTGATCAAGCCCTATAGCCTACCGCCCAAAGTCCGCGCCCTACAGCCCAGAGCCACATAAGGTTACCTACGATGTTGTACCGATTTCTTTTTTTTCTGCTCGGCTCCGCCTGCGGAATCGCAACTTTGTCCGCGCAGCCGCCAGTCGCCCAACCGCCGGCTAACCCAGCGGCAACTGCCGCGAAGCAAGCCTTTGAGCAACTGCAAAAGCAATGGGCTGACCTGTACGTCGAGTTGGCCAAAAAGTCGAACGAAAAACAGTCCAGCGGCCCTGGACGCGGCAAGACCGATCAGGAAATTGATGCGCTAACCGAACAGATCGAAGCGATGGTCGATAAGATCGTCCAAGCGGGGCTGGCAGTCCACAAGGCGGGCGCGACCGACGACCCGATGGTCAACAGCACGCTCAAATCGATTGCCGGGTTCTATGTCACTGGCGATGCCAACGGCGATGGCGGCGACCAGTACGAGAAGGCGTTGCCGTTGATCAATTCGATGCTCGCGTCCGGGCTCGGTGAAACCTCCAGGGAGCTATGGCTGTGGGGAGGATTGGCGGCGTATAACCTGAACGATTTTTCACTCGCCCAACAGTATTTCAGTCAGGCGAAAGCAAAGGACCTGTTGGGCACGACTCCTCCCGGACAGGGTCGAAGCGATCCGTTAAATCGGGTTTGGCAGCTGGCGCGTAAGCAACTCGAAGACCTGCCTGCTACCCAACAAAAGTGGCAGCAGGAACAGGCGATCCGCGCGCGGGAGGCCGAAGCCGACAACCTGCCCCGTGTTGTGCTACATACGTCGCGCGGGAATGTGACAATCGAGTTGTTCGAGGACGACGCGCCGATCGCAGTGGCCAGCTTTCTCTCGTTGGTCAAAGATGGGTTTTACGATGGCGTCGTGTTTCATCGTGTGCTGCCCGCATTCATGGCGCAGGGCGGTGATCCCACGGGCACGGGCGGCGGCGGCCCAGGTTACAACATTCGGTGCGAATGCTATCGCCCAAATACTCGCAAACACTTTCGCGGCAGTCTGAGCATGGCTCACGCGGGACGAGATACGGGTGGCTCACAGTTCTTTTTGACCTTCGTGCCAACCAGCTATCTGGATGGCCGACACACGGTGTTCGGTCGAGTGATCAAAGGCATGGATGCCGCGTCCGCGCTCAAGCGACGCGATCCGAACGATCCCGGCCCAAAGCCGACACCCGACAAGATTCTCAAGGCCGAAGTTCTTCGTGACCGCGGCCACGCCTACGATTTCGAAAAGTTGCCGGGTCGGTGAGATGTGCGATACAATGCGCGTAGTTCTTTCTCGCCTTCCGCGTCGCTGACTCCCGCTGATCAATACGATGGTTTCCAATTGTCGAGCGAGCATGCCATGTTAGGGGATCTGACTGCGTGCGCCTGGTTGGCTTCGTTCCTACTCATTCCGATAGTGCTTAAGCGCAGGGGCTGCACCATCAATTCGCTCTTCGATCTACCTGCCAGCAGCGTGATGCGTTACTGCTACGTGGGTGTATTGGTCCTACAGGGCGCCGCTTCCGTGGTATGGCTGACAATCGAATTGCGTATTCTCGATCAGCCCGTCCAACTTTGGGCAATGGCGTTGTTCTTGAGCTACTTCTGGATACGAGCACTTGAGTTGGCTTTTGCCGGCAAATCGATCTGATCACGGACGGAGATCTTTTGGCAGTACGGCTAGTAGGCGACTTCTCGGCAGCTCGGTCGGTCTGCTGCATTCGATACGGCGTAGCGCTACCAGTTGCACCGCGCACGGTGCATCCTGCGGCGGAGTCGCTGTGATAGCGTCAAAAGTTCGATCTGTCGTTGTCGAGGCGGCGTGAGCGGACAAGACCTCAGCAGAATCTGCCCCCTCAGCCGCTGAGTCGCCGCCAATCCCCCGAAAACCGCCCCAAATCTGCGGATTTAGGCAGCTTGACCTGGGATAGTGCTTGCGGCTATCCTAGTATTTCGATTTTCGATGCTGGTGGCGCCTGATATCGACAATCGCAATCTTAGTTTCGGCTTTTCTTATCCCGGCAGCGCGGATGGACTCCGCTGCTAAGTCGTTAGCCTGCCGCCAGTTTCGCAACGGAAAAATCCCCTTCACCGGCCGAATTTGGTCGGTGGGAGTTGAGTTCGATAGGTGTGATGCTACGCAGCGGGTACTGCCCCAGCGGAGTCACCGGATTGAGGCTTGAGCACAGGTTCTGCGCTCAGCGTCCCAATCAAACAACGAGACACAGACACATGCAACTAAGGCCGCTCAAAATCTTCTGCGACGTCGTTCGACGGCGGAGCTTTTCGCGCGCTGCCGACGATAACGGCATTTCGCAGTCGAGCGCGAGTCAGGTAATCCACCAGCTCGAGGAGCAACTCGGAATACAGCTGCTCGACCGATCCAAACGTCCGTTTGTGCTCACTGACGAAGGTGAACACTACTACGAAGGGTGCCGACGGCTGGTCAAGGAATACGACCAATTGGTGGAAGAAGTTCGCACGCTCCACGACGAAACCGCCGCACGTCTGCGAGTGGCGTCGATCTACTCGGTCGGCCTGGCACACATGAGCGCGTTCATGCGATCTTTCTCGTCGGTCTATCCCGACGCCAAGGTCCGACTGGAGTACCTGCATCCCGCGCGCGTCGTCGAAGCAGTCGAAGATGGCGAAGCCGATCTGGGATTGGTCAGCTACCCCGAGGAGTCGCGTCAGCTGCAGGTCATCCCGTGGCGGAATGAGTCGATGGTGTTGGTTTGCCATCCAACGCATTCGTTGGCCGATGAAGAATCGATCACACTCGACAAACTCGCCGGGACACCTTTTGTCGCCTTCGAGTCAGAATTGCGGGTGCGTGCTGAGATCGATCGATTGCTACTGGTCAACAAGGTAAACGTGAACGTTGCGTTGGAGTTCGACAACATTGAAACCATCAAGCGGGCGATCGAAATCAACGAAGGCGTAAGCCTGCTGCCCGTATCGACCGTCGCCTGGGAAGTCGAATCAGGTCTGCTCGCGCAGGTGCCGCTCGTTGACGTTAAAGTCGAACGCCCCTTGGGCATCATCCATCGTCGCGACGCGACGTTGGGCACGATCGGCCAGCAGTTCGTTGAAATGCTGCAGTCTGATAGCCAACTCAACCCTGCCCCCGTCGAGGCTCCTGTGATGAGCCTCCGTGAGACGCATACACGAATCGTTTGAGAATACAAAAATAGTCGGAAGCAAATAGTTAATCGGAAGTGATCGCTATGGATAAAAAGAATCAGCTGACCTCGCTACCACCCAAGCAAGGCCTTTACGACCCGGCGCAAGAGCACGACGCATGCGGCGTCGGGTTTGTGGCACATATCAAGGGCCAGCCGAGCCATCAGATTGTCCTCGATGCCGAGGAGATCTTGCGCAATATGGATCATCGCGGCGCATGCGGTTGCGAGCCAAACACCGGAGACGGCGCGGGTATCCTGACGGCGCTGCCGCATAGTTTTCTGAAAAAGGCCGTGAAGGCCGACCTGGGTGTCGACCTGCCCAAGCCGGGGAGTTTCTCCGCAGGCAACGTCTTTTTCCCGCAGGTGGATGCGGAACGGGCGAAGTGCAAAGCCGTATTCGAAGAACTGGTCGCCGCGCACGGCCAGAAGCTGCTTGGCTGGCGGTCAGTGCCAACCGACAAGAAGGCGGCCGACATCGGCCCCACCGCTCAGGCTGGTGAGCCGGTAATCGAGCAAGCCATCATTGCCGCCGGCAAGGGACTGAAGGGCGATGAGTTCGAGCGTCAACTCTATCTCATTCGCAAGCAGGCGAGCCATCGGTTGCGCACCGACGAGTCGCTCACGCAGGCGAAGATGTTCTACGTCTGTTCGTTGTCGACCAAGGTGATCATCTACAAGGGGATGCTCTCGACGGAGCAACTCTTCAACTACTATCCCGACCTCGCGGACAAAGAGTTCAAGAGTCACCTGGCGATGGTTCATTCGCGGTTTTCGACCAACACGTTCCCCTCGTGGGACCGCGCGCAGCCGCTACGCTTCATGAGCCACAACGGCGAGATCAACACGCTACGCGGTAACCAAAACTGGATGCGTGCGCGTGAGGGGACTGCCCAGAACGATGAGTTCGGCGACGACCTCTCCAAGTTGTTCCCCGTGGTCGAGCCCGACTGTAGTGACTCGGGCACCTTTGACAATGTGCTGGAATTCTTGCTGATGACTGGCCGCACGCTGCAAGAAGCGGTGATGATGATGGTGCCAGAGGCGTGGCAAAATCATGAAACCATGTCGGAGCAGAAACGCGCCTTCTACGAGTACAACTCGTGTCTGATGGAACCGTGGGACGGCCCCGCATCGGTCGCCTTTACCGACGGCAAGTACATCGGCGCCGTGCTTGATCGAAACGGCTTGCGACCTTCCCGTTACTACATCACTCACGACGATCGCGTCATCATGGCCAGCGAAGCGGGCGTGCTGCCGACCGTCAAGCCGGAGAACGTCAAGACGAAAGGTCGCTTGCAGCCCGGACGGATGTTCCTGGTCGACTTCCAGCAGGGGCGATTGATCCCCGACGAGGAGTTGAAAGACGACTTCGCTGCCCGCCGTCCCTACGGCGAATGGCTCCGCAACCAGCGGCTCGATATCAATGACCTAGAGCCCAACAAGGAACCGCACGGCTTCGACAGCGCCACGTTGCTTGAACGCATGCAGGCCTTCGGATTCACCGTCGAAACGATGAAGTTCATGCTGTTGCCGTTGATTCAGGTCGAGAAAGATCCGATCGGCTCGATGGGCAACGACTCGTGCCTGGCTTGCCTGAGCGACAAGCCACGCTTGCTCTACGATTACTTCAAGCAGTTGTTCGCGCAGGTCACGAATCCGGCAATCGACTCGATTCGCGAAGAAGTGATCATGTCGGTCGAGTGCTATATCGGTCCCGAGAAGAACTTACTTGAAACCACGGAAGCGCACGCCCATCGGTTGCGATTGCCGTATCCGATTCTCTCCAATGAGAGTCTCGCCGCCATCAAGCACTTGGGCGGTGACGCCAAGAAGAGCCGTGGGTGGAAAACGAAAACGATCGATATGACTTGGCCGCGTAGCGAAGGCAAAGCTGGCATGGTGCAGGCGCTCGATCGCATCTGCGTCGAAGCCGAAGCGGCGGTCGATCAAGGTTACTCGCTCGTCGTGCTCTCCGATCGCGCCATCTCGCCGGAGCGTGTACCGATCAGTGCCTTGCTGGCTTCCGGTGCTGTGCACCATCACCTGGTCAAGCAAGCCAAACGCACCCGTATCGGTCTGGTACTGGAAACGGGCGAGGCCCGCGAGGTGCATCATCATTGCCTGCTGATTGGCTACGGTGCCGACGCGATCAATCCTTACCTGGCGTTCGAAGCTCTGTGGCAAGCCCGCCGCGATGGTCTGATCGACAGCGTCGAGGACGACATCGACAGCAATGAATCGGGCGAGGGAATCGATCATCCCGCGGTTGTCGCGGGGATCAACCACGAAGTCATCGATCCGGTCACCGCCCAAGATCACATGCTGGTGCAAAAATATCTCACCGGTGTGACCAAGGGCATGCTCAAAGTGATGGCGAAGATTGGTATTTCGACCCTGCAAAGCTACAAGGGTGCCCAAATCTTCGAAGCAGTCGGACTACGCGACGAAGTGATTGACAAATCGTTCGTGGGGACTGCTAGCCGCATTCAGGGAGTCGATTTCGAGGTCCTGGCTGAGGAATCGCTACGTCGTCACGCCTTGGGTTATCCGCAGGAGAGTTCCGTACGGCTCCCGGTGCTTCCCAATCCGGGTGAATACCATTGGCGCGCTGAGGGCGAACGTCACATGTGGGATCCGCAGGCGATTGCCGATATCCAGGTTGCGGCACGCAACGATGATCAAGGTGCTTACAAACGTTTCGCCGACCATATCAATCGCGACGCGCAAACTCGTTGCCAACTCCGGGGTCTGCTCAGCTTCAAGCCCGGTGTGAACGGCGACGCCATTCCGCTGGACGAAGTCCAGTCCGCCAAGGAAATCGTGAAACGCTTCTGCACAGGCGCGATGTCTTTTGGCTCGATTTCGGCGGAGGCTCACGAGTCGCTGGCCATCGCGATGAATCGTTTGGGTGGCAAAAGCAACACCGGAGAGGGTGGCGAAGATCCCATTCGCTTCGAGCCGCTGCCCAACGGCGATTCGAAACGGTCAGCGATCAAACAAGTCGCCTCAGGTCGCTTTGGAGTGACGATCAACTATCTCACCAACGCGGACGAATTACAGATCAAGATTGCCCAAGGTGCTAAGCCTGGCGAAGGTGGTGAGTTGCCTGGCCGCAAGGTGGACGAGAATATCGCCCGCATTCGCTACTCAACGCCCGGCGTTGGGCTCATTAGCCCCCCACCGCATCACGATATTTACTCGATCGAGGATCTCAAGCAGTTGATCCACGATCTGAAGAATGCCAATCGCGCGTCGCGCGTGAGCGTGAAGCTCGTGGCCGAAGTAGGCGTTGGTACGATCGCCGCCGGCGTGGTCAAAGGCTTTGCCGACCACGTGCTGATCTCCGGCGATGGTGGCGGCACGGGTGCTTCGCCGCTCACCAGCATCAAGCACGCGGGTCTGCCGTGGGAACTGGGGATCGCCGAGACGCACCAGACGCTGGTTCTCAACGACCTGCGCAGCCGCGTGGTGTTGCAAACCGACGGCGGCCTGAAAACGGGCCGCGATGTGGTAATCGCCGCGATGTTGGGTGCTGAAGAGTTTGGCTTCTCGACCGCGCCGCTGATTACGCTTGGCTGCATCATGATGCGAAAGTGCCATCTCAACACATGCCCGGTCGGCATCGCCACGCAGGATCCCGACCTACGCAAGAAGTTTGCTGGCAAGCCCGATCACGTGGTGAACTACCTGTTCATGGTCGCCGAAGAAGCACGCGAGATTATGGCGGAACTCGGTTTTCGCACGATCGACGAGATGGTTGGTCGCGTCGACTGCCTGGAAACCGATGCGGCGATCAAGCACTGGAAGGCCGACGGACTCGACCTGACCAACTTGCTCTCACCAATCGAAACGCCGTACCCGGATGCCGGTCGGTATTGCACGAAGGGTCAGGACCACGGTCTGGAGTATTCGCTCGACATACGCAAACTGTTGGACTTGGCCAAGCCGGCGCTGGAGGAGGGCAAGAAAGTCCGCGCCGAAGTGCCGATCGTCAATACCGATCGCACCGTTGGCACGATTCTGTCGAACGAAATCTGCAAGCAGTACGGTGCCGACTGTCTGCCCGACGACACGATTCACTTTAAGTTCAACGGCTCCGCCGGCCAAAGCCTTGGTGCCTTCTTGGCGCGCGGCGTGACATTGGAAGTGGAAGGTGACGCGAACGACTACATTGGCAAAGGTCTGTCTGGCGGTCGGATTGTCATCTATCCGCCGAAGGTGTCGACCTTCAAGGCCGAAGAGAACATCCTGGTCGGCAACGTCTGCCTCTACGGCGCGACTAGCGGACAGGCGTTCTTCCGTGGCCGGGCGGCCGAACGCTTCGCCGTGCGAAACAGCGGCGCGCTGACGGTCATCGAGGGCGTCGGCGACCACGGTTGCGAGTACATGACCGGCGGTCGGGTGGTCATTCTCGGCCCCACGGGTCGCAACTTCGCCGCCGGCATGTCGGGTGGTATCGCCTACGTCTGGGCACCTGATCGCGAAAAGTTCAGGCTGGATTGCAACCTTGGTCTGGTCGACTTAGACCCTCTTGCCGAGGAGGCAGACATCCTCGAATTAAAGCAGCTGATTGAGCTGCACCAAAACTACACGGACTCGCCTGTCGCGGCCGATGTCTTGGATCGCTGGGACGAGACGGTCTCTGAATTCGTCAAAGTGATGCCTCGTGACTACAAACGCGTGCTCGAGGAACGAAAGGCAAAAGAACAGGAGATGGCGGCGGTCTAGCAGTGGAACTCTCGCAAAATCGCGAAGGATCGATCGGCTAGAACAGGAAACTTAGATCTCAACACTCTCCTTTGCGCCTTCGCGCCTTTGCGAGAGTAAAACACAACACTCGCTATCAGAAAAAACTATGGGCAAACCTACAGGCTTTAAAGAATTCCAGCGGCAGCAAGTCCCTTATCGCGATCCGGCGGAGCGGGCGAACGATTTCCTGGAGATCTACACCGATCCCGCGGAAGAGCATCTGCAGACGCAGGGTGCGCGCTGTATGGATTGCGGGGTGCCGTTCTGTCAGTCGAATACGGGCTGTCCAATCGATAATCTTATTCCCGAGTGGAACGACCTCGTCTATCAAGGCCGCTGGCGCGATGCGCTCGATCGGCTGCATAAGACGAACAACTTCCCGGAGTTCACCGGACGCGCCTGTCCCGCGCCGTGCGAAGGCGCGTGCGTGCTGGGGATTACCGATCCACCGGTGACGATCAAGAACATCGAAAATGCCATCATCGATCGCGGCTTCGCCGAAGGCTGGGTCGTCGCGGAGCCACCCACGCATCGCTCGGGCAAGAAAGTCGCCATCGTCGGCAGTGGTCCTGCCGGATTGGCCGCCGCGGCGCAGCTCAACAAGGCGGGCCACTCGGTCACCGTCTACGAGCGCGCCGACCGCATCGGCGGTTTGCTGATGTACGGCATTCCCAACATGAAACTCGACAAGCAAGTCGTCGAACGGCGCATTAATCTGCTGCGGGAGGAAGGCATCGAGTTTGTCACGTGCGCGCATGTAGGTGTCGAAGAAGACTTCGCGCCCGGCCACATGACACAGATTATGCAGGAACGCGGACACAAGATTAACTTCATTGATCCGAGGGAACTCCAGGAGGATAACGATGCGGTGCTGATCGCCACGGGTGCGACCAAGCCGTTCGACCCGACGGCGCGCTGTCCCGGAAGAGATTTGGAAGGGATTTACTTTGCGATGGACTTCCTCACTCGCAATACCAAGAGCCTGATGGATGGGGATATGTACAAGGCGCAACAGGCTGCCGGGGAGTACATTTCCGCCAAGGGCAAGCATGTCATTGTTATCGGTGGCGGCGATACCGGTGCCGACTGCATCGGCACTTCGCTTCGTCATGAGGCTGCTAGTATCGTCAACTTCGAACTGCTCGATACCCCACCCGAAGAGCGCGCGGCAAACAACCCGTGGCCGCAGTGGCCGCGTATCTACCGCGTTGATTACTCGCACGCAGAGACTGCCGCCCGTCTGGGCGACGACCCCCGCCAGTACAACGTACTGACCGTTGAGTTTGTCGACGATGGCAAGGGCCACATCAAGGGCGTCAAGACCGTGACGGTCGACTGGTCCAAGCCGGTCGAAGGCGGCGCGCCGTTTAGCGAAGTTGAGGGAAGCGAGAAGATCTGGCCAGCCGACTTGGTATTCTTGGCCACCGGCTTCGTCGGCCCTGAACTGATCGTGGGAGATCTGCTCGACCTGGAGACGAAAAACCCACGCGGCAATTGGAAGACCTTTTCCGCCCAGCACGGCTCCTTCACCACCAACAT